>JANQIT010000307.1 GCA_028282025.1 Hwanghaeella sp. | reverse complement strand
CGATCTGGCAGGCGGCCGCGTGGAGGTCGTGCCGACCGCCCACTATATGATGGGCGGCGTGGAATTCGAAATCGACGCCTCGACGGCGATCCCCGCCCTCTTCGCGGCAGGGGAGGATT
The DNA here is from genome assembly GCA_028282025.1 of Hwanghaeella sp. Taxonomy (GTDB): domain Bacteria; phylum Pseudomonadota; class Alphaproteobacteria; order UBA8366; family Aestuariispiraceae; genus Hwanghaeella. The sequence goes on along the minus strand of JANQIT010000307.1, from coordinate 14,388 downwards.
GCGGCGGCGTTCATGGCGCCAACCGCCTGGGGGGTAACGGTGTGGCGAACTCCACCGTCTATGGCGGGATCGCCGGCGACAGTATGGCGGCTTTCGTCTCCAAGGAGGGGACATGGGCCGATCCGGACGAAACGCGCCTCGATAGGGCGATTGCCCGCGCCGAACACCCGTTCGGGAAGAAATCCGCCGATCTGGGCGCGCTTCGCGAGGCCCTTTGGCAGGTGATGTGGGACGATGTCGGCATCATGCGGACCCGGGAGGGCCTGACCCGGGCCACGGACGCGCTGACCGGATTGAAGAACGACCTTAACGATATCGGTCTGCCGGATACGGACCGCGCCTTCAATCTGACCTGGCACGACTGGCTGAATCTGGATTCCCTGTTCCAGATTTCGGACGTGATCGCGGCGGCCTCTTTGGCGCGAGAGGATTCGCGCGGCGCTCATTTCAGAGAGGACTTTCCCGAAACCCGGGATCTGGAAAGCTCCACCTACACTCAGATAACGCGCGACGGGGACAACTTGACCGTCAGGAACGTGCCGGTCGACTTCTCCATCGTGAAGCCCGGCGAGTCCCTGATCGAGGATGAAGCGGGCGCGCCCCCGACAGCGGCGGCGCGATAGGAGAGGGAACCATGATCGAAACCGCGACCGTTGAGGAAACCGCCCATACGCTGATGGCCAAGGCGGGGATCGAGATACCGGACGATTATCTGGACGGTATCAAGGAGATGGCGGCGGCGGAAGACGGCGACCTTTCCTCCTTCGTTCTCCAGGCCATGCTGGAGAATTGGGAGGCGGCCAAGGAAGACCGCCGTCCGATGTGCGCCGATACGGGCCTGCCGCGCTACTACGTGAAGGTCGGTAACGAGGCCTCTGTCGAAGGCGGTTTTGTCGCCGTGGAAGGCGCGCTTCGCCGGGCTACCGCGCGCGCCACAACAGACGTGCCCTTGCGCCCGAACCGCGTGCATCCCCTGTGGCGCACCGATCATAACAACAATGTCGGGATCAACGCGCCGGAGGTCGAATGGAGTTTCGAGCCGGACGCCGATTGGATCGATATCACCACGGTTCACAAGGGCGGACTGTTCGGCACCGACTACCGCATGCTGTTCCCGGGCGACGGTATCGACGGGATCAAGCGCTTCGTCCTGGACACCCTGATCGCCTTCGGCAAGCGGGGATTGGCCTGCCAGCCGGCGATTGTCGGTGTGGGCGTGGGCGGCTCGAAGGATACCTGTATGGTGATGGGCAAGCAGGCCGCCTGCCTGCGCATTGTCGGAGACCGAAATCCGGACCCGGAAATCGCCAAGCTGGAGCTTGAATTGCAGGAGTTGGGGAACTCCATCGGCATGGGCGCAATGGGCTTTGTCGGCAAAAGTATGGTCGTCGATTGCCATGTGGAAGTCGGCTATACCCATACGGGCGGTATGCCGGTCAGCGTGCACTGTTTCTGCCTGTCATCCCGCCGGGCGACGGCGCGGCTTTTCGCCGATGGGCGGGTGGAATACCGGACCGACCCGCGTTGGTTCACGCCCTATATGCGGCGCGACACCGTGGAATGGAGCCCAAGCGCGCGGGAGGCCGCGGAATAGCCATGGCTGAACTTCGGAAAGTACGGCTGAAAACACCGGTCCAATCCTCAGATCTGGAAGCACTGCAACTGGGCGACGTCGTCTTTCTGGACGGCGTGATCTATACCGGCCGCGAAGGCGTCTACAAGCGGGTGATAGAAGAGGGCAACCCCCTTCCCGTTGACCCGGCCCAGGTCGGAAACGTGAATTTTCACTGTTCGCCAGCGGCGACCGTCAATCCCGACGGCAGTTCCGAAATCGGGGCCGTCACCGCCACCGCCAGCTTCCGCTTCGCGAAATGGATGGAACGATGGTTCGCCCTTTCGGGCGCAAAGATGATCATCGGCAAGGGCGGTATGTCGGAATCGGACTACAAATCGCTTTTCGTGCCTGCGGGCGCGGTGTACCTGACCACGGTCGGGTACGGCACGGGCGCTTTACTGGGCCGTGGGATCAAGCGCGTCCGGGACGTTCACTGGCTGGACGAACTGGGCATTGCACAGGCCATGTGGGTGATCGAAGTGGAGAATTTCGGACCGCTGCTGGTGGATGGCGACATCCACGGAAACAGCCTGTTCGAGCGTAACAACCGCGACATCAACGCCAATCTGGACAGGCTGTATGCCGGGCTGAAAAAGCCCGCCTTGTCCCGCTTCGGTGAAACTGATGAGAAGACGGACGAACTGATCTAGTGCCTCAACCTCCGCTTTCCGACCTGTCCGCGGCGGGCGTCGAACGGTCCGACCTCTATTGCCGGAACATCGCCGCCCTGCGGGCATCGGGCCATGACGCCCTGGCCGACCGAGTCGAACGGTTACGAGACGAGACGGTGCGGAAGAGCGGGGAGGTTCGCCTGATCCCGACGCAGGCAAACGGCGCGCCGCTTTACAAGCCGGACCCGGAAACCGCTATCGCCGCGCAACTGGCCCGGTACAAGCAAACACCGACCCGGCACTTCCTGGCCATCAACGGCGTTCCCGCGAACGTAAAGCGGGTCACCCACGACGCAATGCGCGAGATCATGGGCAATCTCCAAGGTCAGTATCTCGATCCGCTGCCGGATCGGGATGCGGGCCACATGCTGTGTTTCGGTGTCGGACTGGGGCTGCACCTTCCGGAACTCGCCGCCATGTTCGACTTCATGGAACTGGTGATCCTGGAGCCGAACCTCACCTATCTGCTGCAGAGCCTGCATGTTCTCGACTGGGCCGCCTTGATCGAGAGCCTGGAAATCCAGGGCCGCAGCATCACGCTGCTGCATGCCGAGGAACCGTTGGTGCTCGCCCGTTCGGTGCTGGTCCCCCTGCGTTCCCGGCATCTGCCGCAACTGGACGGCATGTTTGTCTATACGCACTACAACGATCCGGTGATGGATCGGACTTTCGCTGAGGTCCGCACCCTGCTGCCGGTTATCGAGGCGAATGACGGTTTTTTCGAGGATGAGCAACTGATGCTCGAACAGGCGGTCGACAACTGCCTGAACCGCGAGCATTACCTGCTCTACGACCGCGCCGACCGCCCCTTGAAGGAGATCCCGGTATTCGTTGTCGGCGCCGGCCCGTCGTTGGACGATACGATAGAGGACATCCGCCGCAACCGGGACAATATCGTCCTGGTTTCATGCAGCACTTCCCTGCGCCCGCTGCTGAGCGCCGGCCTGGTGCCGGACTTCCATTCAGAGGTAGAAAACACCAAAGACGCCGCCACCATCATCCAGGACGCCGCCGCCGACTTCGACATCAGCGGCATCATCCTGCTGGCCACCAACACGGTGCGGCCGGAAGTGGTGGAACCTTTCAAACGCCGCATCATGTATTGGCGGGAGTCCATCATCTCCAGCCGTCTCTTTTCCAAGCAGGATCACTATCTGAACATGGCCGGTCCCAGCGTGGCCAACCTGGCGGTGCGGGCCGGTATCTCGATGGGCTTTTACGAATTCTATCTGTTCGGCGTGGATATGGGCGCGCGCGACCCGTCGCAGCATCACGCCAGCGGGTCCATCTATTACGACCGGGACGACGAGTACTGGCAATCGGGTGCGCATATGCAGCCCTTCTCTATTCCCCAGCCCGGCAATATGCGCGAAACGGTCTATACCAACGCCTCCTTCCTGCTCTGTAAGATCTATCTCGACCGGCTTTTCCAAACCTTCACGAACCGGTTCTTCTTCAATTGCTCCGACGGTGTGAAGCTGGAACGGGCGACAGGAATGATCGCAAGCACCTTGAACGCCATGCCGCCGGACAAGCCGCGCCGGGAGATTATCGAGGATTGCCTTGCCGAAATGGACTTCTGCCGGCCCGGCGATCAGGTCGACCGAGAGCGGCTGCAGCAGTACCGTGACAAGCTCGCCGACTGGTTCGAGACGGCGATCGGTATCGCACGGCGGGAAGACCTGGCGACCATGCGTCAGGTGATCGCCGCCTATTACCCGCTTCTCGGTTCCTCCTCCTTCATGGCGCGCTTCACGGTGGACAGCGCCATAAAGGGGTTATGCACCGGCACCGTCATATCCATTCTTCAATTCGGGCATTTCTTCGAGCGACGCCTTTCCCCGGAAGACAGACCGCGCTTCATGGCCGTGTTCCGCACGGCGATTGAAAACGCCCTGCGCGATATGCAGGGACAGGGTTTAGGCCTTGCGGACGATCTGCTGGCCCGTATGGACGGATGATCGAATGCGGCTTTACCGGGCGGCGGCCCCTTCGGACCGGCGCTTTTCCAAATCGATTTAGCCGATTGGGTGATCTACAAACCATCTTGCGAAATCGCATTACGGGGCCGTCCCTAAAACAGCGTCCCCTATCCAAAAACCAATGGAGGTTGTCTGGCGACCATGACTCTTCTTATCGATATCGGACAACCCGACTGGATGCGGGATGAAGATCTTCGCGATCAACTGACGCCGATGCTGCCGGATGTGGCCATCCATTGCGGCCCGCCTGACGGCGTCATGGAAGATGTTCTGATGCTTGCCGTCTCAAGGTTGAGGCCGCAGATCGCCCGCAATCTCCCGAACCTTCAGTTGGTTCAGAAACTCGGCGCGGGCGTCGAGACAATTGTGAACAGCGCCGACCTCCCCACCTCCGTCCGCGTCACCCGGTTGAAGCCCGATACGCCCGCCCAGGAAATCGCCGAATTCTGCCTAGCCTATGTGCTGCGCGATCAACGCAACCTGCTGCAGCACGCCGCCGATGCGGCGAACCGGACCTGGAATTCCTTCGCACCGAAGAAGACCGCTGACGCCACGGTGGGAGTCCTCGGGCTTGGCCATATCGGCGGCAGGACGGCGCGGCTGTTCGCCTCTCTCGGCTACCGTACACTGGGGTGGAGCCGCTCCGTAAAGAAGATCGACGGGGTAGAGTGCCGCCACGGATCGGACGCCCTGCCGGACCTGCTGGCGGAGTGCGATTATGTCGCCAGCATTCTCCCCTCTACCGCGGACACCACGGACTTGTTCGACGCGAAGATGCTGGCCCATATGAAACCCGGCTCCATGCTGATCAACGCCGGGCGCGGCACGCTGATCGTCGATGACGACCTGACACGCGCCCTGGATGGGGGCAAGCCGGCGCATGCGGTTCTGGACGTCTTCCGGCAGGAGCCCCTGCCCCCGGAGCATCCGTTCTGGGGCGATGCCAGGATCACCATCACACCGCACGTGTCCGGGTGGCACCTGGATGGCGGATTGCAGGATGTCGCGGAAAACTATCGCCGCCTGATAGATGGCCGCCCGCTGCTCCATGGAGTCGACCGTATGGCGGGCTATTGATCGGGATATCGTCCCTCTTTTCCGGTCTGCTGCATCGCTTGCGCTTCGGTTTACGCCCAGCGGGCCGGTAAAACGATCTCAGCCGGTCCGGAATAAACGCAGTTCGCTTCAGGAAGCAGCCGCCCAAAGCTTCGGTTGCGGCTCGTGGACGGCGAATTCAACCCAGAAGGTAGAACCGACGCCGACCTCGGTTTCGAATCCGATGGCGCCCCCCATCATCTCGGCCAGGCGTTTACAGATCGACAGGCCAAGGCCGGTCCCCGATGTATCCGAGGCGTTATGCTGTGCGCGCTCGAAAGGGGAGAAGATGACCGACCGGTAGTGTTCGGGAATGCCGACGCCGGTATCGCTGACATAGATCCGCACACGGGAATCCAGCGTTTCCGTGCAACCGATTTCCAGCGATCCACCGGGCCGGTTGTACTTGGACGCGTTGGAAATAAAGTTCAGCAGAATCTGTTTCAGGCGCATCGGATCGACCATGACCTGCCCGTCGAAACTGCGGACCTGATCCACACTCACATTCCATCTCTCGGCGATCTGCTGGACCATGGGCTGCATTTCGTCCAACAAACTCAAAGGGTCGATAGCCTCAGGCTCGAAGTCGATCTTACCGTCTTCGATCTTCGAAAAGTCCAGAATATCGCTTAACAGGGCGTTGAGTTGCTTACCCGCCGAGGAAATCGCCTGCAGGCTATCCCGCCGGCGTATGGGATCGTCCACGCCAACGCCAAGCTCCAACGCTTCCGAAAAGCCGATCACCGCGTTCAAAGGGGTGCGCAACTCGTGGCTCATCATGGCCAGGAATTCCGATTTGGCGCGGTTTGCACTCTCGGCGGCCATTTGGGCCTGTTTCAACTCGGTAATGTCTACACGGAAGGCGACGCGGCCGCCGTCGGGCGTGCGCTTCTCCCGAACCCGCAACCAACGCCCGTTCTGCGATTCCTGTTCAATCGAAGATTCAGGCGCGGCGTGCGCGCGTATCCGCTGCGCAATCCACTCCTCCTCTTGCCCAATCGCCTCAATGTAATGGCCGCGGGCCACGCCCGAGCGGATTATCTCCTCGAAAGTCGTTCCCTCGATAGCCGCCTCTGCGTCCGCGCCGAAATATTCCCGGTAAGGGCTGTTGCACAGAACCAGCCTGTCCTTCGCGTCGAACAGCGCAAAGGGATCGTCAATCGCGTCAATAGCATTGTTCAACTGGGACTCAGCGCGTAGCCGTTGCCTGACAAGATTGCTGGAAACCGCTGCCCCCATCATCATTGCCCCGCCGAAAAGAAGAAAAAGGGCCCTCACCAGCCATTTGTCGGCCGGCACGACCTGCCAGCCTTCCTTGGGAACCGCCCCTAGAACCCAAGATCCGAAAGGCAGCGAAACCGTCGTCAAGATCGGGGCCTGGGTCAGCAAATCGGGGTTACCGAAGAATACCTCACCGGCCGGTCCCAGAGCGTCGCGCCCCTGAAGGATAATGTCGAAAGGAAGGTCCGGGTCCAACAGGCCGCTGACTCGGTACAGTTCCTGAAGATCGAGAACGGTGGAGACAAGTCCCCAAAACACCGGTTCGGCATCGCCCTCGGCCGGGATGAAAACCGGGAAGCGCGCGATCAGCCCCTCTCCGCCTTGGACGAGGTTGACCGGCCCCGCGACGACAATGTCGCGGACGGCTACCGCCTGCTCCGCCGCCGCGCGTTGTGTTGGCACCGTCCGATAATCGAGGCCGATAATGCTCTCATTACCCTCAAGTGGGTATACGAAACGGATAACCAGATCGGGCGCGGCCCCGACATTGCGCAACTGTGCGTCGGAATCCAGGAGATAGGAGGCAATCTCCGAGAAACGTTGCTGGTCGAGCGAGGGTTCCGCGACAATGGCCGCGACAAGACCGCGCGTTAACTGTGTGTTACGGTAGATTTGACCTTCCAGCCTGGCCCGCAGGGTGGACAATTGTTCCGACAGGGTGAGGCGCAAATTCTCCTTGTATCGGGCCGTATAGACATATTCGGTCGAGAGCCAGGCCGCAGTCGCAAGCACGCCGACGCACAGGGCCACCGCCAAGTCGATGTGCCAGCCGGCCAACCCCCACCTTCCTGTCCTGGTCCGATTGTGCGCCATGCGCTGAAAAACGCTCCTATTGGCCAACGTTTCCGCCCGGCAGGCCGTGGCGATCCGGGGCCGAAACTCACCCATCCAAGAGTATTATGCGTTTCTTAATAAAAGGTGCACATGACGATTTATGCGGTCATGGCCGAACTTGTTTTACCCAGGCCAGCTGCCAGACATCCGGTCATTCCTGCAAGGCGCACGGACCGCCTCTTCCCCCGTACATCCCAGAATTACGGACTGCTGAAACGCCCTGTTGTCGAACCTTCCGGATCTAACCTGTTGCCTGGAGTTTTCCCGGGCTCTGCTGAACTGGAAACTCGACCCAGAAGGTCGATCCGACATCCACTTCCGTTTCATACCCGATTGCGCCCTCCATCATCTCCGTCAACCGTTTGCTGATGGTAAGCCCCAGTCCGGTTCCCGGCGTATCCGTTGCGTTGCCGCTCGCCCGTTCGAACGGCAAGAACAGCCCCGCCTGATGACGTTCCGGAATCCCAATCCCGGTATCGCTCACAAAGATGCGAACGCGCCCGCCCGGCACTTCGGTGCATCCAATCGTGATCGAACCACCCGGACGATTATACTTCGCCGCATTCGATGTGAAGTTCAGAAGAACTTGCTTCAATCGAAGCGGGTCGACCCATACATCGCCGTAAAAAGAGTCGGCGCGTTCAAATGTAACGTTCCAGCGTTCCACCACCTGCCGCACGATGGGTTCTATCTCGTCAACAACGGTAGCCGGGCTAACAAATGACGGTTCGAACTGTATTTTTCCGTCTTCGATTTTTGCAAAGTCCAGGATATCGCCAATCAGAGCGTTCAACTGTTTCCCTGCCGACGAGATTGCACGCAGGCTATCGCGGCGGCGGTCGGGATCGTCTGCTCCAACGCCCAATTCCAATGCCTCGGAAAACCCGATAACAGCGTTCAGAGGGGTTCTTAACTCGTGACTCATCATCGCGAGAAACTCTGACTTTGCCCGGTTGGCGCTCTCTGCAACGATGCGCGCCTGTATCAGTTCGGTGATATCGACCCGCAAGGCCACACGTCCACCGTCCGGTGTTCGCTTTTCGCGAACGCGAAGCCACCGGCCGTCACTCATTTCCTGATCGAACTCCTGCTCGGCGAGTTCATGCTCTCTAAGACGTTTCGAGATCCATTCCTCTTCCCGGCCTTCCGCATCGGAGAACACGCGGTTCCGGGCCGCGGCGCGGACAATTTCCTCGAAACTCAACCCCTTTCGAAGCTGATCTCCGACTTCCTTACTGTACTCCTTATATTTCGAATTGAAGAGAACAAGGCGGTCATCGGCGTCGAACAGCGCAAACGGATCGTCCATCGCCTCAATTGCATTGAAGAGTCTTCCGTCAGCGCGCAGCCGTTGCCGCAGCAATTCGGCCGACATACCGGCGCCGCCCGCCAGACCGGCTCCAAAGATCAGAAACAAGGCCCGAACCATCCATAGCTCTTCCCCGTCTATTTGCCAGCCGTTCTTCGGCACGGCGCTTAAGATCCACCCACCCCGCGGAAGCGAGACGGACGCCGCGACGGGCCGCCGGTCCAAAACAGCAGGATCGCCATAAAAAGGCTCGCTCACCACGCCCTGCTCATCGACGCTTTGAAGAACCAGATCGAACGGCAGATCTGGATCGCTTATCCCGCTCACCCGATAAAGTTCGTCAATATTGAGAACGGTCGACAGCAGCCCCCACAAATGCACCTCGTCGCTGTCCGGCGCGGAAATGAAGACAGGGAAGCGCGCAATCAATCCGACCCCACCCTGAACCAACTCAAACGGGCCGGCGATCACAATGTCCTTGACGACCAGCGCGTGCTCCGTCGCCGTCCACTGGGCTTTCAGGGTACGAAAATCAACCCCGAGAACTTCTTCATTCCCTTCCAAAGGATAGACCATGCGCACGGTGAATCCCGGGGCCGCGGCGATATTTCGTACTTGGGAGTCTTGCTGCATTAGATGCTTGGCGACCAGGGCAAATCGCTCCTGATCCATATCCGGGTCGGCGGCAATGGTCCCGACCAATCCGCGCATCAGGTGCGTGTTTCGGTATACCCGTCCCTCAAGCCGCGCCCGAAGAGTGGCCAACTGATCCGCTACTTGAATGCGCGCCCGGTCTTCCAACCACATCGTATACGCACGCTCTGTCGCGAACCACGCTCCCAGAATCAACAGTCCGACGGACACGCTGACGAATACCGGAACCGAAAATCCCGAACGCAATCTCTTGAAAACACCCGCCGATGTCCGCGCGACCGCGTCCCGACCACTCTTCCCCTTGTTCACTTTCCGAACTCCAACCAATACATTCGGATTGTAGAATTCCCGCTCGACAAAGCTTCACGACTTTCTCGACATGATCGAGTGTTTTGGATCCGGCCCTTGTTACTCTTACCGACGCGGGCCTGGACTACCGTCTTAGAAAAAATGAATATGCCAGACCTCTTAATAAATGGTGTTTAAATAGTAACATGGGACGCCCCCGATTGCATTGAAGCCGCATTGCCCGCGCACGTACATCCATAAGCGCGCGGGCTTACCGACAGATCTAAGCGAAAGAAAACCCAGAATGCCCGCCCCACACGATCGACCGACCCGTGATTTCATCGGCTATGGAAACAACCAACCGCACGTGGTTTGGCCGGGCGAAGCCCGGATCGCCGTGAATTTCTGCATCAACTACGAGGAAGGCGGCGAACTCTGTGTCTTGAACGGTGACGACCGGTCGGAAGTACGGCTCTCCGATGTGACGGTCCCGCCGCGGATTGGCCGCCGGGATTTGAACATAGAGTCCAGTTACGAGTATGGCGCGCGGGTTGGTTACTGGCGCTTACTGCAAGCTTTCACCGAGCGTAAGCTGCCCGCAACAGTCAATCTGGTTGGCCTTGCGGGCGAACAAAACCCGGTTGCTCTACATGCGATGGTCGATGCCGGATTCGACATACAGCCTCATGGGTGGCGCTGGATCGACTTCGACAGTTTAAGCGAGGACGAGGAGCGAGACTTCATCGCCAGAAGCATCGCACAGGTGCGCGATCTGACAGGCGCTGATCCGCTCGGCTACTATGCAGGCATGCCATCCCGCTACACCCGCAAGCTTGTCGTTGAGGCGGGCAACTTCCTCTACGACTCGGATGTCTATAACGACGATCTGCCTTACTGGTCGCCTGACTATTCCGGCCTTCTGCTGGTGCCCTATTCCCTGGACACCAACGATTCCCGCTTCGGACGCAGCGAAAGCGCCTATCAGGTCGCCGACGATTTCTTTACCTACCTCAAGGACAGTTTCGACACCCTCTACAGAGAGGGCGCGACCACCCCGAAGATGATGACAGTCGGCCTCCACGCCCGGTTGATCGGCCGTCCTGGCAGGATCTCGGCGCTGCATCGGATTTTGGATTACATGACGGGTCACGACCGGGTTTGGATTTGCCGGCGGGACGATTTGGCCCGGCATTGGGCGGCACAGTTTCCACCCGGCCCCTAAAGTGCCGACGAGCGCCGGACAGACGTAGCCGCAATTTTCAACGGCACCGCCGCAGACGTCAACGAACGTTCACATTTACAATGTTGTGATGCTGATCACACTATTAAGGTTCTTAATTTTTTCATTTTTTCTCAATTCATTACACAGTGATTTTGATACTTGAAATTAGAATATACATCAACAATGTCAACATTTGTTGACACCCTTGACTCGCCGGGATATCGCCCTCGAACGGGAAACGATGTAGGTAAAGATCATTAACGGTATTCACGGGTTCCACAGGGGTCGCCAGGATGCAAGTCCGCCAATTGGGTCTTTTCTTTCTTGCGTTAATATTGGCCGGGGTCGCGATGATAAGTGCGTCCAACGCTGCCGGGATTTTGATGTAACCAGAGGTATTTCAGTAGCTATCGTAATTTCAAGTCAGGTGATTGCACAATGTCGTTGTAGTGCAAACGTTACTCCCGGTCGGCTGGGTGTTTAGAGTGCCATGGTCGACCGGGTTTGACGCTCCCAACTTAAAAATATCTTCCGTCCAGAAAGTCACAAACCGGCCATAAGGGCCGACCTTTTTCAGTTTAGAAAAATCCTACTCGAGTTTTTCCGACAGGCGTTGAACGACGCGGGGCGAGACGAATTCGCCGACATCGCCCTTCAAAGCGGCGATTTCCTTAACCAGCCGGCTGGAAATGAACTGATTTTTTTCAGAGGACATCAGGAACACGGTCTCGATCTCCCGGTTCAACCGCGCATTCATGCCGACCATCTGAAATTCGTATTCGAAATCCGACACAGCGCGCAGGCCGCGGACGATCATCCCGGCGCCGACTTCTTCCGCATACTGGATCAGCAGACTGTCGAAGGGGCGCACCTCGATTCGCGCCGCGACGTCACCGTCACCGTTTATCGCAGCGATCTCCGCCTCGACCATCTCCGTGCGTTCCGCAAGACTGAACAGCGGCCCCTTCCCCGCATTTACCGCGACAGAGACGATCAGCCGGTCGCACATATGTCTGGCGGCGCGGGTAATAATGTCCATATGACCGTTGGTTATCGGATCGAACGTACCCGGATAGATGGCTATTCGTTCCCGGTCCATGCTCTTGCCCCTTCCTATCCGGGGCTCCCCCATAAGCCCCTAGACCTTCCCCGATGCGCACGCCGCTCCACGGTTTAACGCGCGGCTCGCCTATCTATAGGCTAGGCGGCGTTTTGTCAGGCCCTATTCGCCTTCCGGCGGATTCGATGCAGCGTCGATGTCCGGTTGGGTTTCACCGGGTTCTTCGCCGTCCGCTTCTTCACCCTCCGGCGCATCGTCGCCGTCCGCCTCTTCGGTATCGCGCAGGCGGGCGACCGAAACGACTTTCTGCCCGGCTTCGATGTCGAAGATCCGAACCCCCATGCTCCCACGGCGTTTCGCGGAGATTTCATCCGACTGACAGCGAATGATCTGTCCCCCATCCGTGACCAGGACCAGTTCGTCGGTCTCCGGCACCAGGCGGAACGATGACACGATCCGGCTGTCCTGACCGCGACCAAGGTTCATATTGGTGATGCCCTTACCGCCGCGCCCGGTGACCCGGTAGTCGTAAGACGAAGAGAGCTGTCCATAGCCCGCATCCGACACGGTGATGATCAGTTCCTCGGCCTCCATCATCGCCTGCAGGGCCGGCTGTTGCAGCACTTCGGCCGCCTCCTCGTCCTTTTGCCGGCGTTCCGGGTCATCGGCGTAATCCGCCCCCTGAAGGCGCTTCGCGGCGGCGGCGGCCTTCAGATATTCCTCACGCTCTTCCGACGTCGCATTGCTGTGGCCCATCAAGGACAGGGAAACCACCGTATCGTCCGCGCCGAGGCGGATGCCGCGCACGCCCGTCGAGGTGCGGCCCGAAAACACCCGCACGTCCGGCACCGGAAAACGGATACAGACGCCAAGCGCCGTAGACAGGAACACATCCTCGTCCTCGGTACAGGTGCGCACCCCGACCAGCCGGTCCCCGTCGTCCAGCTTCATGGCGATCTTGCCGTTCGCCTTGATGTTCGTGAAATCGCTCAGCCGGTTCCGGCGGATATTTCCGCTTGCGGTGGCGAACACCGCGAACTGGTCCGCCCAGGTTTCCTCGTCCTCCGGCAGCGGCATGATGGTCGAAATATACTCCCCCTCTTCCAAGGGCAGAAGGTTCACCATCGCCTTCCCGCGCGCCGTCGGGCTGCCCAAGGGCAACCGGTAGACCTTCATCTGATAGACCATCCCGCGCGAGGAGAAGAACAAGACCGGCGTATGCGTGGACGTGACGAACACATTCACGACGATGTCGTCTTCCTTCATCGACATGCCGGACCGCCCCTTGCCGCCACGGCGTTGCGCACGATAGGTGCTGAGCGGAACGCGCTTGATGTAGCCGCCCTGGGTGACGGTCACCACCATGTCTTCGCGCTGGATCAGGTCTTCGATATCGTGTTCGAACTCATTCTCTTCCAAGGTCGTCCGCCGCGGTGTGCCGAACTGTTCGCGGATTTCGACCAATTCCTCGCGCATCACCGACAGGCGGCGCGGGCGGGACTGCAGAATCTCAAGGTAATCGCGGATCCTCTCGGCGATTTCCTCGGTCTCCTTCACCAGCTTGTCCCGTTCCATCCCGGTCAGGCGCTGCAGCCGCAATTCCAGGATCGCCCGGGCCTGGGTTTCCGACAGGCGGTACTTGCCGTCGACCACCGCGTGCCCCGGATCGTCGATCAGGGCGATGAAGGGCGCAACGTCGCCGGCCTCCCAATCCCGAGACATCAGCGCTGCGCGCGCCGTGGCCGGATCGGGGGCGGCGCGGATCAGTTCGATCACCGGATCGATGTTGCTGATCGCCACCAGAAGGCCGGCCAGGATGTGGGCGCGTTCGCGGGCCTTGCGCAGTTCGAACGCCGTCCGGCGGGTCACCACCTCCTCGCGGAAAGCCACGAACGCGGCGATGATATCCTTCAGGTTCAGCATCTCGGGCCGGCCGTTATTCAAGGCCAGCATGTTCACGCCGAAACTGGTCTGCATGCTGGAGAACCGATAGAGCTGCGCGAGGACCACGTCATAGACCGCGTCCCGCTTCAGCTCGATCACCACGCGAACGCCATCCCGGTCCGATTCGTCGCGCAGATCCGCGATCCCCTCGACCGTTTTGTCCCGCACCACCTCGGCGATGCGTTCCAGCATCCGCGATTTGTTCACCTGATAGGGAATTTCAGTGACGACAATCGCCTCGCGTCCGCGGATCTCCTCCATATGGGTCCGCGCCCGCATGACGACCGATCCGCGCCCGTTCGCATAGGCGGAGCGGATTCCGGTCTTGCCCAGAATGATGCCGCCGGTCGGGAAGTCGGGCCCAGGCACAATTTCCAGCAACTGTTCGTAACTGACGCCCGGATCGTCGATATAGGCAATGCAGGCGTCGACG
>JANQIT010000269.1 GCA_028282025.1 Hwanghaeella sp. | reverse complement strand
ACGGCGTTTTCCAGGTTCGTGCCGAAGCGCCGGGTTGGGGCGTAGATCTCCGGCTCCATCTTTTCCGTCAGGTTGATCACCTTGGCGTAGCAGCCGCCTTCGAAATCGAAAACGCCGGTGTCCGACCAGCCATGCTCGTCATCGCCGATCAGACGCCGTGTGCCGTCCGCCGACAGCGTCGTCTTGCCGGTACCCGACAGGCCGAAAAAGATTGAGGTATCCCCCGCCTCGCCGATATTGGCCGAACAGTGCATCGGCAGCACGCCTTGTTCCGGCAGCAGGTAGTTCATGATGCCGAAGATCGACTTCTTGATTTCGCCCGCATACCGGCTGCCGCCGACCAGGACCGTGCGTTCGGCGAAATTCACGATGATGAAGACTTCGGAATTGGTGCCGTCGACGGCCGGGTCTGCGTGCAGATTCGGCGCATGCAGCACGGTGAACTCCGGCTCGAACCCGTTGAGCATGCGCCGGTCGGGGCGGATGAACATGTTGCGCGCGAACAGCGAGTGCCACGGGCTGTCGCTGATCACACGCACCTGCAGCCGGTGGGCCGGGTCTGCGCCGGCATGCAGATCCTGAACGAACAGATCGCGGCTCTGATAATAGGCCAGGACCTTCGCTTTCAGGCGCTCATAGATCTCCAGCGTGGTCGGGCGGTTCACCGACCCCCACCAGATATTGCCGCTGCTGGCGGGCTCGTCGACGATGAATTTGTCGTTCGGCGACCGGCCGGTGAATTTACCGGTTTCCACGGTCAGCGCGCCGCCCTGCGTGACAGTGCCCAGGCCGCGGCGGATGGTTTCCTCGTAAAGATGCTCGGCGCCGAGATTCCAATGAACGGCGCCCGAATTCAAAATTCCATGGTTGGAAAGGGTTTGCGAGCTGGCGTTGTTACCCAACGTCTCCTCCTTCAAATAGGTTTTGCATGCCGGAGCCCTAAGTCGTCCGGCTTTTCGTCTCTACTAATTTCCCCGCCCAGACGCTGCCACAGGTCCACCCGGTTCCCGAACGACTCTAGAGGTTTTAGGTCCTTCGGAAAGAGGCATTTGGATGGTTATTGCGCACGCCGTCTCCCTGGCGGCATGTAATAGCTCCAATCACGGGGATTTGAAAGTTCGCGGGCGGCGGGGATGTCCGAAAGCTCCGAAACCTGCGCGACGCAGGCGCACCATTAGAGTTGGCTTTACCTGCCTTTAACACTTCCGTTGCATTCTTCTGGCCATAAACAACCAGCGCGCCAGGGCGCGACCCGTGCACCGTGAAAAGACCCGGTGCGACAGGCGTCAAGAAAATGGGATTGATGGTCACATGTCAGGACATGCCGGAGCCAACCGGACAGCGTCGCTCCCTGTCATCGTTATCGCCCTGGCCGCGTCGGCCGCCGTGTCCGGGATGGCGTTCCTGCATCCATTGATTAGCGTCGGTTTGCAGGCGGGGATCCAGGCGTTGCTGTGCTTGGCCGCCTGCCTGGCGGTTCATGCGGTTGCCCGCCGGACCAGCGGCGCGAACGAAAGCCGTCCGGAAGCGCCTGTCGCGGCGGCGACCCAATCCCGAGCCGATGAAACAGCCGCCGAAAGCGAAGACCCGGCGCTGCCTGTTATCCGCACCGCATGCGACACCCTTTCGGAATCCACCGAAATCGTCGGGCGGATGCGGGCCACGGCAAAGAAAGTAAACGCCGCCTCCGGGGCCCTGTTGGAGAAAATCACCGAAGCCGTCGACCGGGCTGAGCAGGCGGCCTTCGAAGTCGGCGATCTTCTATCGCTGTCGGACAACAGCAATCGCGCCGTCGAACAGATCAGCACCAGCGCCCACGGCGCGGTCAGCCAGATCGACGCAATCGACCGCGCCGTGGGTGAAAGTCTGGCGCTTCGCGAAACCGTTCAGGAAGCATCGAGAACATTCAATGACGGTTTGGATCGTATCAACGAGATGGCGAAAGACGTCGCCGGCGTCGCATCGCAGACCAACATGCTCGCCCTCAATGCAAGCATCGAAGCGGCCCGTGCAGGCGAGGCCGGCAAGGGTTTCGCCGTGGTGGCGGGAGAGGTCAAGGCGCTGGCCAACGCCGCCGCCGGGTCAGCCGAACAAATCAACGGCATGCTGACCGAAGTGCACGGTTTCGCCGATACCCTGAACACACGCATCGAGGGTCTTTTCGAAAAGTTCGAGACAGTCGCCTCCCTGACCGGAACCGGCCGCCAGGAAGTGGACAAGATCGCGTCCAGCGTGGAGGCCGCCGCCACAACCGTTCGGACCTGCGTCACCACCGCATCCGACACGGTTTCTCAGCTTGAAGAATTCCGCTCGTCCGTGGTCGACGAAATGTCCGGCATCCGTGACGAAGCGAATGCGGCTGTCAGCGGGTCGGGCAACAACTCGAAAGCCGGTCAGGTCCTGCAGGAAAAACTGGCCGCGACACGCGACAGTCTGCTGCATACGACGTCGGTCTGAATTCCTATTGGCGTCCGGCGCGCGCCTGTTTGACCAGGCGGACGAGTTCCACGCGCGCCTCACCGGCGTCGCGCACCGGGTTCTCAAAAGGCAACCGCGCGCAGGTTCCGTCCCGCCGCAGATCCGCCCCTTCCGCATCGACGCCGGTCAGACGCCACCCCACCCCGGGAAGACCCAGGATTCTGTTGGCATACAATCCCACCGCGTCGGCGTGATCCTCGTTCATATGCTCGACGACGCCTTGCTCCTGACCGTTTAGGGCGTATCCGTCCGGCAATGGCGCGAACACCTCTTCCGCGGCGACCCAATGGATGCGGCCGAAACCGGCAACCAGATGCGCGCGGTCGACGGTCATCCGATACAGATTGAAATCGCCGAATCCGGCATACATCGCGGCGGTCGGATGACGGTTGACGAAGCGGGCCAGCGCGCCCTCGTCCCGGTGCAAGGCGATCCGGCCCTGCAAGGTGGCGCGCGCGCCGGTCAGCGGATTATCCAATCCCTGGGTGCCGTCCACCATCAGCGAACAGGCGGGATCGGCCTGCAGGTTCTTCGTGTGGTCGGCAAGATCGCTAAGCAGCAATAACGGCGATGCATCGTGGTCCACCGCCAGAAGCACCAGCGAGGCGTAAGGCGCCCCGGCCCCCTCCGGCGCACCGCCGTCCCGGTTCTTCGTCGCCAGCGTGGCGCGGTCCGTCTCACGCAACAGTCGGCGAACCGCAAAACCCGGAGAATCCATCATGTTACCGCCCTGTATACCTATCCGCCGAGTTTCGCCCGGATGCCGTCCGCGACATCTTCCGGCGTCGAGTTATGACGGAAAATACCGATGGTCGCCCCTTCCGGCGAGACCAAATATGTGAAGGCCGAATGGTCCATCAGGTAGTCGCCGTCCTCAAGATCCTGACGGGCGTAATAGACCCGGTAGGCGGAGGCGACATCCGCAATCTCCGTGTCGCTGCCGGTCAACCCGACCATGCGCGGGTGAAAATTCTCCACATAGGCGGCCAGTTCAGGCGGTTTGTCCCGGCCCGGATCGACCGAAATGAAGAGCGGTTGCACCTGCTCCGCGACCTCGGGATATTCCTCGTCCAGCAGCGAAACGGCCTGTCCCATGACCGCCAGATCCGTTGGGCAGACATCCGGGCAATAGGTGAATCCGAAATAGACGAGCAGATGCCGGTCGCCATAGCTCCGGTCCGTCACGCGCGCGCCGGTATGGTCGATCAGGCTGAACGGACCGCCGATATGCACCTGCGGCGTCATTACCGTGTCCGCCCCGGTCTGCCGGGATTGCGCGAATTCCTGATAGGCGATGAACCCGGCCGCGGCGGCGGCAAGCAGGCCGGCGAACAAGGCAATGAAAAGGGGGGAGGTTAAGACGCGCTGCATGGACATCCGCTTTCAGACATATGGCCGCGCGGGATCGGGTCCGGCCCGCCGTCGCGCGGCATTCTGTGTTGTGATGGGGTGCAAATGGCGCAGAATGCGCTCTTCTGCAACCCGGTCAGGCTGCGGCCTCGGGGCGCAGGGACCGCCTGAAACAGTTAGAAATGCCCTGGTTTTTCCCCGCCGCCGCCTCATTTCCGCCATAGTTCCGTATAGTATGGCGGCTTGGGAGAGGTCACGCGGTCGCCATTCAAAAGACTGTCACCATATATGGGGCCCGAAGAGAAGGAAGGCTCGAACATGACGCATGCGAATCGAATCGCCCTGGTCGACGACGACCGGAACATTCTGACGTCTGTTTCGATGGCGCTGGAGGCGGAAGGGTTCAAAGTGACGACCTATACCGACGGCGCGTCCGCCCTGCGGGGTTTAAGCGGCAACGGCGTGGATCTGGCCGTGCTCGACATCAAGATGCCGCGCATGGACGGTATGGAACTGCTTCAGAAGCTGCGCCAGAAATCGCGTCTGCCGGTGATCTTCCTGACCTCCAAGGATGACGAGGTGGACGAATTGATGGGTCTGCGCATGGGCGCGGATGACTATATCCGCAAGCCGTTTTCCCAACGCCTGCTGCTGGAGCGGATCCGGACCCTGCTGCGCCGGATCGAACTGGCCGGCAGCCCGGAGGAATCGGAAGAGGGAATCATCCGGCGCGGCAAGCTGAAACTGGACGAAGTCCGGCATGTCTGCGTCTGGGGAGAAAAGGAAATTCCCCTGACGGTGACGGAGTTTCTGATCCTGAAAGCCCTGGCTCTAAGGCCCGGCGTGGTGAAAAGCCGCGATCAACTCATGGATGACGCCTATGGCGAAAGCATCTATGTCGATGACCGGACCATCGACAGCCACATCAAACGGCTGCGGCGGAAATTCAAACAGTATGACGGCGACTTCAACCATATCGAAACGCTTTATGGGGTCGGATACCGGTATAAGAACGAACAGTAACGGCGCGGCGGTGCGGCAGCGCCGCCGATGCATCGGAAGCATGACGGGTTACACGACGGGTTAAATGACCGAACAGGGGGAGAGACAGGGAACGCCTGCCGCAACAAAGCGGCAGGGCGCGGCGCGGCGTCGACGGCGCAACGCCCGGTTCTTTTCGCCCCTGACCCGCAAGATCCTGGCGGTGAATGTCATCGCGCTCGCCATTCCCGTGGGCGGCTTGCTGTATCTGGGCCCCTATCGCGATAACCTGATCCGGGCCGAGATGGAATCGTTGCGCGTTCAGGGCGAGATTTTCGCCGGGGCCATGGGCGAAGGGGCGATCATGATCACCACCCAGGGCGAGGAGGTCCTGAGCCTTGCGCCCGCCCGGCATATCGTGCGCCGGCTTTCCGAACCGTCGGGATTGCGCGCGCGGCTTTTCACGCACGAAGGCAGGTTGGCCATCGATTCCCGGCGTCTCGGCGCGTTGCGGGGATCGGTCGAAGTGCAGGAACTGGCCCCGCCGCAGACCGGCGAGGATGTCATCAACCCGATCCTGGACCTGCTGGACCGATTCGCCATGGTGCTGGGCCAGCACCGGATAGAGCGTTACAGGGAATCCGCCGATCAGGTGGCCGACGACTATCCGGAGGTGAAGGCCGCCCTGCAGGGCGACATCATGGGCGTGGTGCGGGAAACGGAGAACAACCGCCTGGTGCTGAGCGTGGCGCTGCCGGTGCAGCGCTATTACCGCGTCTTCGGATCGCTGATGCTCTCCAAGCCGGGCCGGGAAATAGAGATCGCCCTGCGCAATGTCCGCGCGACGATCCTGATGATCTTCGCGGGCGCGCTTCTGGTGACCGTGGCCCTGTCGATCTATCTGGCCAGCACCATCGCCCGGCCGCTGGACCGGCTGGCCGCCGCGGCGGAACGGGTGCGCCGGTCCGTCGGCAAACAGGATGTGGAAATTCCCGACATGACGGACCGGGCCGACGAGATCGGCGACCTGTCCGGCGTGATGCGGGAAATGACCCAGGCGCTGCGTTTGCGCCTGGTCGCCATCGAACGTTTCGCGGCCGATGTCAGCCACGAGATCAAGAACCCGCTGACCAGTCTGCGCAGCGCGGTGGAGACCGCATCCAAAATCTCCGACCCGGAACGGCGCGAGAAGCTGATGCAGATCATCAATGACGATGTGGAACGGCTGGACCGCCTGATCAGCGATATCTCGGACGCCTCGCGGCTGGACGCCGAATTGAGCCGCAGCGAGGCCGCCCCCCTCGACCTGTCCGGCCTTCTGGGCGCCTTGGCCGGGATGTTCGACACCATGGGCGGCGGCGAGGCCCCCGGCCACCGGGTCACCATGGAGGTGCACGGCGCGGGGCCCTTCGACATTCTGGGGAACGAGGACAGGTTGGTTCAGGTCTTCCGCAACCTGGTCAGCAATGCGATCAGCTTCAGCCCGCCGGACGGCCGCATCGACATGAAGATCCGGCGCGACGGCGACTGGATCGAAGCCGCGGTGGAAGACGAAGGCCCCGGCATACCCGCGAACAAACTGGCGGATATCTTCGACCGGTTCTACAGCGAACGGCCCAGCGGGGAGAAGTTCGGCGCGCATTCCGGCCTGGGCCTGTCGATCTCCAAACAGATTATCGAAGCCCATGAAGGGGAAATCCGGGCGGAAAACCGCACCTCCCACGACGGCGCGCCGAAAGGGGCCCGCTTCATCGTGCGCATTCCCGCCGCCGATGCCGCCGAATAGGCATCCTTGGGAAGAACGGACCGCCTTCGGGACGGATGGCTTGCAGAGCGGATAGCCTAAAGCAGTAAGGCGCCTTCCAGCCGCAGCAGGGCCTGCTTTGTCTCCACACCCTCCCCGCCGGAAAAGCCGGTCATCTTGCCGTCGGCGCCGACCACCCGGTGGCAGGGAATGATCACCGGAATCGGATTCGCGCCACAGGCCGAACCCACCGCGCGCGCGGTGCCGTCAATCGCCTTTGCGATATCGCCATAGGTGATCACGTCGCCATGCGGAATGGCCCGCATCCGGTCCCAGACCGCTTGTTGGAAAGAGGAACCCTGCGGGCGAAGCGGCAGATCGAAATCCGTCCTCCCGCCCTTGAAATATTCCTCGATCTGGCGCGCCGCCTCCGTCAGCAGGGGGCTTTCCGCCTCGCTTTCGGCGCGGCCCCAGGTGACGCGCACGATGGCGTCCCCCTCTTCGCTGATGCAGAGCGGCCCGGTCGGCGTTTCAACGGTGATGCTGCGTCTTGTCATGGCGTGAGTCTTACCCTTGCAGGGCCAGCCACAGCAAGCCGGGCAGCACCATGAATCCGAGAGCGGAGGACACCACCACCATACCCGCGACGGCATCGGCGTTCCGGCCGTAATAGGTCGCGAACATGTAGTTGAAAACCGCCACCGGCATGCTGCACTGCAGGATCACCACACCTCGCAGCACGCCTTCCAGCGCAAACGCCTCCGCAATGCCGAGCCCGATAAGACAGCCGCCGCCCAACCGCAGAAGCGAGAATCCCGTGCTGAGCGCCAGCGCGCCGACCTTGAGCCGCGCCAAGGACACGCCGAGCCCGATCAACATCATCGGGATGGTCAGCCCGCCGATCAGGTCCACCGTATTCATCATCCAACCCGGCAGCGTAATCCCAAAAGCGATCAGGCCGGCTGACAACAGGACGCCCCAGACCAGCGCCGAGGTCGCGATGCGCCGCAGACTGAACTCTCCCGACGCGATGGTCGCCCCGACGGTGAATTGCAACAGGGAGGTGACCGAGAAGAAGGCGATGGCCAGGGCCAACCCAACCTCCCCGAACGCGAAGAGGCAGATCGACAATCCCATATTGCCGTTGTTCGGAAACATCATGGAGGGCAGGAAACTCGCCACTTCCTGCCGCGCCAGCCTGATCGCCGCCAGACTGACGGCGACCGTGACCGCATGGAACAACAGCGCATAGCCGGCGACCTGGGCCAGGGCCGGAAGGCTGAGGCTGGAATTCAGCAGGGTGGAGACCACCAGCGCCGGCATGCCGATATTCACGATCAGCGGCGTCATGTCCTTCACATTGTAGGGCAGGCCGCGCTTTTCCCAGACGAAACCGATGGCCGCGCAGACAAAGACCGGGGCGAGTATTCCCGCGATTTCGGCAAACATGAAATGGCTGCTCCTGAGCCGGTGGGACCGAAAAGGTAGGTCAGCGCAAGCCAGGCTAGCAAGCCGGGCTTTCGGGCTTTAGGCTCCCGGTCATGATCGAACCGGGGAACGTTCACGGCACGGTTGTCGCCTGGCGCGGCAAGGGATTGATGTTTTGCGGGCCGTCCGGTTCCGGCAAGTCGGATCTGGCGATCCGGCTGATGGCGGAGGGCGCAATGCTGGTCGCCGACGACCGGGTCGACCTGACGGTCGAGGGAAACCGCGTCATGGCCCGCCCCCCAAGCGCGCTGGCGGGCAAGATCGAAGTGCGCGGCGCGGGTATTCTGCAGACCGGCCATCAGGCCGCCGCGGTCCTGTCTCTGGTGGTTCATTTGCGGCCCCGCGAGGAGATTGCGCGTCTTCCCGACCCTGCCAGCGAACGGGTCGGCGATCTCTCCTTGCCCTGTATTTCCCTGCATGCTTTTGATGCGTCCGCACCTGCGAAGATCGCCCTTGTGCTGCGGAGTATCGCCCTGTGACGGAAATATCCCATCCCGACATCGTGCTGGTCACCGGCATGTCGGGGGCGGGCCGCTCGACGGCCCTGAAAATCCTTGAGGATCTGGGCTTCGAGGCCATCGACAATCTGCCGCTGACCCTGCTGCCCCGCGTCACCGCCGGACATCGGCATGCGGAGGACAGCCAGCCCCTGGCGGTCGGCATCGATGTGCGCAGCCGCCATTTCGATCCCGCGACACTGCAATCCGATATCGATGTTCTGACCGGCGAGATGGGCCTGGATGTCAGAACGCTGTTCCTGGATTGCGAGGATGCCACCCTGATCCGGCGCTATGCGGAAACCCGCCGCAAGCATCCGCTGGCCGACGACCGGCCGGTCGCCGACGGGCTGGCGGTGGAGCGGGCCATCCTGGGCCCGATGCGCGACGCCGCGGATCTTGTCGTCGACACCACGGATCAGACGATCTGGGATTTGAAGCAGCGGCTGGGCCAGGCCTTCCGCTTTCAGGGCAAGGCCGCGCTGTCGATCACGGTCGTGTCCTTTTCCTACCGCAAGGGTCTGCCGCGGGAAGCGGACCTTGTCTTCGATGTGCGCTTCCTCAGCAACCCGCACTATGTCGAAGAGCTGCGCGATCAGACCGGCATGGACCCGGCGGTCGGCGCCTATATCCGCCAGGATCCGGACTTCGAGCAATTTTGGGCTCGCCTTACCGCCCTGCTGGAGACTACCCTTCCCCGGTACGAACGTGAGGGGAAGAGCTATCTCACGCTTGCTTTCGGCTGCACCGGGGGCAAACATCGATCGGTGTATCTCGCCGAACGGTTGGCGGCTTGGCTGGGGGAGAAGGGATGGCCCGCGGGTCTTGCGCACCGCGACGCCCCCAAGGCCCGGGTTGCATGACCGGCCGGGCCGAAAGAACGAGAACGGGCGAACAACAGCGCGTTGGGGCAGGGTGAATGATTGGGCTTGTGTTGGTAACGCATGGCCGTTTGGCGGAAGAATTCGTCGCCGCGCTAGAGCATGTCGTGGGACCGCAAGAGGCGCTGACCGCGATTTCCATCGGTCCCGATGATGACATGGAACAGCGGCGTCAGGACATCCTGGAAGGCGCCCGGGCCGTCGATTCCGGGGACGGCGTGGTGGTCCTGACCGACATGTTCGGCGGCACCCCGTCCAATCTGGCGATTTCGATCATGGACAAAGCCAAGGTGGAAGTGATCGCCGGCCTGAACCTGCCGATGCTGATCAAGCTAGCCAGCGTGCGCAAGACCGAGCCGCTGGACAGCGCCGTCGCCGCCGCCCAGGAGGCCGGCAAGAAATATATCAACGTGGCCAGCAGCCTGCTGGGCGCTTAGAAGTTCCCCTCCCCGCCGCGCCTGCGCGGCCTTTCCAACGGACAAGACCGATGAAATCCGGCCCTATCGACGTCACCATCTGCAACCAGCGGGGTCTGCACGCCCGGGCGGCGGCCAAGTTCGTGCAGCTTGCCGGCGAATACGACGCGGACGTCACCGTCACGAAAGACGGGACATCGGTGCTTGGAACGTCGATTATGGGTCTGATGATGCTGGCGGCCGCGAAAGGCACCTCCATCCGCATCGAGTCGGACGGCAATCAGGCCCCGGAAGTGCTGGAAGCGCTGCAAACACTTGTCGCGAACGGATTCGACGAACAGGACTAGAGCCTGATGCAGGACCGACAGGACAGGCCGGAAACGACCCTGCAGGGCGCCGGGGTTGCGGCGGGCGTGGCGATCGGCCCGGCGCGGGTCATCGAATCCGGCCTGCTGGCCGCCCCGGAATATCCGCTTGAGAGCCAGACGGCGGTCGATGCCGACCTCGACCGGTTGGAACGGGCGCTGAATCAGTCGCGCCGGCAATTGCGGACCCTGCGCAGCAAGTCGAAATCCCTGCCCGGGACCGCGGCGGAGGAAATGGGCTATCTGCTGGACGCCCACGCCGCTATGCTGGACGAGTCGCGTCTGGTCCGGGGCTTCCGCGACCGGATTACCAAGGGCCGGATCAATGCCGAGGCCGCGGTGCAGGCGGAGGTCGCCCATGTCGCCCGCGGCTTCGAGCAACTGGACGACCCCTATATCGCAGCCCGCGCCACGGACGTCCGGGAAGTCGGCGGGCGGGTATTGCGCAATCTGATGGAAGGTCAGGCGCCGTCCTTCGGGGAACTGGCGCCGGACACCATTCTGGTGGCCGAGGAAATCACACCCGCGGAAACGGCCCAGATGGACCCGGAGATTGTCGCCGGTTTCGCGGCCGTCCTGGGCGGCGCGGAGGGTCACGCCGCGATCATGGCGCGTTCGCTGGGACTGCCGGCGGTCCTGGGCGCGGCCGACCTGCTGACCTCTGTTTCCACCGGGGACATCTTGATCGTGGACGGCCATGCCGGCCGGATCATCGTCAATCCCCGCCCGGAAACCCTGCGGCGCTATAGCGACCGCCAGGCCGCCCAACGCCGGGAAGAGCGCAAACTGGCGCGGCTGCGCGACGTTCCGGCGGTGACCGGCGACGGCAGCCACGTCACCTTGATGGCGAATCTGGAACTGGCCCGCGATGCGGAACTGGCGATGGCGGCGGGAGCGGAAGGCGTCGGCCTGCTGCGCACGGAATTCATGTTCATGAACCGCGACCGGCCGCCCAACGAGGACGAGCAGTACGACATGCTGCGCAAGGTCGTGGAGACGATGGACGGACGTCCCGTCACCATCCGGACGCTCGATATCGGCGGCGAAAAACTCGCCTACTCGCTTGGCAGCATGCTGGGCGATCATGTCGGGGACGCGGTGAACCCGGCGCTCGGCGTCCGGGCGATCCGGCTTTCCCTGCGCGAACCGAAACTGTTCGAGGCGCAGTTGTGCGCCATCCTGCGCGCGGCGGCCCATGGCCCGGTGCGCATTCTGCTGCCGATGATCACAACCCCGGGCGAGGTCAAACAGGTCCGCGAGATTCTGCTGCGGCTGTGGCGTCGCCTGAAGCGGCGGGGGGCGAAGCTGCCCGATGCAATCCCGCCGCTCGGCGTGATGATCGAAATCCCGGGCGCCGCATTGGCGGCGGACGCGCTTGCCCAATCGGCGGATTTCTTCGCCATCGGCAGCAACGATCTGACCATGTATACGCTGGCCATCGACCGGGCGGACGAACAGGTCGCGCACCTCTACAACCCCCTGCATCCCGCGGTTCTGCGGCTGATCGAGTTTTCCGTTCACGCCGCCCTGCGCGCCCGGCTGCCGGTCTGCGTGTGTGGAGAAATCGCCGGCGACCCCAAATTCACCGCGTTGCTGATCGGGCTTGGCGTGCGCGAGCTGTCCATGGCGGCCCCGGCGCTGCCGCGGGTGAAACAGCGGATCCGCAAGCTCGACACCGCAAACGCGGTCCGCCGCGCCCGGATGGTCATGGAGGTCGCGGATTCCGGCCGCATCGCCGCCCTGCTGGACGATCTGGACGGATTGGCGTGATTACATTGAAATACTCTAATTATATGAATGGCGGCGGATAAACTTGAAATTTCAATTCACTGGGCGTAGTGTCCGGCGCTCCCGGTAAGGTTTTCGTAACCTTTGAAGGGGTAGAAACGGGCAAACGGCTGATTGGGATCCGGATGCTGAGGGCGCGCAATCACGGCATACAGACAGAGGGAACCGGCAGGGGCTTTTCGCGCCGCGCCCGGTCGCTCGGTTTCGCTATCGGTTTGTTGGCGGCCACCGCCCCGGTCACTTCCGTCGCCGCGGTCATCTGCAGCGATCATGTGCTGCCAGCCGATCAGGCCAAGGCCGTCCGGGTGCTGCAAAGCGAATTGATGGTCGCCGCGCTGGCCTGCGATGCACGCCACCATTACAGCAGTTTCGTCACCCGCTACAAAAGCGATCTGGTTCAGAACGGCCAGACGCTCAAAAGCCATTTCCACAGCGCCCACGGCGCGAAGAAGGGCTTTGACGAACTGAACCGCTTCGTCACCAGAATGGCCAACAAGGCCTCCGGCCGGATGGCGTCTCTCGGATCCGAATTCTGCGCCGTGACGCTGAAAACCTACGACAGTCTGCTCAGCGGCGGCGGGGTGGAACTGGGCGCCTACTCGCTGTCCTATGCCAATCAGATCGTCACCCAGGAATATGAGTCCGATCAGGATTGCGGTCCCGATACGGTTGCGGTCGCCGCCAACGACTGAACGAAAAGAACACGACGTCTGAGCCCGGACACACAATGGGCGGAAACGAAAAACCCGGGCCGAAGCCCGGGTTTCGTTTTTCCACGGTGCGGCCCCCTGCCTATTGCAGGATGATCTCCACACGCCGGTTCTGCGGCTCGCGCACACCATCGTCGGTTTGCACCAAAGGCTGGGTTTCACCCTTCGCGTCGGTCGCAATCCCGTTGGCCGGGAATCCCAGATTGACCAGCGCTTCCCGCACGGCCGCGGCGCGGCGTTCGCTGAGACGCTGGTTGTAAGAGGATGTCCCCGAACGGTCCGCGTGCCCGGTCGCCACGATCCGGGCGACGCCGCCGCGTTGCGCAAAATCATAGGCCTGACCCAGGATACCGCGTGCTTCCGGCGTGATCGCGGCCTGATCCCAATCGAAGAATACGATGAAGTTCCGCACGATCGGCTCCGGCTCCGGCTCTTTCGGCGGGGCCGGCGGCGTGGGTGCGGGCGGCGGCGGTGCGGCGACCTGCGGGGCGGGCTGCGCCGCCGGTTGCGCGGCGGGCGGAGGAGGCGGCGGCGGCGGAGACCCGAAGGAGTAACGCAGGCCGATCAGGACCGCGTGCGCGCTGTAATCGCTGTCGACGTCTGAACCGGCCAACGAGAATTCCAGATCCGGCACATAGAGGAAACTGTAGGTGCCGGTCAGCGCCAGATTATCCGTCAGGCCGTACGACAGGCCCGCCAGGACCTGCCCCGCCAACCCGACATCGTCGTCGCTGATGGTTTGGCCGTTCACCGGGTTGACCCCGTCCGCATCGACCCGGGCGGCGCCGACCCCGAAACCGACGAACGGCTCCAAGCCCGGCTGGTCGATATCGAAATCGAAGAACAGGTTCAGCATACCGGTCAGAACATCGACATCGCCCTGCCCGGACACTCCGCCGACATTGTCGATCTCGCCCGTGCGGTAGCCAAACTCGAACCCGGTGCGGAACAGGCTTTCATAATCGTACCCGATGGTCAGCAATCCGACCGCGCCAGTATCGATTTCCGCATCGACGTTGAACCCGGTTCCATCCAACTCGCTGTCGCCGGGAATGTTCGCGCCGGCCTGACCCTCGACATACCATTGCGCGGCAGCCGGCGCGGCAGCTGTGAAAACACCGCCCGCGACCAAGGCGGCCAAGGCCGCTCCCGATGCGAGGCGCTTGATCCAGCTAGACTGGAATTGCTGACTCATTGAAGAATCCCATCCATTCAAAAGAAGAGAAGACCGCGGGGATTACGGACTCACCCTCATTCGCCGCTTTCGACTTACGGTTCGAAACCGGCCTCCCATAGTTCCAACCGGTTGTCGCACAACGGGATTTCCTTGTCGAGGAAGCGCCCGCAAGCACTCGCGCCACCAGGGTAAATCAGCAATGTCTGTTGCAGCTTGGTCACAGTACGAGAATGCACGGTCCCTGGGTTGTTGCGATAGTACGGGTTTGCTATATGCCGCGCATTCGGCGGTAGATCCGGTCTGGCAACACCGCCGTAGGCAATCACGGGCCGGGCATTTTCAGGAGAAAATTGATGAGCGCTGACGCCGATTATTTGGTCAAGAATATTCCCGCCGACAAATGGGACGAGATGGTGGCTTGGGGCCGCAAGGAAATCGACATCGCCGAAACGGAAATGCCGGGCCTGATGGCGTTGCGCGA
>JANQIT010000254.1 GCA_028282025.1 Hwanghaeella sp. | reverse complement strand
GAAAATCGCCAGGAAACTCCTCCGGGTAAGCCTTAGCGACCTGGCGGCGAAAGGGGCGGCGGCGCATTGGTACACCTTGAACGTCGCGGTGCCCGCAACCGTTGAGGATTCCTGGTTCGAAGCGCTTTGCGCGGGGTTGAGAGAAGACCAGGACCGCTTCGGCATAAGCCTGGCGGGAGGCGATACCGTCCGCACCGACGGGCCGGTCGTTTTGACATTGACGGCATTTGGATGCGCCCAAAGCGGGCAAACGATCCGACGGTCCGGCGCGTCGCCGGGGGACCGTCTCTACGTCACGGGCACAATCGGCGATGCGGCTTTCGGCCTGCAATGCGCGCGGGGCGCGTTTCCCGAATTATCCTTCAGCGACCGCGAGACTTTGATCGACCGTTATGAAGTGCCGGCCCCTCCGGTCGCGTTCGGTGCGCGCTTGGCCGGTATCGCCAGTGCATCCCTGGACATCTCAGACGGATTGGCGGCGGACGCCGGGCATCTGGCGGATGCGTCCGGCGTCGCGGCGGTGCTGCACGCTAACGCCATTCCGGTTTCCGATGCGGCCGCCAACCTGCTCGCAGAGGACCCCGACTTGATGCAGACGGTGATTACCGGCGGAGACGACTATCAGATCTTATGTGCGGTGCCGCCGGGCAACGAGGATGCTCTGCTTGAACTGGCCGTCGATCATGGGGTCACGGTTTCCCACGTCGGTGCAGTCGAAACCGGGGCAGGGGTGCGGGTTCTCGATCAGGATGGCATCCCCCTGGCGTTGGCCCGACACGGATACGTGCATTCCTGAGATCGTTTGTTTCCAAGCGGGATCTACGGCCGCAGCGGCGAACCGTGAAATCTGGGCCGATATAACGGCTATGGCGTTTGTTTTTGAACCGGGGGGGACGCCGGGACCTATGTCCGCGCCACGAGATCCAGGCGGATGACGTTGTCGCTGTGGATGGGGATGTCGCTCTCGGCGGACTCTGGTTCGGTGTCGGTTTTTGGTTCTGGTTCGGGCTTGTCTTCCAACAGATTCACGACATCGCGCTGAGATGCCTGCGTGGTTTCGTACATCCGCAGATTTTCGAAAGCGATTGAGACATTGCGCGCAAACAGTTCCAGCAATCGCGAATCGATGCCGCTGACAGTACTCACACCCGTTAGATAGAGAATATGAACCGCCCCTTGGGACGACCGGAACGATACGATGATGCGGTCTTCCAGACGGTGGAAGCCGGTATTCTCCATTGCGACGCACAGGTCGGCCAGAACCGCCGCCGGCAGGCAATCGGCCGCCAAGTCCCCGGTATGCTCGCTGAATGCGCCGGTTGCCGCGTGGATCCGTAAGGACCCGTCCCCTTCCAGCATTGCGGACAACCCGCTCTGGCCAAGAAGCGCGGCACCGTTGCTGGTGTGCAACAGGGCCGTCAGTTGTTGCAACACACCCTGGGCGAACTGATCGACGGACCGGCGTTCCAGGACATCGACCGAGGCGGTGATAACCGCTTCGAGACCCCGTTTCGAACGTTCGATGGCGATTATGTCGCGGTAGGAGCGCAGTGCGCTGTACATAAGCGTGAAGAGCTTTTGGGCGGTAAGCTCCGCTTTTTCCTTGTAGTCGTTGATATCGTAGCCGGTGATCACACGGTGTTCGGGCGCTTGTCCCGGGTTGGCGGTGCGCAGAACGATCCTGACGCGTTTGTTCTGCAGGTTCTTGCGAACATATTCCACGACGCTCAGCCCGGCGTCGTCCGTTTCCATGACGACATCCAGCAAGATGACGGCGATATCGTCGTGGTTCTTCAGGAAAGCCTTTGCTTCGGTGCCGGAATAGCAATGATGCAGTTCCAACGGACGTCCCAGAAACTCATAGTTGGAAAGGGAAATCTTGGTAATAGCGTGCATGTCCGGTTCGTCATCGACGATGAGGACTTTCCAGACGTCATCGACGGACGCATCGGGTGCAACCGATCTAGGCTCGTCGATAAAAATGAACTGGTCGTCCATGCATGCCTCCTAAAAAAACACTAAGCTCAGGGCAGCAAGCGTGGTGCCAGCAAAGTAAACACTCATATACCATGTATTCAATAAACGTTCTTTATTTGTTCCTATTTTTTGCGGTTTCATGGTAGGATGCTGCAAAGAGCATTCCGAGAGGTTTGCAAATTGCAACGCAATTTAATGAATGCTTATTAACCGTCTTCTGCTCGAGACCGTGAGGAGAGAGTGTCGGAAATCCAAGCCGGTGGGTGGGGGCAAGCTGTGGAACCTTCGTATACCGATATGGACTGGACGGAGGTGGAGCGGTCTTCCGGCATACTACTTTTTATCGTATTCTGGCATTGAGACATGACCGGACATGACCATGATCGATCTTAAACGCGGTTCCAAGGGAGAGGCGGTCGCGCGCCTTCAGGCACTTCTCAACCGGGCGGGGTTCCCCTGCAAACCGGTTGATGGGGATTTCGGACCGGGCACCGCGCGGATGGTGAGCGCTTGCCAAGCTGCGAACGGTCTGACTGAAACGGGAATTGCGGATGCCGCGACCCAAGAGGCGATTGGCATGGATAAGCCGGACAGCACCGGTATCCTGAAGCCTGTCATTGGCTCCATAACCGTTCAAATGGTCGATCAGATCTTTCCGGCGGCGACGCCGCGCCGCAACATCGAGACTTTTCTTCCGCCCGTTCTCGACGCGCTACGTGATGCCGGGATGGACGACAAGGAACTGGTCCTGATGGCGCTTGCGACGATCCGTGCGGAATCGGAGGGGTTTGAACCGATTGACGAGGGTAAGAGCAAGTACAACACGGACCCGGGTGCGCAGCCTTTTAACAGATATGATGCGGGGACACGCATCGGCCGCCGTCTAGGCAATAGTCATCCAGGCGACGGGGCGCGCTACAAAGGGCGCGGTTTCATCCAACTGACGGGGCGGGAAAACTATCGCAAGATCGGTCGGGCAATCGGAGAAGGGGACGGTCTGGAAGACAGTCCGGACCGAGCCAACGATCCGGTTATTGCTGCCAAAGTCTTGGCGCAATTCCTGAAGGAAAAACAGAGCCGCATTAAGTACGCCATTCTGGGCGGCGATCTGGCTTATGCCCGAAAGCTGGTTAACGGGGGCAGCCACGGCCTCGACCGGTTCGAGGAGACGTTCGGCAAGGGGGCGGCGCTGCTGCCTGCCTGATCTGCGTTGAAAACCTCCCCAGGGACAGGTGGCGTCGGACTGAACCCGCCGCTGTGCCGAAACGGTTGCCAATTCCTGAAAAGCCCCGCAGAAAGCGCTCGCTTCACTCCAAATTCGGACGCCTTGGCGTCAAAGACGTGAGCTTTTAGATGAGCGATTTGATCTGTCCGGTAACCGGCGACGGCGATTGGCGGCCCCTT
Organism: Hwanghaeella sp.; assembly: GCA_028282025.1. Lineage (GTDB taxonomy): Bacteria > Pseudomonadota > Alphaproteobacteria > UBA8366 > Aestuariispiraceae > Hwanghaeella. The sequence goes on along the minus strand of JANQIT010000254.1, from coordinate 17,516 downwards.
TGCACGCAGGGGCCTCATGCATGGATAGTGTTTCCCCGCAGCGGCTATATCCGTTTGGCGGAGATGCCTGTTTTCGAAGACGCCAAAGAGTTTCAGTCTCCGGAGATCGGGAACAAATATATCGCGGGCTACGTCAAAAAGGCGGACAGCAAGTTCAGGCGTTCCAAGCGGCGGGCGGCCTATCTGAAGAAGCATATGCGGACGGGAACGCGGGTTCTCGACGTCGGCAGCAATGTCGGGTTCTTCGTGCGCGCCGCGCACGGACTGGGATTGCAGGCGGAGGGGTTGGAGATCAATTCGGTCCTTACCGCCTATGCCCGCGAAACCAACCCGGATCTGACTTTCCACGATTGCGCGTTGGAGGAGTTCGAGCCGGAACATGCGTTCGATGGCGTCTACTGTTCCGAGGTTATCGAACATGTGACCGATGTGGCCGACTTTGCGAAAAGGATTCTGGCGCTTCTGAAACCCGGCGGCGTGCTGTATCTGACGACGCCGTCATCGGATGAATATATGAAAGGCGGGAAGGTGAACCGGAATCTCGGAGCGCCGGACCATAAACTCTATTTCAACAAGCAGAATATCGGCCCGTTCCTGATGCGCGCCGGTTTCTCGGCGGTGTCTCATAAATTCGCCTTCGGCGGCGGGCTGCAGGTGATTGCGCAGCGCTGATCCGCGCCTCTATCGACCAATCCGGCTCATACTGGATACACCGTTCCGAAAAAGACGGGCTACCTCACCGGCGGCGTCCGGCGGCGGCGGGAGGTGGTTAATCGCGGGCCTGCCGTTTCGCCAATGTTTCAATGGCGCCGAGACTTACGACAACACAGGCAACGCCGATCCATTGCAGCCAGGAAAGATGCTCCCCTACCAGCGCGATGGCGAAGAGGATCGTCATCAGCGGTTCGCCGATGCTGAGGATGGAGGCCCGCGTCGGGCCAATGACCGCCGCGCCTGAAAAGAACAGGACATAACCCAAGGTAAAACTGACGCCGGTGGCCGCCAGGCCCAGCCAGCCCGTCGCCGTACCGGGAAAGGCCGGCCCGTCGTAGAGGTGCAGCGCAGGGCCGCTGACGGCCGCGACCAGAAAGATCGCTGACGCCCACACGGTCATGTGAAAGTTCGCCGGGATTGATCCCACCGTGCGGCCTGCTTTGAAGACTGCCAGCACCATTACCGTTGCGCCCAGCATACCGAGAAAGGCGAGCGCCAGGCCGAATGGATCCAGTGTTGAGAAGTCCACAGCCAATGCCAGCGCCAAACCGAGTAGCGCGGACAGGATACAGAGGAATTGAAGCAGATTCAGTCTGGCCGCGCCGCGCAAGTGGTTGAGGATCGCGATCAACAAAGGATGAATGAAAACAATCAGGATTGCGAGCGAGACATCGATATAGGCAATGGCCGCCAGTACGCCCGCTGAAGCGCCCACTTGCGCCAGGCCCGTGACCGCGCCGAACCGGAAAGCGGCATCCCGGATGCGAAGTGGGATGCCCCAGAACAGGCAGAACAATCCAAGCCCCGCCATTCCCAACACACAGCGCGCGGTCATCACCGCCAGTGGATTGGCGTCGCCCAAATAGGCGAGTTTCGCCGCCACCGGGGTGAAACTGACGCAGAGCATGCCACCGGCGACAAGCAGCAGGCCGAGGCGGTTGTTCTGTATGGTCTGAGTGGTCATTCGCATTCCGTTGCCGCGAACATGCACAGTCAGGCAGAGCAATAGCGCGAACCGGGGGAGGGCGGGAGCCCTTTATCATGTATGGGAACCAGGGAAGTCCGCTGAACCGGACTTTAATCCGGCCGGGGTAACGTCCGCGGCGCTTTTTTGTTGGCCGCGCCTTGTTGGACGCTCTTGATAGTCCTTTCGGGTTAACTAAAAATAGTGATCGGATTTTCGTGATATTCTTGTGGGCTCGCCTGGGAACGCCCCCGCAATAGGTAGCTTGTTCATGCAAAGGCTTGGGAATTGGCCGCAGACCCTTGATGGTCGGTTGCTCGCTTTCGTTCGTTACCTGCTTTCTTTACGCGCGGAAAACGGTTTGATTCCCAGAGAAGCTTTCGACCCTCTCGAACTGCCCGCCTTGTTGCCCGGTCTCCTGATCTTCGAGCGCCATTCGGACGTTCCGGATTTCGCGCGCCCGCGTTATCGCTACCGATTGGCCGGTACTCTGCATCGCAAGTACCACGGTGTCGAACTGACGGGGCGTTGGTTCGACGAGATGCATCCGGTGGAGATGCTCGAAGAATTCGAGCAGGTCTTTTGCGATGCGCTCGACAAGAATGCGATGCACTACAAGAAGGCGCAAAATACGGTCGAAGATAACGTTCACCAGGTGTTCGAGCGTGTGCTGGTACCGATGAGCATGGACGGGCAGGTCAACAACCTGCTGATAGGGTACTATATCTGGCGTTAACGCACGTCGCCTTTGCTTGGAACCGTTAAGGCGGTTTCCGGAAATCCGGCTGGGCCGGCGGAGCGCCTCAATCGCCGTCGACCAGGCCGTCGGAATATCCGAACAGGGCGGGGGTTCCGCCCGTATGCATGAAGCAGACGGACTGTCCTTTGGTAAATGTTCCATTTCGGATCTTGTGGATCAGGCCGGCCAATGTCTTCCCGCTATAGACCGGGTCGGCCAGCAATCCCTCCATCCGGGCCGCAAGGGTCAGGGCTTCCTTCACTTCGTCTCCGAACAGGCCGTATCCGGGGGCCAGCACGGCGTCCGTTAGTGCGATATCCGTGTCCGGCACCGCATGGCCGGAACCCAGCATGTCGTGAACACCCTGCGTGCGCGTCTTTACGCGCGGACCTTGGGCCGGCACTTCGCGGCGCACGCAGACGCCCAGGACGGGAAGCGCGCTGCCGTGCAGCCGCAGACCCGCGAGCGTCCCGGAATGCGTGGCCGCGCTGCCCGACGGCACCACGATGGCATTCAGATTGACGCCTTCCGCCTTCGCCTGGGCCACCACTTCTTCGGCTGCATCGATGTAACCCAGCGCTCCAAGCGGGGGATGATCCGCGCCCAGATGGATGACATAGGGCGTGCGACCTTCCTGGCGCAGTTCATCCGCGCGTTGCTCCAAGGCATTGTCCGCGCCGGCCTCGTCCTCTCCTTCCGGATAAGTGTGAATGACGGCCCCGAACATTTTGTCCAGCAGGACATTTCCGGAGGCGTGGTAAAGCGCATCCTGGCCTTTCACACGGTCCTCATGCTGAATCTCACAGGCCATCCCCAGCTTGCTGGCGGCGGCTGCAGTCATGCGCAGAAAGTTGGACTGGACGGCGCCGGTGATCAGCACCGTGTCGCAGCCCTGCGCCTTGGCGTCCCCGAAATAGAATTCCAACTGGCGGGACTTGTTGCCCCCCATGGCCAGGCCCGTGCAATCGTCGCGCTTAACCCAGATATCCGGCCCGCCCAGATGACGGGTCAGATTGGGCATGAATTCGAACGGCGTGGGCGCATGGGTCAGGTTCACGCGCGGAAAGGGGGCGAGAAGATCTGCGACGGACATGGGAGTTTCCTGATTTTGCGGAACTGTCTATGGAGACTGACGTGGTAAAGTGTAGCGCACCGGGGGGAAAGTGAAAAACCTCGGGGCGCACCGATAAGCCCAAACCTATGCGCGGAGATACCGCCCGACAGGCTCACCGTGTGGGGCATCGGCGATAAAGGCTGTAACGATATCCTGGAGAGGGTGCCGGTTCATGATCCTGGAAATTCGTCACTACACTTTGAAACCCGGTCAACGGGATGCGTTCATCGCGTTCTTCGAGAGTAAGAACCGCGCGGCCCTGCGTGAGGCGGGCATGCTGGTTTTCGGTCCGCTACGGGACCTGGAAGATCCCGACAAGGTACATTGGATGCGGGCGTTCGACAGTCTGGAAGACCGTGAGCGCCTCAAAGATGCGTTCTATAGCGGCACGGTGTGGAGCGAGGAGATCGAACCGACCGCCATGGCCATGATCGCACGCTACGAAGCGGACCTTGTGGAGACCACCAAGGGTTTTGAGAATTTCGACGGTAAGAAAACGCTCTGAAGCTCTGAAGACGGTGCGCCGCGCCGTTCAATGCCCGCCGCTCAGCATGCCCGTTTTGACCTGGTAATCGACGGCGACGCCGTAATCCGGGTCGTCGTCGGAATCGATCATCAATTGGCCGGCGCGATTCAGCAGGCGATGACAATCGCGGGTCAGATGGCGTAGCTGCAGGGTCTTGCCCTGGCCCTCGTACTTCGCGGCCAGATCCTCAATCGCCTGCAGCGCCGATTGATCGGCGACGCGGCTGTTCATGAAATCGACCACAACGACCGATGGATCGTCCTGCGGCGTGAAGAGTTCGGAGAAACCCGCTGTCGACCCGAAGAACAGGGGGCCTTCGATACTGTAGATCTTCGCGCCGTTCTCGTCCGTTTCGATGCGGGCGTGGATGCGCTTGGCGTTGTTCCAGGCATAGGCGAGTGCGGAAACAATCACCCCCACCACCACGGCGACCGCCAGGTCCGTCAGCACCGTAACCACGGTAACCAGCACGATCACGGCGGCGTCGGTCAGCGGAATCCTCCGCATCACCACAAGGCTGCGCCAGGCGAAGGTTCCGATTACCACCATGAACATCACGCCGACCAGGGCGGCCAGCGGGATCTGTTCGATCAAGGGGGCGGCGACCAGGATGAAGGCCAGCAGGAAAAGCGCCGCGGAAACGCCGGAAAGGCGCGTGCGCCCGCCGGATTTCACGTTGATCATGGATTGGCCGATCATCGCGCAGCCGCCCATGCCGCCGAACAGGCCGGTCACGGTGTTGGCCGCGCCCTGAGCAATGCACTCCTTGGAGGCGCCGCCGCGCTGCTCCGTCATCTCGCCGACGAGGTTCAACGTCAGCAGGCTTTCGATCAATCCGATGGCTGCCAGGATCAGGGCGTAGGGGAAGATGATTTTCAGCGTTTCCCAGGCGAAGGGCACGACGGGGATGTGGAAGCTGGGCAAGCCGCCTTCGATGGAGGCGAGATCGCCGACCCGCGGGACCGGAATGTCGAATGCCAGCACCAGGGCCGCCACCAGCGCGATACCGGCAAGCGGCGCAGGGACGGCTTTCGTCAGGCGCGGCATGCCCCAGATGATCGCCATGGTCAGCGCGACCAGGCCCAGCATGATCGCGAGTGGCCAGCCCGTCATCCAAACCTTCGCGCCGTCTGCGCCCGGCACTTGAAACTGCCCCAACTGGGCCATGAAGATAACGATGGCCAGCCCGTTCACGAAACCCAGCATCACCGGATGCGGCACCAGACGGATGAACTTCCCAAGCCGGAAAACGCCCGCCAGGATCTGTAGAACGCCCATCAGCACGACGGTTGCGAACAGATATTCGACGCCGTGCGTCGCCACCAGGGAGACCATGACAACGGCGAGCGCGCCGGTCGCGCCCGAAATCATGCCTGGCCGTCCGCCGAACAAGGCCGTGATCAGACCGACCAGAAAAGCGGCGTAGAGACCGACCAGCGGGTGCACGCCCGCGACAAAGGCAAAGGCGACGGCTTCCGGCACCAGCGCCAACGCCACCGTCAGGCCGGCCAAAAGCTCCGTGGTGATGGCTTTCGGGGATTTCGGAAAGGACGGCGCGCCGGGCTTGTTGGCAAAAGTCAATCGTTCGGCGAATGCCGTTAATGTCGCGCCGGTCATAAAGGGATACCTTCAAATGCGGATTTTAGAATTGGGCACCACAAATATACTGTTCATGTTGCATTGCAACATAAAAATCCAGCGCTAAAAGCTATCTCGTTCCGGTCCGGGAAAGACCGGAGTGGCGGTTACTTCGTCCCGTACATTCTGTCGCCCGCGTCGCCCAACCCCGGTACGATATAGCCGTGATCGTTCAGGTGACTGTCGACGCTCGCCGTAAAGATCGGGATGTCCGGATGCGCTTCGGAAAACGCCTTTACCCCTTCCGGCGCGGCCAGCAGGCACATGAAGCGGATATCCATCGCGCCATGTTCTTTCACGCGTTGGGCCGCCGCGATGGCGGAATTGGCGGTGGCCAGCATGGGATCGACCAGGACGGTCGGCCGGTTGCCGATCTGCTGCGGAAGTTTCATGTAATATTCCACTGCGATCAGCGTTTCCGGATCACGATATAGGCCCACATGACCGACGCGGGCCGACGGCACCAGTTCCAACATGCCGTCCAACAGGCCGTTGCCGGCGCGCAGGATGGAAACCAGGACCAGTTTCTTGCCCGCCAGGATCGGCGCTTCCATCGGTCCGACCGGCGTCTGGATATCGGTCGTGTCCAGGGGAAGATCGCGCAGCACCTCATAACCCAGCAGCAGCGATATCTCCTTCAACAGAAGACGGAAGGACGCTGTCGATGTGGACTGGTCCCGCATCAGGGTGAGTTTGTGTTGGATCAGCGGGTGATCGACCACGGTGATGTTGCCGGTCATGAAACCCTCCTAGGCCGGTTTGTGTCAGAATACGGAACCATCGGAGACGATGGTCAAAGGCGGCCCGCCGTCGGGCCGCTTCTGTCTTGCGATACGGCGTCCGGCGGCCCAGGTGCCGCCCTCCAGAACCGCGGCGAGCGGCAGTTCCGCGTCCCCGACGCCCAGATTTTGCCGGACCAGCGGAGCGATCCGGTCGAGCAGGCAGACGGTCAGGGCCCGCCATTCGACGACCAGGGTAGACTCCGGCGGCCAAGCTTGCTGCGCGGCTGCGGGATCTTTCAGGGCGATCACGCCGCTATCCAGGAAAAGGCCGCCATTGCGGTATTCGGCAAGCCCCGTCAAAGCATCCGGCCCGGTGATTTCCAACCCCAATTCCTGTAAAGGTTCCACCAGCGAATAGGCCAGCCATTGAGAGAGTTTGTGGAATGGTACAAGGCCCGTCGCGCCTGCCATCGGATGACGCCAGCAATCGCCGAGCGGCAGGCCCGCCATCTCCGGCCGCCCGGTCCAAATTCCGCCCAATGCCTGTAACAGGGCGATCAGAATCTCGCGGGCGGGCAGGGTTCCGTCCGCCGCCCGCGCGACAAGCGCATCCACAAGATGGCCTAGGCGCGGCGCATCGGCGCTGAACCATCGGGGCATGGATTCCACCGCGCGCCCCAGGCGCGCGATCAGCCCGGCGCGGCCTTCCAACCCCTCCAGGGGGTTCGACCCATCCACCTGAAAAGCATCCGCCAGCCGCGCCGCCGAAAACCCTGTCAGCGCGTCGGCCCGCAGCGGTTTGTCCGGGTCGGCGCTGAAGCCGCCGCCGGCGAACAGATCCAGGCTCGCCAGCGCCAACCCTTCCGACCGGGCGACACTGCGTCCCGTCCCGGCGTCCCGGTAGGACCAGTCCGGCCCGGCGCCGGCGTCCAGCAGGACCGATGTGATGGCCAGCTCCACTTTCGCCCGGGCCCGTTCCAGCGGATCGTGCGCCAATCCGTCGAAAAGGGGGGCTGCCCGGTCTTCTCCGTCGAAGACAAAGTGCCGCCATCGTGCATGGAAGGGAACCGCAAGGTCCGGGTAGGTTTCGCGCGTGACATCCGCCACCAGGGCGGCGGCGTCCGGCAAGCGGTCCAGATGCACGGTAAAGTGCGTTAGGCGGTCCTCCAGACCGGCGTCGAACAACAGACCGCATTGGGTGCGGATCGCCTCCGGCGACAGCAGCCATTCCGCCGTCGTCAGGGCCTGCCGGTCCTGGGCTTCAGAAATTGCCAAGCCCGCGCCCCTTGGGGAGTTTCAAGTTGTTCGGGGTCGATACACCGTCATTGACGAAATATCCCGCGGCTTTCTTCGCATCCATTTCGACCTGGGCGTCCGCCGGGATCAGATGATCGGGGATCGGAACCCGTTCCAGAATCTCAATGCCTTGCGACGCCATGGCGTCGAATTTCATATTGCTCATGGAGACCCATCGGTGAATTCGGGTAATGCCCAGCCAATGGAAAACATCCGGCATAAGATCTTGAAAACGCATGTCCTCGACGCCGGCTATGCACTCCGTCCGCTCAAAGTAGGAAGCAGCCGAGTCCCCTTCGGGATTCCGTTTGCGGGCGTTGTAGACCAGGAATTTGACGACCTCGCCAAGGGCGCGGCCTTCCTTGCGGTTATAGACGATAAGGCCTGCGCCGCCGCGCTGCGAGGAGGCGACGCATTCCTCGATCCCATGGACCAGATAGGGGCGGCAGGTGCAGATGTCCGACCCGAAAACGTCGGACCCGTTGCATTCGTCATGCACGCGGCAGGCTATTTCGCGGTCGCTGCCGTCCCACAGAGCGCTTTCGTCCCCCATGATATAGATGGTGATGCCCCCAATCGGCGGCAGGAAGACCTTCAGATCCCCACGCGTCACCAATTCGGGGAACATGTTGCCGGTATAGGTAAACAAGGTACGGCGCAGATCCGCCTCCGAAACGCCGAGGCGTTCGGCCATTCCCGGCAGATACCAGACCGGCTCGATGGCCGCCTTCGTTACCGTGACGTCGCCGTTTTCGTGCAGGATTTCCCCGTCCGGCGTTAAACGTTCCGCGGCGATGCTCTCGCGGACTTCCGGGAAGGAGATCCGGGCCTTGGTTACCGCGATGGTGGGACGGACGTCGTAGCCGTCTTCCAATTCGTCCTGAAACGCCTCCGCCACCAGATGGCCCCACGGATCCATGGAGACGATCTTGTCCGGGTCGCTCCACTGCGGGAAGGGGCCGATGCGAACCGCCGGGGCCGTATTGGTCAGGTCGGGCTTGTGGACCGGGTCGAGCTTGCCGGAAGCGATGGCGAGGGCCCTGTAAACCCCGTAGGCGCCGGAATGCACGCCGATGACGTTCCGCTGCTCCGGGTTCTGCAGCGACCCGATGACCGGACCGCGTTCGTGCGCGTCCGCCGCGCCCCACGAGATTGAGGGCGGTTTGACGCCGCTCTTCGGCGGGTGAGAGGTCAGAACGACATGTTTGGTTTCAGGCACCTGTTAGTCCTCCGCGATATCCTCCGCCCAAAGATCAGGTTTTTCCCGGATGAACCGCTCCATCAGGGCCTGACATCTTTGATCATTCGCAATAATGACCTCAATCCCTCTTTCGCGCAAAAACTCCGGGTTTCCTGCAAAGGTCACATCCTCGCCGATGACCACACGGGGAATGCTGAACTGGACGATCGCGCCTGTGCACATCATGCAGGGGCTTAGCGATGTATAGAGGGTCATTTTGCGGTAGCTTCTCTGCCGTCCGGCTTTACGCAGGCAGTCCATTTCCCCGTGCGCGATGGGGTCGCCCTGCTGGACACGCTGATTGCGGCCCTGTGCGATCAGGCGCTCCCCCTCGGCCAGGGCGCTGCCGATGGGGCATCCGCCTTCGTTGAAGCCGGCCAGGGCCTCCTCGTAGGCGATGTCCAGAAAACGCCGGTCGGTTTCGTTCAACTCCGTCATAGTCGTCTCCGTCAGGGGGTTACCGGCCCCGGATAGTAGGGGAGGGTATCGACCCGCGGATTATAGGCGCCGGATTCGGTCACCTGCTCCACATGCGCCACGATTTCTTCCAGCGGGGCGAACCATACGTCCTTGGTCTCCAGCGTCTTTTCCAGCCATTGGTCTACAAGCCGCCAGCGCGCCAGCCGTCCGGTCAGGAAGGGGTGAACGATCAGCATAAAGAAGCCGCCATGTTCATATTGCGCGTCGAACTCTTCCCAGAAGGCCCGCAACCCGTCCGAGGGCCCGCGCACCGGCATCATATAGCCAATCTCTTCATAGTGGGCGAAGGGGGGCCAGTCGTCACAGCCCCAGTGAACCGGCACTTCCCACAACTGCCCCTGGTCGGTCTTCAGACGGTAGGGGATGTCGTCGCCCATCAGGGAACTCTCGTAGGAAAATCCGTTTTCAATCAACAGATCAACGACTTGCGGCGTGATGTTGTAGACGGGCGCGCGGTATCCTCTCGGCGCGTGGCCGCAGATCCGCCGGTGCACTTCCATTGCTTTTTCGAACGCCTCCGCTTGGGCGTCCCCATGGGTAACGACAGGGTCTTCGTGGATATAGCCGTGATGCCCAACCTCGTGCCCGTCGGTCAGAATGGTCTCGATCATCGCGGCGTAGGCGTCGATGCACCATGCCGGCACGAAGAAGCTCTGCTTGATGCCGAGCTTCTTGTAGGTTTCCAGGATGCGCGGGACCGCCACATCCGGCCCATAGCGGCCCATCGATATGGGATAGAGCCGGCGGTGGCTGTCCTTCGGGCGCGAGACGTGGATAAGGCTGTCCGCGTCGATGTCGAATGTGATGGCGCAGGCGCATTTTGCGCCGTTGGGCCAGGGTATCGGATTTTGGATCATTCACGTCTCCCCGTGTCTCATTCCGGCAGCAAGTGCGCGTTTTCGGTCCGCCAGCTAAGGAAAAGCGGATTGCTTGTTTTGAGGTCTATACCGGCCAGTTCCCGCTCCTGAACCTGGACCTTGAACTCCAGACCGTCCGGACTTTCCAGGAACAGGGTCACCATGGAGCCCACGAATTCCTCGGAGATCAGGGTGCAGGTAACCTGGTTCTCCGCGCCGGGATCCTGGTTGCCGACCCGAACCAGATCGGCGGCGATCACGAAACCGGCTTGCGCGCCCGGACTCAAGGGGGTTGTCGCCGGAACCTGGAATGCGCCGGCGGGCGTTTGCACGCTTGCCAGCCCGTCGGCGACCGACGCAACGGTCCCGGTCAGGATATTGTTGCGACCCACGAATTCAGCCACGAAACGGTTGGCGGGCTCCCTGTAGATATCGCGCGGGGCGCCGGCCTGGGCGATTTCCCCTTCGCCCATGATCACCACGCGGTCCGCCATGGCGAACGCCTCGGACTGCGAGTGGGTGACATAGACGAATGTGATTCCCAGTTCCCGTTGCAGGCGGGTCAGCACCTGCTGCATGCGGATCACCAGATGCGCGTCCAGTGCCGAGAGCGGTTCGTCCAGCAGCAGGATCTTGGGTTCCGTGACCAACGCCCGGGCCAGCGCGACCCGCTGCCTCTGTCCGCCGGAGAGCTGTTCCACGTTCCGTTCTGCGAATTGGCCGATGCCCAGCCGGTCCAGCCAGGCTTCCGCGCGTTCGCGGCGTTCGTTCGGGCCGACCCCGCGCATCTTCAACCCGAATTCCACATTCTCGCGGGCGTTCAGGAATGGGAACAGGGCCAGGGACTGCCAGACAAGCGGCGTGTCGCGGTCGTGGGGCTTCACATCGTTCATGACCCGCCCATCGACCCGGATTTCGCCTTCGGTCGGTTGCTCCAGTCCCGCCAGCATGCGCAAGGTCGTCGTCTTACCGCATCCGGACGGTCCCATGATGGCGATAAACTCACCTTGCCGGATGGTCAGGTTGAGTTCCTTCACGGCGGTGAAATCGCCGAACCGCTTAACGACATCGGTGAAACTGACAATAGGATCCGTCATCGCGGTTTTCCTCCGCGCAGCCGGTGCGCCTTGAAGATGACCTGGGCCAGAACGACCAGGGTCATGGAAGTTAAGAATACAAAGCTGCCGATGGCGTTCACTTGCGGGTCGATGTTCCCGGTAACGATCTCCAGAATCAGAACCGGGATCGTCTTGTTCAATCCCGAAACGAACCAGGCGACCGCGAATTCGTCGAACGAGACGGCCGCTGTCAAACAGAGGGCCGAGACAATCGCTGGACGGCAGAAGGGCAGGATCACCTCGCGCAGGGCGCGCCACTCGCTGGCGCCCAGATTCCAGGCCGCGGCCTCAAGCTGCGGGTCGATCTCGTTCAACCGCAACCGGATGATCGCCATGGCGAACGGGATGGTCAGGACCGTATGGGCCGCCACGATGGCGTAGATCTGGCCGGATATGCCGATACGGCCGAACCAGGCCAGCATCGCCAGCGCCATGATGATCAGCGGTATGGTCGGCGGCAGCAAGGCCAGCGCCAGAAAGCCGGATTTCCCCCGGAAACGGTAGCGATAGTCGGTATAGGCGGTGCAGAAGCCGATGAAGGTGGCGATGACCGCGGTGGAAAGAGAGACCATCAATGATGTTCTGGCCGCCTCCCAAACATCAGGATCGCTCAGGATCGTCTGATACCAATGGGTCGTGAACTCTCCCAACGGCACGGTCGGGAACCGCTGCGAGTTGAAGGAGAAGACGACGCTGGCGGCGATGGGAAGGAAAATGAACCCGAACACCAGAAGGATGTAGCCCCGCAGGGCCCATTGACTGATCCGGTCGGCGGTCATGATGCGGAAGCCCTTTTCCGGTAGGCGTAGACGATCGCGGCGAAGGCGATGGCGAAAAGGGTGACCATCATCATCACAGCAACAACCGCTGCACGGGGCCATTGCTGACCGGATTTCGTCGTATCGATGATGAGGATCGGGAGGGTCGGCGGCTTGGAACCGCCGAGATAGTAAGGGCTGACAAAGTCACCGAAACTGAGGATGAACACGAAGAGAGCGGCAATCACCAGGCCCGGCTTGGCCGCGGGCAGGATCACCGATGTCAGAATGCGCAGGCCGCTGCATCCCAGGTTGTGGGCGGCTTCGATTAGGCGTTTGTCGATATTCGCCAGGGCGATTGTCTGCAGGATCACCACCAGCGGCAGGGTCAAGGTCATATAGCCGACGATGGTGCCGAACTTGGTGTTCAGCATCGTGAAGGGTCCAAGACCAACATAGCCCAGGACCGCGTTCAGCGGCCCGGCCTCCGCCAGCAGCACATACCAGGAAAAGATCCGCACCAGGTAACTTGTGAAGAACGGCACGATAAGCAGGAAGATCGCCCATCGGCGCACGCTGTCGGAGGTCTTGAAGGCCAGTGCGAAGGAGGCGGGGAACGCGATCACGGTGGCGGTGACGGTTGAAATAGACGCCAGACCGAGGGTCAGGACGTAACTGTCCCAAAAGGTCGCGCGGCCCATCATCCTGGCCCAGTTCACGAACTCGAACGCCTCCGTCATGCGGTAGTTCTTCACCAGGAAGAACGACATCGCGACCATGAACAGGAAGGGGCCGACAAAGAAAACCGTCTGCCACAACAGCAGCGGCAACCGCCACGTCAGGGCGAAGCCGTCCAACTTCTTCTTTTTTCCGACGTTGTCGCCGGTACCGGACATACTGTTTCTCCGAACGAAAATGGGAAGACGCCGGCCACCCGGGCGGCCGGCGCGTCCACCGCGTTACCGATACAAATTACGCGTTTTTGTATTCGGACCAGAAGTCGTTCCAGTCTTCCAGGGTTTGGTTGACCGGAATGTTGCGGTAATGAATGCGCCCTTCCTTGACCAAGGTGATCGGGTCATTGGGCATCCCGTCGATCTGACCGGTTCTCTGGGCTTCCTTCGCGTCTATTTCGTTCAGGAGCTTTCTCCCGGCTTTCGTGATCGCGAAGCCCGGATATGCCGCCATTTGGGCCGATTTAACCTGACCTTCCGGCGATAGCATATACTGCATGAATTTCTTGACGGTGTCGGCCTTCTCGGACCCTTTCCCAATACAGTAGGATTCCGTCCACTGAATGCCGCCTTCTTTCGGCACCACGGACGCCACCGGCGCGCCGTCTTTCTCCAGAACGCCGGTGATCCAGTCGCCGATGCCGCACATCGCGACCATTTCCCCGTTCTTCAGGGAGTTGAAGGTCCCGCCGTAATCGAAATAGCCGCCGACCTGCGGGCGCAGGCTCATCGTTGTCTCCTGGACCTTGTCCCATTGGGCGTCGTCCAGGTCCCACAGGCCCGCACCGTTGCCGTTGTAAAGGCTCACCATGCCGAGTGAGGGGAGATGCCAGTCGAAATGGCCGAGCTTCCCCTGGATTTCCGGCTTCCAGAAGCATTTGTAACTCATCGCTTCTTCGGCGGAGATGGCGTTCTTGTTGTATGAAACGCCCAGATGTCCGAACCGGACCATCAGCGAATGGAGCGTGCCGTCCTTCCAGTGCCCCGGGAACTGCGTGAAGTCCTCATGCAGCATGTCGTCGAACGGATAGTCGCCGGCGTCCAGCGGCTCGATATAGTCGGCGGCGTTGAGTTGCTGGACGAATTCCGCGTCCGAAAGAATGACGTCATACGTTCCCGGGGGCGACTGCGCGATCAGCGCCAGCATATTGTCGCCGCCCGCGTAGTATTTCGGCTTGAATTTGACGTTGTTGGCCTCTTCGAACGCGCCGACGATGTCGGGCTCCCCATGCCCGTACCAGGCCAGCATGTTGATTTCCGTCGTGCTGGCCCATGCACGGCCGATGAACGGAGTCGCCAGGGCGATTCCGCCGGCTGTTTTCAATACCCGGCGGCGCGTTACGCCATTGTTCTGGTGCCCAACAATTTTGGTATTCGTCTTCTTAGCCATCAACCTGCCATCCTTTTCTTTTTTCTGATTGCGACCGTCCTGCCGTGCATGACCGCCGCACGCCGCAAGTGTCGCCCACCTTGCAGCCGATGACAATCGTCCAGCGGTTGTGGCGGCGCACAAATTTTGGCCATGACGTTATTTTGTGCATTGTCTTGCGCGGCATCTGCGGAGTCAGGCGTTTGTTGCGGCGCAAAATACGGGTGGATTTGCCTCAAGGAAGCCGTGACGCTCAGGGGCGGCTTCGCCGGCAAGCGCGGCCCGCTCCCAACCTCTGCATTGGGGTGATCAGTTGTCGTGTTCTAACGACCCGCCGCGGCCCTTACCACGCGCGAAGCGCCCCGCGCCGGCGACCGCACCCGCCGCCAAACTGACCTCCCCAATTTTCCGTTCGAAGGTCAAGGCCTCCTGCATCGGCAGAGACCATTGCGTTAATGCGCTCTCCCGGTCGTTTCGCATGCAGTCCTGCGGGAACTCGGCCAGATCTTCCGCGATGGAAAGCGCCGCCTCCAACGCCATCCCGTCCGGCACCACCCGGTTGGCGAGCCCGAAGAGATAGGCTTCCTCCGCCTCTACCGGACGGCCTGTCAGGATCATGTCCAGGGCCCGCGACTGGCCGATCAGGCGCGGAAGACGCACCGTGCCGCCATCGATCAAGGGAACGCCCCAACGCCGGCAATAGACCCCGAAGACGGCGCTTTCGGCGGCCACCCGCATATCGCAGATCAAGGCCAGTTCCAGCCCGCCGGCGACCGCATACCCTTCGACTGCGGCGATGGAGGGTTTCTTAAGGTGCAGCCAACTGGGCCCCATCGGCGCGTCGCCCAGTTCCGCGCCGTCAGCGACGGCCTTCAGATCGTAACCGGCGCAGAACATGCCTTCCGACCCGGTCAGCACATGGACCTTCACAGCGTCATCCGCTTCGCCAGCGACGAACGCGGCTTTGAGTGCGCCGGCGGCCTCGGGATCGATGGCGTTCCGCGCCTGCGGCCGGTTGATGGTGACGATGTTGGTCGCGCCGGTAACGACGGAAAAAATACTGTCGGTCATGGTGTGCGTCCTCAATCCGCGGAAAGCCACTCCGCCCTGTCTTCCGTCTCCGGCCGGAAGTACAGGATAGCCCGTCCATCTTCTCCGGCGACAGCGTCGTCTTGCCAGGGGGCCATGCCGTGGACGGCGTGACGATGGACCAGATAGCACTCGCCCGGTGCGGCGTGAAGGGGGATGCGGGGGCAGGAGTCGAAGGCTTCCCGGCGAACGGTCTGATACATGTCGGTAACATCCTTGGTTCCCCATTTTTCAGGCGGCATATCGCCGAAGAAGGCGCGGAAAGCTGCGCCGACGAGATGGTGCGACCCCTCCCATACCGTGAAAGGGGCTGCGCCTTCGGAATAGTCAGCCATGGGAATGCCCAGGATAAAGGCGTGATGCTCTCGCAGGTAACGGCGGCGGTCGGGTCCTTCCTTCAGCAAGCCATCGACATGGGCCGCGTCACGGTCGCGGCGGAAGCGGAAGACGGCCTCGCTCTCGTCTTCCATGGGTTGGGGATAGCCGGGGTAGCAGACGGAGACCTGGGCCTTGTCCCAGCGGATGCGGGGCAGTCCTAATTCCCGGGCGATGAAATCCACGGCCTGTCCGGCAAGTGGGGGGCCGCCGGGCACAGCGCCTGTCGCATCGTTCGGCGGGGCGTTGACGCCGGCAAACCAGGTGCCTTGATAACGCAGCCATTGCCGGTGTTCGGGGGCCGTAACGGCGGCGCGGGCGGCGGGCAGGGTGGCTTCCAGCCAATCCGCCAGCACCGGGTCGAACGGGAAACGGCACCAGCCTTTGGAATGGAACTGGGTCAGCCGGTCGGCGTTTCGGTTTGTTTTCGGTGCAGTCCGGCTCACTCTGGATCGTGCCTCCTCATGGCGAGAATTGCCGAAACACGCGAAATCCGCCGGGGAATTCCCGATTTCCGGCTTCTAGTTCTTCCGCCATGACTGCCTATCACGGGCCGATTGATGCGAACAGAGAGATGAAGAAGTGAAGCCCGGTCCCGGCCCGCTGCTTGTGCGGTCCCCCTGAAATCGCGTAGCCAGTAGAGGAGTGAAGATATACGGACGGGAGGGGGCCTCATGAAAATCGCGGTCGGCGGCTTTCAGCACGAAACCAACACATTCGCGCCGGTACAGGCCGACTTTGCCGAATTCGAGCGGGCGGATGCCTGGCCGAAACTCTGCATCGGCGACGAGCTGTTCGAGGAGATCGAGGGCGTGCATATCCCAATCACCGGCGGCACGGATGTGCTGCGCGCCGCCGGGGCGGAGATGCATGCGATGGTTTGGTGTTCCGCCACGCCAAGCGCCCATGTGACCGAGGATGCTTTCGAGCGTGTCAGCGCCCTGATGCTGGAGCGTCTGGCGGAGGCCGGAGAGATCGACGGCATCTATCTCGACCTACATGGCGCGATGGTGTGCGAACATCACCAGGACGGAGAAGGGGAGCTGTTGCGCCGGATCCGGGAGGTTGTGGGCCCGGACCTGCCCATCGCCGTCAGTCTGGACCTTCATGCGAACGTCACGCCGGAAATGGTGGAGCATGCGGACCTGATCGACATCTACCGCCACTATCCGCACACCGACATGGGCGAGACCGGCGCGCGCGCCGCACAGCACTTGGTCGATATCATCGAAACCGGACGGAAACCGGCGAAGGCGCTGCGCCAGGCGGATTTTCTGATTCCTCTGCAATGGGGCTGCACCTTTCACGATCCGGCCCGGACGCTCTACGAAAAGAACTTGATTGAGGGTTTGGAGAGCGGCGTATCGTCCATGTCTTTCGCCTGTGGATTCCCGCTTTCGGATATTCACCATTGCGGTCCCGCCGTCGTCGCCTACGCCCCGACGCAGGAGGCTGCCGACAATGCAGCCGACGCCATGATCGCCGCGGTGCATGCCGCCGAGCCCGCCTTTGCAGGCCGTATTTACGCGCCCGGAGAAGCGGTGCGCCTTGGACACAACGCCGCCGACGGGAAACCCGTGGTTCTGGCCGACAGCCAGGACAATCCGGGCGGCGGCGGTCCGGGCGACACCACCGGGATGCTGCGGGCCTTGCTGGAGGAAAAGCGGGAGAACTGTCTGATCGGTGTATTTATGGACCCGGAGACGGCGGATCAGGCCCATGCCGCCGGCGTCGGCGCGGAAATCCAGGCGCGGATCGGCGGCCGGCTGTTCCCGGGCGACGA
>JANQIT010000242.1 GCA_028282025.1 Hwanghaeella sp. | reverse complement strand
TAAGCCCCCGCCATGCCCGTCAAGCCCATGGCGTCCAATTGATCCTCGGCCCAGGCACGGCGCGCGGTATCCTGGTGCGGGACGCCGAACAGGATGTTGTCCAAGACCGTCAGATGCGGGAACAGGGCGAAGTCCTGGAACATCAGGCCGACGCCCCGCTCCTCGGGCGAGGTCCGCCGCCCGGCATGGCCTTCGGCGACCAGTTCCTCGCCGATGGTGATGCGCCCGACCTGCAGGTCTTCAAGGCCGGCGGCCAGGCGCAGCAATGTTGTCTTGCCGCAGCCGGACGGTCCCAGCAGGCAGACCAATTCACCCGGGGTGACGAATATCGAAACGCCGGAAACGATCTGGTTGTCGCCGAACGCGTGCGACACGTTGATCATGTGCAAGCCGTCTTGGACCGGTGCGGACTGTAGCATCAGAAGGCTCCCCCGGAGCGTTGGCCGGCTCGTATTTTTGAGTCCAAAGTCCTCGACGCGAAGATTGGTCGAACCCATTCCTTGGTCCGACCTGATGCAGCCGCGGGCGAGGCTGTGCACTTTGTGCAAACGCGATTTCTTAACGCCGCAAATTTGCAATTGCAAGTCATTCTCGATTGTGGGTGGCCGGACCGGGCTGATGGCATCTCCGCGCCTCCGTGGGGCGCGGCCGAAACGTCGATCGTTGGGCGGACGTTCAAGGGGTTGGCTCTTGATCGGTTCCGGTCTGGCGTTTTGGTCATCGTTCCGGCAGACTTGGTCCATTCGGGAGAGGGATCGATCGTGCGTCGGAGGTGTCTTGTCATCTGATCGCCCCGCGCCGGTCGGCGCCAGGACCAAGAAAGCGGAGCCATGAAAGTTTCCAACGTCGGCCCCGGTCGGGGCGTTGAAAAAAGCAAAAAGAAACAGGCTGCGTCCCGGGCTTCGGATGCCTTCGCCGACGATCTAAAGCAAGTCGCCGCCGACGGCGCGGAACCGGCGGCGGGAACGGTCGGCGGTGGGATCGTCGCCGGTGTCGGTGCCGTGCTCGCGGCACAGCAGGTCGGTGATGCGACCGACGGTCGCTCGCGCGGCCTGTTGATTGATCGCGGCAATCGTCTCCTCGCCAGTCTGGAAGACCTTCAGGTTGCTCTTCTGGACGGCAGCCTGCCGAAGGACAGGGTCGTCGATTTGGCCCGGGCCTTGCGGGAAAAACGCCCGGACGGAGACGACCCCCGGTTGAATGAAATCCTTGATGAGATCGAGCTGCGGGCCGAGGTCGAGCTTGCCAAGCTCACCGGGCGCGGCTGACCATCGGTTTTCCGCTGGATCGGCCAAACGCCTGAGGCCGCGCACGATTCCGTACTGCCATTCCTTACCGCCATCGACCCGCATTGGCGCGCAATTGTTGGCTTGCCCAATCCACTTCGCGTCCCTATATTCCGCGCGCGTCCAAAGCATGAAACCTGGAAACAACCGGGGAGAACACCAAGAAATGACCATCACCGTCCCACCCGATTACAATCCGTCCAAAGACAAGGATTTCATGAATCCTGTCATGTTGGAGTATTTCCGGCACAAGCTGCTGGAATGGCGCAACGAGTTGCTGGAGGAATCCAGCGAGACGCTTAAATCGCTCCAAGAGGGTGGCATTGTCGAACCGGATATCGCCGACCGGGCGTCGATCGAAACGGAACGCGCCCTGGAACTGCGGACCCGCGATCGGGCGCGCAAGCTGATCTCGAAGATCGACGAGGCCCTCAAGCGCATCGAAGACGGCAGCTACGGGTTCTGTGAGGAAACCGAAGAACCGATCAGCGTGTCGCGTCTTGAAGCCCGGCCCATCGCCACCTTGTCGATCGAGGCCCAGGAACGCCACGAGCGCATGGAACGCACGCATCGGGACGATTGAACGTTTGATCGATCAAACAGTTCCGCCGGCCGGATGACCGCGGGCGGGGTCACGCGGCGGTAACAACAACGATCTAACCGTTCGCGGCATCGATCGACGCGATGGGAAAAGCACGTCGCCCCAATGCGGCAAGAAAGGCCGAGGATGTTTCGGGCCCCGGATTCCGAGCCGGCCTATAGGCCGTAAGACCTTTGCAATCGATATGCTTGCATCGCTGATGCGATCTGCTATGCCATCTTAATCGGGAGGCGCCTGGCGCCCCGCCGGGCATTTTGCCGCCAGTTGTTGGACGAGGGCGTTTGTTTTCGATGCTGGGTCGTTTTCAAAGAAGGCCTCCGATTGTCTGGGTATCGGTCGCTGTGGCATCGCTTATCATCGCGCCGATCCTCAGCGTTCTGTGGAATATCTTCCAGCCAGGGAAGGGGAATTGGCCCCATCTCGCTTCAACGGTTCTTCCCGATTACATCCTCAGCAGCCTGACCCTGATGGTCGGGGTCGGTATCGGCGTTGGTGTGTTAGGCACGGGGCTGGCCTGGCTGGTGGTCATGTTCAGATTTCCCGGACGACGGTTTTTCGAATGGGCGCTGATTCTGCCGCTGGCCGCGCCGGCTTATGTCGTGGCCTACGCCTACACCGACTTCCTCCAAGGCTCGGGTCCGGTTCAGACCTTGATCCGCGACCTGACGGGCTGGTCCTTTCAGGACTACTGGTTCCCCAACATCCGCAGCATGGGCGGCGCCATCGCCATTTTCACCGCGGTCCTGATCCCTTACGTTTATCTCCTGGCACGGAAAGCGTTCCTTGAGCAGTCCGTCTGTTTGCTGCAGGCCTCGCGTACTCTCGGGCGCAGTCCCTGGCGGAGTTTCATTGACGTTGCCCTGCCGCTTGCAAGACCGGCGATCGTTGCCGGGATCGCACTGGCACTGATGGAGACACTTGCCGATTTTGGCACCGTCGCCCATTTCGGCCTGCACACATTCACCACCGGTATCTACAGAACATGGGCATCCATGGGCGATCCCGTCGCCGCGGCCCAGTTATCCAGCATCCTCGTGGTTTTCGTCTTCGTTCTGCTGTTGATGGAGCAACAAAGCCGACGCCAGGCCCGCTATCACCAGACGACCGGGCGGTATCGTGAGATCCAGGGCACGAAGTTAGAAGGAGCCTGGGGCGCGGCAGCCACGGCTTTCTGCGCGGTCCCGCTTGTTGTCGGCTTCGTGGCGCCGTTTCTGGTGTTGTTGTGGATGGCGCTGACCGATGGTCACAATTTGTTTTCAGCGCGCTACCTGACCTTGACCATGAACAGCGTCACATTGGCCGGGGCGACGGCCCTTGTTGCCGTGTTGCTCGCGTTCTTGCTGAGCTATGCGGAGCGTGTCGACAAATCGCGCCTGACCGTCGCGTCGAACAAGGTTGCGGGCATCGGCTACGCCATCCCTGGGTCGATCATTGCCGTCGGCGTGCTTATTCCCGTGGCCTACTTCGACAATCAATTGAATGCGCTGGTCCGCGCGCATTTCGATGTCAATATCGGCCTTTTGCTGACCGGCAGCCTCGTTGCCTTGATCTTTGCGTATTTGGTTCGTTTTATGGCGATCGCCTTGAACACCGTCCAATCCAGCTTCGTCAAGGTGTCGCCCAACATGGAGGACGCGGCGCGGACATTGGGGCACGGGGCGATTTCGACGGCACGCCGCGTGCACGTCCCCATTATGACGGGCGGAATGCTGACCGCCGGCTTGATCGTCTTCGTCGACGTCATGAAAGAACTGCCGGCGACACTGATCATGCGTCCGTTCAACTTCGATACCCTGGCCATTCAGGCATATAACCTCGCTTCGGACGAACGCTTGTCACAGGCCGCGACCCCATCGTTGGTCATCCTCGCCTGTGGCCTGATTCCGATCGTTGTCCTGAGCCGCGCGATCATGCGGAGCCGGCCCGGTTCTTGAGGCAACAAAAAAGCCCGGCACGAGACCGTGCCGGGCTCATTCGTGGTGAGGCTGACTTATTTGTAGCCGACTTGATCGTAGAGTTTCTGCGCCTGCGGCTGGTTTTCGCCCAACTTCGACAGGTTCAGCGTATCCGAACGGAAAAGACCCAGTTGGGCGACGCTGGCCGACAAGCCCGCGCCCATCACCGCCGGGTATTCGTCATTACCGGCCGAGAAGTACTCCTGCGCTTCGTCGCTCGCCAAGTATTCAAGGAACTTGATGGCGTTCGCTTTGTTGGGAGCGTGTTTGGCAACGCCACCGCCGGAAATGTTGGCATGCGCGCCGCTGGAACCTTGGTTCGGGAAGACCCATCCGATGTTGGCCATCTTGTCCTTGGGCAGGCCTTTCACGTCTTTGCGAAGGGCGCGCGCGAAATAGTAGGTGTTGGATACTGAAATCGCGCATTCACCCGACGCAATGCCGCGCAATTGATCGGTATCCCCGCCGGCGGGATTGCGCGCACGGTTGTTCCACACGCCTTCGGCCCAGGCCTTCGCCTTGTCGGCGCCCTTATGCGCGATGATCGAGGACATCAGCGACAGCATGTAGATGTTCCCGGAGCTGCGGGTGCAGACCTTGCCCTTCAGCTTCGGATCGGCCAACGACGCATAGGTCTGAATGTCGTTCGGATCGACCTTGCTTTTGTCATAGAACAGGATCCGGATGCGTTGCGAGAAGCCGAACCATTTGCCGTCGGGATGGCGCAGCCAGGAGGGAATGCGCGCGTCCAGAACGTCCGATTGAACCGACTGCAACAGACCCGCTTGATCCGCACGCCAAAGACGACCGGCATCAACCGTCAACAGGATGTCCGCCGGGCTGTTCGCGCCCTCGGATTTCATCCGCGCAATCAGCTTGTCGGCCTTGTCTTCGATCCGATTGATCTTGATGCCCGTTTTCTTCTCAAAATTCGTATAGAGACGCTCATCGGTGTCATAGTGACGCGAGGAATAGAGGTTGAGTTCTCCCTGTGCCTCTGCCTGGCCCGACATCAATAACGAGATGCCGGCGGCCGCGGCGAGCAAGCCAGTGTATCGCATGGGTTTATGTCCTTATCGATTGGAAGTGCTTTCAAAGTCCGTCGAATCCCCGGGTATCGTTGGTCACGGAATACCCAGGGCTTCAGGTAATTAATCGCCTTTTATTGAGAATGCAAATGAAAATCGATCGCAAACTTGAGAAAGCCTAGCGATCGGCCCTGGGGAAACGGCTCTTGTCCGTGGGTATTGACATGATTCGCCATATGCTCTTAGGTCATGGGCGCTTGGTCGCCGGAAGCCACAGGCTGAGGCGTTGAAAGGGAACCCGGTACGCTGTACCCATCAGGGAGCAAAGCCGGGGCTGTGCCCGCAACTGTGTGCGGTAGGGGTGCCGATTTCGCCACTGGGGTGACCCGGGAAGGTGGGCACAAAACCCGATGACCGCGAGTCAGAAGACCTGCCAGGCATGTTTGTTCCTCAATTGGGGCGGGTGTCCCCGAAAGGAGAATGGAATGCCTTCAATAGATCCCACGGACCAATTCCGGTCAGAATTCAACTTCACCGAACTCAGCACGCGTCGGCTCCTGATCGGCGCTGCCTGCGCCTGTGCCGTGCTTTGGGCCGTGATCGCGACCACCGTCGGCTTCTGAAGCCTTAGGTCCGCGCCATGATGCTGTCAGCTTCCGGGCTGATCCTCGGCTATCGGGGGGTGCCCGTCGTCCGCGACGTATCGTTCGGGGTATCGCCCGGCGAGGTGCTCGCCGTGGTCGGTCACAACGGATCGGGCAAGTCGACCCTGATCAAGACATTGTTGGGCACGCTGCCGCCGATCGCGGGCGCGAT
>JANQIT010000250.1 GCA_028282025.1 Hwanghaeella sp. | reverse complement strand
CTGCGCGAACATCAACTGGCTTATTATTGCCCGCTGACCAATCTGGCCAATCGCGAGTCCATGGCTCGGTATCTGGAGGCCATCACCCAACGCCGGGGTGAGGATGTCTATAGTCTCGTTCGGGTCGCGATCAGGAAATTCAGCTTGATCAACAGCGTTCACGGGCGTCGCGCCGGCGAGTCCGTTCTTCTGGAGATAGCGGAACGCCTGAAGCTCTTTACGGCCAGCGAAAGCGCCTTTCTGTGCCGGTCCTCCGACAACGAGTTTACATCCATCTTCCTGGACGATGCCGAAGGGTCGAAGGCGGAGGCCCTGGCCGAAACCGTTCGTCTGCTGGGCGTTGCGCCCATCGACATCGGGACGACCGAGATCAATGTCGAACTGGCGATTGGGATTGTGCAACTGCCTTTCGACGGGACCGAGCCGGATACATTGAGGAAGAATTTGGCCAGTGCGGTTCTGGAATCGAAGAACCGGGAGTCGACGCCGGTTATCCGGTTCAATTCCGAGATCCAGAAAAAGATCACGCGCCACTATGACCTGGAAACGCGGTTGAAGACGGCGGTCGAGGATTTCTCGGGCTTCAACGTCGTGTTCCAACCGAAACACAGAACGCGGACCGGAGAATTGGTGGGGGCCGAGGCCCTGCTGCGCTGGACCGACGAGAAAATCGGCAGCATCCCGCCCAGCGAGTTCATTCCGGTGGCCGAAGCGACGGGACTGATCAATCCGTTGGGCGAATGGGTTCTGTCAAAGGCGCTGCATTTCGCGCAAACGGTGAAGGCCGACATGCTGCCCGACTTCCACATCGCCGTGAACTGTTCCGCCCAGCAATTCCGGTCGGGCAATCTTCTTACGGCGATAACCGATATCCTCCGGACAGAGGACCTTGATCCATCCTGCCTTCAGGTGGAACTGACCGAAGGCAGCCTGATTGACGACACATCCTCGACCGTCAGGCTGCTGTCCGCGCTGAAGTCGAATGGGGTTTCCGTGGCGATTGACGATTTCGGGACGGGTTTCTCATCGCTGAGCTATCTGAAGCAGTTCCCCCTGGATGTGCTGAAGGTGGACAAATCCTTCGTGGACGGTATTCCCGACACCCCGACCGACTGCGCCATCCTGGAGAGTATCGTAACGCTGTCGCACGCCTTGAATTTCCGGGTCGTTGCCGAGGGCGTCGAACATTCGGAACAGGCGGGCTATCTCAAACGTCTGGGTTGTGACCAGTTGCAGGGTTATCTGTTCTCCAGGCCGCTGCCGGGACGTGAGTTCCTGGATTACGCCCGCCGCGCGGTGTCGAACGGGGTTTCGGCGTCGCCGCCGAATACCGACCGTTCGGACCCGACCCTGTTTTGAAGGGGATCTTTACCCCTGAACGCCATACGGCGTTGTCACACTGCAGATCCGGCGAAGGGCCTGCCATTCGGTATCGGTCAGGGCCAGGCCATCGCCGGTCTTCGGCGCATTGAGGATAAAGTCGATCCGCTCCCTGGACGGGGGATGGGTCTGAAACAGCGCCGGCAGATCTTCCGCCTGTCCGTAGGTCTGGTGCATGTTCGCGTGAAACCCCGCCAGCGCTGTGCTGTCCAAACCGGCGCTTTTCATGAAGGCCAATGCCGCTTCGTCCGCCTCCTGCTCCAACGCGCGGCTGTTCGCCGCGGACAGGACATGCGGGCTGACGCCGCTTTGCATGGCGCCGGTCATCCGCTCGCCCACCAGCAGGCTGAGCAGCATGGCGCCGTAACTGCGTTCCACCAGACTGCGTAACGGATGCCGGGCGGCGAGATGGCCCAGTTCATGCGCGATGACGCCGGCGAAGGCGTTCGGATGATCCGTCAGTTCGAACAGTTTCGAGAAAATCAGCATTCGGACGCCCGGCAGGGCCATTGCGTTCGCAACATCGGCATCCATGACCGTGACGCTGATCCGCGCCTCGTCGGGAATGGCGTTCTGAAACTGCCGGAAAATCTTGTTCAACGCCAGGATTCCGCCGGGCGCCTGACAGACGCGCGCGCCGTTCGGCATTTTCCCCGAAGCCGCCAGATTTTGGATCAGGGCCTGTTCGACTTGCCGGCTGTAGTTCTTTTCGAACGAACGCGGCAGCCATTTCACCGCCGCGTCCGCGACCAACGGCAGAACCACCAGCGACATCAGCGCCACGAAACCGCCCAGCACGCCGGACCAAAGGCAAAGTCGGCGGACAACGTCCCACAGGTTCCCGCTTTCCTCCTTAGCCGACATTGCGATGTCCTAATCCTTGCGTGCCGAACAGTGTATACCGGCCCCGTTTTGCGCCGATTGTTCGCGTCACGCGGAACGCTCGCGGCGCAGGGCCGGCAGAACCGGGCCGGCCGCATGCGTCAGGCGGCCTTCCTCGAATTCCAATCCCATAAAGGTCAGCGGTGCGACCGATCCTGGCAAGGTCAAACCGGAAACATGTTCGGGACGGAACCCGAAGGGACGGTAGTAGTCGGGCTCTCCCACGATCAGGACCGCCCGGTAGCCCGCCGCGCGGGCGCCGGCCAGACCGTGGGCGACCAGCGCTTTTCCGATCCCTTGTCCCCGCAGTTTCGGGAACACGGCCAGCGGCCCAAGCAGCACTTCCACGCCGCCGTCCGGCATGGCGACGGGCCAGAAGCGGATCGATCCCCATACCGAGCCGTCCTGACCCAAGGCGACATAGCGCAAGGTGTCGACGGGGGCGACGCCGTCCCGGAAGCGGTACACCGTCCGCCCCTTGCGCCCCGTTCCGAACGCGGAATCCAGTAGATTGGTCAAATGGACCGTGTGGTCCGACTCTTCGTTGACGATTGTGAAGGCCATGTCTCGATGCTCCACCTGCGAACCGGATGATGGCGGACCGAACATCCGGAATCTTGGTTTTGTGCCGGCAATTCTGCCGTTGGGAGAGGGGCGGGTATGAACGCACACCCTGACGCCCGGCGCTGTGCCGGGTCTTTAGGTCCGTCGTCGTCGCAGCCGGATCGGCAACGCCATGGCGGGGGCTCCCCATCGAGTCTTCCACGCGTTCCCGCGAACGCGTTCATGCTGGTTACGCCAACTTGAGCGAAAGGTCAAAACCTTCGCGCGCAGGCGGACGAACGGGCGGGCCCGGCCCGTCACGGACCGATGGGGAATTCGTTACTGGACCTCCCGGATGGGCAATCCTTATAAGAGGGCCCAACACAAGGCCGACCGTCGCGCCGTTTGTCGAATGGAGTGTGCACCATGAACCGGTTTCTTTCCGCGCTGGCCGCCCTTGCGGTGCTGGGCCTGCCCGGCATATCAGCCGTCCAGGCCGCCGACGCGCAGTGGGACAAGGTCGTCGAGAAGGCGCGCGGGCAGGAAGTGTTCTGGAACGCCTGGGGCGGGGGAGAAGTCTATAACACTTACATCGCCTGGGTCGCGGACCGCGTTCGGGACGAATATGGCATCAATCTGAAGCATGTGAAACTGGGCGACACCGCCGAGGCTGTTCGGAAAGTCCTGGCCGAACGGACCGCCGGGCGGGTCACGGACGGCAGCATCGACCTTATCTGGATCAATGGGGAGAACTTCAAGGCGATGAAGGACAACGCGCTTCTCTATGGCCCGTTTGTCGACCGTCTTCCGAATTTCGCCCTGATCGATACCGAGGAGAAACCGACCACGGTGCTGGATTTCACCGTGCCGACTGACGGGTTGGAATCCCCCTGGGGTATGGCGAAGCTGGTCTTCGTGCACGATACCGAACAGCTTGCGGAACCGCCGCAGTCGATTGCCGCCATCCTGGACTACGCGAAACGGAACAAGGGGCGCGTCGCCTATCCCGCGCCGCCGGACTTCACGGGAACGACCTTCCTGAAACAGGCTTTGTACGAACTGGTGGAAAACCCGTCCGACCTGCTGCTGCCCGCCGGGGATAATTTCGACGCGGTGACGGCGCCGCTGTGGGCCTATCTGGATGAGATCACGCCCCTGCTGTGGCGCGGCGGGGTCGATTATCCCAAAACCGGAACCGCCCTGCGGCAGCTTCTGAACGATGGCGAAGTGGATCTGGCCTTTTCGTTCAACATCGGCGAAGCCTCTTCGGCGATTGCCGAGGGTCTGCTGCCTGAAAGCGCGCGGACCTATGTGCTGGAAGGGGGCACAATCGGGAACACGCATTTCGTCGCCATTCCGTTCAACGCACCGAACAGCGAGGGCGCGATGGTGGTGGCGAACTTCCTGCTGTCGCCGGAAGCACAGGCCCACAAGGCCCACCCGGATGTTTGGGGCGAACAGACCGTTCTGTCCTACGATCTGCTGAACGCGGAACAGAAGGCGCTGTTCGACGCCGTGCCGCGCGGCGTGGCGACTTTGAGCGAACAGGAATTGGGGGCGACCCTGTCGGAACCGCATCCAAGCTGGATGACGCGTATCGAGGAAACCTGGCTGACCCGGTACGGAAGCTGACGCGCCGCGGCCGAGTCCCGGTGGAACGCACCCGCCCGTGAAACCGGTTCGCCCGACCCTGCTGGGCGCCGCGCCGGCGGTAACCCTGACGCTGTTCCTGTTCCCCATTCTGGCGGGGCTTGCGGGAACGCTGCTGCCGGCATTCGGTTATTTTCCGGCGCTGGGGCGCGCGGACTTCTCCCTGGACCCTTGGCGGGCCCTTGCCGGTTATCCCGGCTTCTGGCCGGCGGCCGGCATGAGCCTTTGGACCGGCTTCGCCGCAACGGCCCTGTCCCTGTTGATCGTTGTCTGCTTCGCCGCCGCTTGGCGCGGCACCCGCCTTTTCAAAGCGGTCCAGCGTTTGCTGTCCCCCCTACTGTCGGTGCCGCACGCGGCGGTCGCGCTGGGCCTGTTGTTCCTGCTGACGCCGAGCGGCTGGTTGCTGCGCGCGGGGTCGCCCTGGCTGACCGGCTTCGACCGGCCGCCGGATTGGGCCACCGCGCCCGACCCGCACGGTCTGGTCTTCGTGCTGGCCCTGGTGCTGAAGGAAACGCCGTTCCTGCTGCTGATGCTGCTGGCGGCCCTCAATCAGGTGCGGGAGGCGGAAACGGTGGCTGTCGCCCGGTCCATGGGGTACGGCCCCGCGACGGCCTGGCTGAAATGCGTCTTTCCGCTGGTCTATGCGCAAATCCGGCTGCCGGTCTATGCGGTGCTGGCCTATTCGCTGTCCGTCATCGATGTCGCGCTGATCCTGGCCCCGTCCACGAATCCGACCCTGGGGGCACTGATCCTACGCTGGTTCAACGACCCGGACTTGGCCTATCAGTTCGTTGCGGCGGCGGGCGCGGTGGCGCAATTGCTGATCGTTCTGTTCGGTATCGGACTGTGGCGCGGGTTGGAGATCCTGGTCGCCGTTTTGGGGCGGCCATTTGCGTCGGACGGCCAGCGCCGCGTCGGCGAACGCACCCTGAAGGCCGGCGGCTTGACGGTCAGTCTGGCGCTGTGGGCGGTGGGGGCCTTGAGCATCCTGGGGATGGCGATCTGGTCCTTTACAAGAAGCTGGCGCTTTCCGGATGTCCTGCCTGACCGCTGGTCGGCGATGAATTGGCTGCGCCGGTCCGGCGACTTGCAGGATCCCGCCCTGGTTACGGTGGCGGTCGGCGTGGCGAGCGCCCTGATCGCCCTGGTATTGACTCTGGCCTGTCTGGAGCATGAGAAGCGGGACGGCGTCCGGCCGACGACGCGGGCCTTGTGGCTGTTGTATCTGCCGCTGCTGGTGCCGCAGGTCGGGTTTCTGTTCGGGGCGCAGGTTCTGTTGCTGCTGATGGGTGCGGACGGCGGGTGGGTCGCCTTGATCTGGTCGCATCTTCTTTTCGTGCTGCCTTATGTGTTCCTGTCGCTGTCGGACCCGTACCGAACGCTCGACGACCGTTACCGCCGCACGGCCCTGTGCCTGGGGGTCGGCGCGGGCGGGGTTTTCTGGCGTGTCACCCTGCCGATGCTGCTGCGCCCGGTGCTGGTGGCCCTGGCGGTCGGTTTCGCGGTCAGCGTCGGCCAATATCTGCCGACGGTGTTTGCCGGGGGCGGCCGGTTCACCACCCTGACGACCGAGGCGGTGGCGGCGACCGGCGGGGGCGACCGGCGGCTGATCGGCATGCTGGTTTTCGCCCAATCGGTGCTGCCCTTCGCCGGTTTTCTGGCCGCCGCGCTGATCCCCGCCTGGCTGTTTCGGGGGCGCGCCGGTATGAAGGCGGAAGCATGATGCAGGCACTGCAGATAGAAGGGCTGACTGTCGCGGTCGGCGGCCGGGATTTGGTCAGGAACCTTTCCTTTCAGGTCGTGCCGGGCGAAGTCGTGACCCTGATGGGACCCAGCGGCAGTGGTAAATCGACCATCCTGTCCTTTCTCTGCGGCACCCTGGACCGTGCTTTTTCCGCGTCCGGCCGCGTGCGGCTTAAGGGAGCCGACCTGACCGCCCTGCGGCCGGAGGAGCGGCGCTTGGGGATTCTGTTTCAGGAATCGCTGTTGTTTCCGCACCTGTCGGTGGGCGAGAATCTGGCCTTCGGGCTGCCGAAGCGGATATCGGGGCAGGACCGGCGGGACCGTGTGGACGCAGCCTTGGCGGATGCCGGCTTGGACGGGTTCGCCGACCGGGACCCGGGGACGTTGTCCGGCGGGCAGAAGGCGCGTGCGGCGATGATGCGCACCCTGTTGGCGGAACCGGGCGCGCTGCTGCTGGATGAACCCTTTTCCAAGCTGGACGCGGATTTGCGTATGAAATTCAGACGCTTCGTCTTCGATCACGCCCGGGAAGCCCGGCTGCCGACCGTTCTGGTAACCCATGACAAGGCGGATGCGGAGGCTGCCGACGGGCCGGTCATCCACCTCGATCCGGTCGCTTAAGGTTCTGGACAAGCCAGCCTGTAGACATAATATCGCGGCGAGGCGGGGCGCACGGGCCGCCGCAAGGGGATTTTGCATGTACGAGCAGGAAACGGACGGAATCAAAGTATCGGTTCAGCCGATTTTCTTGGAAGAACAGTCGCAGCCGAGCGAGGACCACTATGTCTGGGCCTATCAGGTGACGATTGAGAATTTGAGCGGCCAGACCGTGCAACTGCTGAACCGGTACTGGCGCATTACCGACGCCTTCGGCCGGATTGAGGAAGTGCGCGGCCCCGGCGTGGTCGGCGAGCAGCCCGTCCTGAAGCCCGGCGAATCCTTCGAATATACAAGCGGCACGCCGCTTTCGACGCCTTCGGGCATCATGAACGGCACCTATGAGATGGAGTCGGAAGACGGCAGCGCCTTTGACGTCACCATTCCGGCCTTCTCGCTGGACAGTCCGCACCAGCCCGTACAGTTGCACTAGGCGCGCGCCGGACGGCCCGATGCTGAACCACGCCCCCTACCCCCAGTGATCCCGGTGCCAAGGGCGATCCCGCGTGATTGATTTCCGGCCCATTCTCTTCGTCCTGGGGGTTCTGGTGACCACCCTGGCGGTTGCGATGATGGTGCCCGCCTTCGTGGATCTGGCGGTTTTCAACGATGACTGGCAGGTCTTCGCGGTCAGCGGCGCCCTGACCTTCTTTGTCGGCGTGATGCTGGTGCTGACCTGCCATGCACGGGCGCGGACGCTGAATGTGCGCCAGGCCT
>JANQIT010000225.1 GCA_028282025.1 Hwanghaeella sp. | reverse complement strand
AGCCCGGACGGCAACTTCGTCTCTAACGCAGAGTTCGAAGCGCGTCAGAAGGATTGGCTGCCGACGGAAGCGGACCGGGCCTATGTCAAATCGCTGATGGTGCAGGTCACCGATCCGGGCAAGATGGCTGGATGGATCGCCCCGCCGGATCGGGGCATCAACAGCCAGGCGGTCGAATACGAATATGTCGTGCTGCACTAATTCTGGACAGCATCCATGACGGATGAGGTGAGCGCGGGCCCCGGCCCGCGCTCACTTTTTTCTGATCTTACGTCCGTGCGCTTGGGGGGCGGATAGGGCCATAAAGGTCCATAACCCTATAAATTTTATCAGAAATCCCTTGTTCGCGTTGCCTCGTAAACCAAAATACGGTAACCAGCGGCCCTTCTCAAAAATGCGCCGCGTTTTGTTCCAGGCAGCAAAAGATAATGGTACAACAATAACATGACCGAGGCTCCCCAGCCCATCAACGGCGACCGGGCGACGATATCCGTCGACAGGGCGCGTGCGGACATGCGCCACGGAAGGGCGGTTCTGATCCGCGACGGCGAACGCGCCTTGCTGATCGGGGGCCTTGAAGCGCTGGACCCGAAGGTTTGCAAGGCTATTCAGACGCAGGCGGACGGCGCCTTTACGCTGCTGCTGAACTGGCGGCGCGCGGAGGTTCTGGGGACGGCGGCCGGCGATGGTTCTCTTGTCTGTTTCAGCCTGTCGGAACCGGACGACAATCTGGCCTGCGCCCAGGAACTTGCCTACGGCACCCGCGCGGATGAGGTCGACCTGCCGATCCTGCAGGTTATCGAGGGCGACCGCCTATCCGCGGCGGCGATCCAATTGGCCAGGCTTGCACAGTTGGCGCCGGCCTTGATGATCGCGGATGTGACAGGCCGTTCGACCGCGGCCCTGGAAGCCGGGCTTTCCTCCGGCGATGTGCTTGCGGTGGATGTTCAGGCGATTGCCGCCTCCACGGGGCTTCCGCCGCAGGTCCGCCGCGTCAGCGCGGCGCGGGTTCCCATCGTCGACGGGGTGGAAACGCGGTTCATCGCCTTTCGCGGTCCGATGCCGTCGGACGAGCAGGTGGCCGTTGTCATCGGCGATCTCGATCTGGACCGGCCGGTTCCGATCAGGGTGCATTCCTCCTGCCTGACCGGCGATGTGTTCGGCAGCTTGCGCTGCGATTGCGGCGAACAGCTGGATGCGACCATCGTCAAGCTGACGGCTATGGGCGGAGGAATCGTCCTCTATCTGGCGCAGGAAGGGCGGGGCATCGGCCTTGCCAACAAGCTGCGGGCCTATGAGTTGCAGGATGCCGGGGTCGATACCTATGACGCGAACGCCCATCTGGGGTTCGAGCCGGATGAACGGCGCTTCGACATCGCCGGTCTGATGCTGGACGAACTGGGCGTGAAATCCGTGCGCCTGTTGACCAACAACCCGCGAAAGGTCGATGCGCTGCGGGCCGAAGGCATCAATGTGGTCGACCGGGTTCCCCTGACGGGTGGACTAACGCGGCACAACGCCCAATATCTGAGAGCGAAAGTCGAGAAAGGCGGCCATTTCGGCGAAGCGGCCCGCTATCGTGACGCGGACGAGCAGAACGAGCGGGCGAAAGGCGCGGAGGTGACCCCGTTCCCGACCGGAAAAATCGGCTTCTAGGGCATGTCATCCATCGCAAAGATGACACGCTGTAGTCATTGAACCCAGCGAAAGGGTTCGCGAACAGGAGGTTTGCATGCGTGGTTTATTGAAAGCGGCGGCGGTTGCCGCGATGGTGTCGCTTGGTAGTCCGGCGGCCAATGCCGCCCCGGAAAAGTTCGAAATCGATCCCGATCACGCCTCCGTCGGTTTTCTGGTGATGCATATCGGCTATGCGAACACGCTGGGGATGTTCCTGGAATCCTCCGGTTCCTTCACCTACGACGAGGAGGCGCAGACCCTTTCCGACGTCGAGTTCACGGTTCAGACCGACAGTATCTTCACCAACCACGACAAGCGCGATAAGCATCTGCGCAGCCCGGACTTCCTCAACAGCCGCGAATTTCCAGAAATGACCTTCGTCGGCAAGGAAAGCGAGAAACTGTCGGATACCACAGGAAAGCTGCATGGCGAACTGACCCTGCTGGGGCAAACCCATCCGCTGACCCTGGACCTGACCCTGAACAAGGTCGGCGCCTATCCGTTCGGCGACAACTATGTTGTCGGCGTTTCCGCCCGCGGCACGCTGAAGCGCAGCATGTACGGCATGATGTACGCCGTGGAAAACGGCTGGGTGGGCGACGATATCGACCTGATTATCGAGGTCGAGGCGATCCGACAGTAAGCCGCCGGAGGGCCAGGCGGTCACGTCTGGTCAGTACGGCGACCCGCCGCCCTGTGTGAAGCTGACCGCCGCCGCGATCAGCGCGGGGGGGAAGGCGATAAGACCCGTCTTGACGCTGTTCATGAAGACAGCCGGAAAGCCCTCCCCGCCGGACCAACCCAGCCGCTGTGCGATGGGTATCGCCATATAGCAGGCCGGCAGCGGCAACAGGGCGAACGGGGACACGTCCGTCAGCAGCAGGGTTTGCGCCGCAAGCGGCATGATTGTTACCAGGAAGGCAGCTGAGATTGCTATCCCGGCTGCGGCGGTGCGGGGTTTGATCTCCACCAGCAGCGTGGCCCCCACGGCGACGGCAAGCGCGATTGCGAAGAACCCGGTCGTCGCGGTTCCCCCGAATATCAGGGCGAGCCCCAGGCCCAAAGCCGCGGCCCCATGCGCGACCCGCGCCGGCGCCGCCGCATTGGCGCTGCGGAGAGAGGTGACGGCGGCTAATCCCAAGGCGGCGACTAGGGCCAGCACCAGCAACCATTCCGTTAAGTCGAGCCGTCCGAGCAGCCGCTGAAGAATCCAGGCCGCGCCCGCCAGCGCCGCGACGCCGGACAAAGCCGCGGCGATCCCGTGACCGGCGTCTTTCAGAGCCGCATGACACAGCACCATCAACAGCCCCGCGAGGATCGGCGCGTAGAAGAGTTTCTGGACGGATGAGGTGGGCGGGAAAGGCG
Source organism: Hwanghaeella sp. (assembly GCA_028282025.1). Classification (GTDB taxonomy): domain Bacteria; phylum Pseudomonadota; class Alphaproteobacteria; order UBA8366; family Aestuariispiraceae; genus Hwanghaeella. Next base: position 638 of record JANQIT010000225.1, on the reverse strand, counting down.
GAATGCCCGCAAAACCGATATAGGAGGCCGCGTATCCCCCGATGACGCCCACGGTCAGGCATATCGCCGTCAACCGGGGGGCCGCCATGCGGATGGCTATGAGGCTGAGCACCCCGCAGACAACGGCCGGGAACAGCAGCAGATTGGCAATCATATCAAGCATGTCGGCCCCTAACGGCGTTAAGCCCGCGCGTCCGGTTTCCGGATCAGCAGTCGGACGGTGTCGACGGCGAAGGAATAGACAAGAAGAAACAGGGAGGCGGCGGCGATCCACAGGCTGACTGCGGGAGGGACGATGGGGGCCAGGCAGACGACCAGGGCGATGACCTGGATGACGCAGATCGTCTTGCGCCGCAGGCTTGGCGCGAGGTCGCCGCGCAATCGCGGGATGGCGAACCCGGCGGCGACGAACAGATAGCGCAGCGCGCCCGCAAGCACGATCCAAACGCCGGCCTTGCCTTGGTCGACCAGCAGAATGGCCAGAATCAGGATGAAGGCCGCGTCGGTTTCCTGGTCGAAGAGCGCGCCGAAGGCGCTGGCGGAACCTTTCCGGCGGGCCATCCAACCGTCCAGACCATCCATGACCAGGGCCAGCGTGCTGACCGCGACCAGGGTCCAGGCGGCGATAGGGCTCCAGT
>JANQIT010000192.1 GCA_028282025.1 Hwanghaeella sp. | reverse complement strand
AGCCCGGCCGACCGAGCGCCGCCGAGGATGGGCCCCCGTCCGCTGCCGCTTCATCTGGCGGCGCCGATGATGCTGTACGGCGCCTCAGTCAGCGCGTTGCCGATCTTGAAGAGCGGCTGGCCGCTCTCGAAGCGAAGCGCGACGGCTGACCCTTTTTCGACCGACTGGCTGGACGGGCTTTCGCCGTTCGTACAAACCGCCCCCTTTCCCTGGCCGGACACGGCGCATGCGGGGGAACTCGACCCGCTGGCCGATCTTGTCCGCCACAGCGATCTGACGGAACTCTTCGTTTCGATAGACGGTGTATTCCGCGAACAGCTGGCCGCCATGATGGACGGCGTCACCCAATACTGGGCGCACCCCTTTCGTCGCGCGGAAGCGCCCCATCCGGTGGTGTGGTCGGAAGGGGGGACCCGCTTGCTGCGCCATGCGCCGGACGAGGCCGGACCGGCGGTTCTGGTCGTCCCCTCGCTGGTAAACAAATCCTACATCATGGATTTGGACGAGAGCTGCAGTTTCTGCGCCTCCCTCGCCGAGGCGGGATTGACGCCGTATCTGGTCGACTGGGGGGAACCCGGGCCGGAAGAGCTTGAATTCGGCATGGACGACTATGTCGGGCGGCTGGACCGCGCGCTTAGCGAGATTTCCGGGCGGCGTCCGGCGGGAGAAGCGGTCGGTCTGGTCGGATACTGCATGGGCGGCCTGCTGGCCCTGCCCCTGGCGATCCTGCGGCAGAGTCTGATTGAAAAACTGGTGCTTCTCGCGACCCCGTGGGACTTTCACGCCGGGCATGTTCCCGACCGGACGGCTGCGCCGGTTGCATCGGCCGTGTGCGACTCCATCGTCTCCGCGTTCGGCAGATTGCCGGTCGACTGGATCCAGGCGATGTTCATGTCCCTGGATCCGCTGCTGGCCTTCCGGAAGTTTCAGAATTTCGCCAGGCTGGACCCGGATTCCGCCGCCGCGCGCCGTTTTGTGTTGCTGGAGGACTGGCTGAATGACGGCGTCTCCCTGACCGGTCCGGTCGCGCGCGAGACCCTGGTCGGATGGTATGCCGAGAATACGACCGCGGCGCTGCGCTGGCGGATCGGCGGAGACATCGTCGACCCGTCGGATTACCAGGGGGAGAGCCTTGTGGTCATCCCGACCGCCGACAGGATCGTCCCGCCGGAGAGCGCGCTGGCGATTACCGAAAGGTTGGAAGATGTCAGGTTGTTGCGGCCGGCCCTGGGCCATATCGGTATGATGTCGAGCCGCGGCGCGGACCGTTTGTGGGGGCGGGTCGCGAAATTCCTGCTTTGAGTGGGAATCTCCCGTCCTTTGATCTATGACAAATCTCTGGAAAGCCGGGTTGCTGCCGGTTGTGGGCGTTCAGACGCGCTTATATAGTCCCGCGCGATGTCGCCGACAGGTTGCGGCAGCCCTGTAATTAGGGCTGGGATGTGTCCCTGGGGGCGCGGTCCCTTAGAACTGCGAGGAAGAGACTATGACCGAAGTTGTGATTACGGGCGCGGCCCGGACACCGGTAGGGGCATTCAATGGGGGGCTGAGCAGTGTCGCAGCATCTTATCTGGGCTCTGTCGCGATCAAGGAAGCGTTGAGCCGCGCGGGCGTCGCGCCGGAAGATGTGGACGAGGCGATCCTGGGGCAGATCCTGATCGCCGGACAGGGGCAGAACCCGGCCCGTCAGGCCGCTATCGAAGCGGGTATTCCGGTCGAGGCGACGGCGTATCAAGTCAATCAGCTCTGCGGGTCCGGTTTGCGGACCGTTGCGCTCGCCAGCCAGGCGATCAAGGCGGGGGACAGTTCCGTCGTCGTCGCGGGCGGTCAGGAGAGTATGAGCCAGGCGCCGCATACGGCGCATCTGCGCAACGGCAAGAAGATGGGCGACCTAAATTTCGTCGATACCATGATCAAGGACGGTTTGTGGTGCGCCTTCAACGGCTACCATATGGGCAATACGGCGGAGAATGTTGCGCGCCAGTGGCAACTGACGCGGGACGAGCAGGATGAATTCGCGGCCTTGTCCCAGCAAAAGGCTGAGGCGGCCCAGAAGGATGGCCGCTTCAAGGATGAAATCGTCCCGGTCACGATCAAGACCCGACGGGGCGAGACCGTTGTCTCCGACGACGAGCATCCGACCCACGGCACGACCACGGATTCCCTGGGTAAATTGCGCCCGGCCTTTGCGAAGGACGGTACGGTGACGGCGGGCAACGCGTCGGGCATTAATGACGGCGCCGCGGCGTTGGTCATGATGTCGGCGGACGAAGCGGAGAAACGCGGCACGACGCCGCTTGCCAGGATCGTCTCTTGGGCGACCGCCGGTGTCGATCCGGCGATCATGGGAACCGGACCGATCCCGTCTTCCCGTCTGGCGCTGGAAAAAGCCGGCTGGTCCGTCGACGACCTGGATCTGATCGAGGCCAATGAAGCATTCGCCGCCCAGGCGATGGCGGTCAACAAGGATCTCGGCTGGGACACGGACAAGGTCAACGTCAATGGCGGCGCAATCGCGCTCGGCCATCCGATCGGCGCCTCTGGCGCGCGGGTTCTGGTGACCTTGCTGCATGAAATGCAGAAGCGTGACGCCAAGAAAGGTCTCGCGACACTCTGCATCGGCGGCGGCATGGGAATCGCCATGTGTTTGCAGCGGGACTAAACCGCACGGCTTGATTTAACGCGCAAACGTCGAGATGGCGCATCCGGTCTTCTGAATAGGAAGGCCGGATGCGGCCATACTCTGATACTGCGGGGCGATCCCGACTGTTTTCGGAAATAAGACCCGCATTGCATTAGTCACCAACCAGTTAACTTAGCCATTGCGGCGGCGAAGGGAGCGATCCCTTCCTGCGCCATGCCGGCGTTTAGGAAGAGCATCGCAAAATCCGGAAGCCTGTAGTGTGCAGTGCACATATCTTAGGCAATAAACGTCAAAGTCTAAAAAATATCGTATTAATCGGTTGTTTTCTCTTGTCTCAAATCAATCTGATAGCCATATTGTGCATTGCAACATGTTCCGCCTAGGCATGATGCAGCGCGGCAGGTTTTAGAACCAACCGTGCTTTTTATGGGCGTTTCCTCCCTGAACTTAGGCCGCGCCTTTTGACGCGGCCTTTTTTTTGCCTAAGGAAAAAGTCACCGATTGGAGACAAAGTTTCCGCCTCATGCGCCGCGCTGAAGCGGCAATGGCGGTCCGGAAAGGGGGGCGGCGCCCGCTCTAGACGTGAATCCAGTCGCCCAGGCCGTTCCGGCAGGCGGTGTGGCGGGTCAATTCGGTTTCACCCGCGACCTTGATGGTGCGGCTGTAATCCCGGCAGAGTTTGCCGTCGCGCGACAGAAAAGTTCTCAGCGGCTTGATTTCGCCTTCATTGCCGCTGCGCGGATTGGACCAGGCGACGGACTCACCGCTCGGCGCGTTGGTCAGCCCTTCATAGGTCTTGTCGTTCATCACACGCAGGTCCAACTGCGTCAGGCGTTCGGTCAGGACATAGCCGCCGGCGGAACCGGCCGCCGCGCCGAGCGCCAATCCGACAAGCTGTCCGGAACCGCTGCCGAGCAATTCGTATCCCAAGGCCCCGCCGACCACGGCGCCGGCAATCGCCCCCTGGGCCAGTTTATCGTCCCGGCTGATCGTCCCGATGCCTGTGCATCCTTGCAGCACCAGGCAGGCAAGCCCGGCGGCAAACAGAGATTTCATCGAACGGCGCATCGGATTCTTCCTTTCAAGACGCTATCTTATAGGTGCTATCGCTTTTTATGGCCAATGATCGAGTGGAAATATGCAAAATGCTCGCCAATTCGGGGGAAAAGCCCATGGGAACAGGCGGTGGCGCGGCTCCTTGATGCGGCGCTGCGCGGCGCTTCTGCTCTGTTTCGGTTTGGCGGGGTGTTCCGCCGCTCCGTTGGAGCCCGGGCGTTGGGAACATCCGGATCGGCCCCGCGCCGACTGGAAGAAGGACCGGGCCCAGTGTTTCACCTTCGCCGACAGGCGGGCTGGAGAGGCCCTGGAAACCCGGACCGAGCTGCTACGCCCGGCCACACAAAGCCCATCGGGCGGTTCGGTTCGACGGCTCCTCGCCGAGGACGATGCCAAGCGCCAGCGCGCGGACCTGTTCCGCGCCTGCATGGAAGGCCGCGGCTATCAGGAAAGGCCGGGTGGGTAGGTAGGGTCCCGCGCGTTCCCGGCCCCTGTCGGCGTCTGTCGTGGCGGCTGCCAAGCAGGGGTCGCAGGCCCTAATCCCGCAGCGGTTGTTCCGGCCATAGCAGGCAATAGGATGTATCGCCGTCGCAGCGGATGGTGACCGGTAAAGTTCCCACAAGATCGCCGTCCGCCTGCACCGGGTGACCCGCCGGTCCCAGCAGGGTCACTTCCCGCGCCCGGACGACCTCAACATCCGGCAAACTGGAAAGACGGTTGGTCAGCAGGGCGGCCGCATAGCGCAGCATGGCCAGAAATCCGCGCCGCTGCGGCGCGACGACATAAAGATGACGGTCCCGAAGATCCGCGTCGGGCGCGATGCAGAACGGTCCCGCATAGTGTTTGGCGCGGGTTACGATGATCAGGTCGGCCGTAATCCTGCGGCCGTCCGCAACGGCCTCCACCGGGCCGCTCCAGCGCGGCCGGCACAGTTCCTGGACCGCCGCCAGAACATAGGCGCCTTGGCTGACCAGCCGTTTCACCCCCGGCGAGACCCGGGATACGACCCGTGAATCGATACCGGCGCTGACCATGAGAAGAAACCGGTCCTCTCCCACGGCGCCGGTATAGCAAGTCTGCGGGACGGCGTTTTCAAGGGCGGCGGCCACCGTTTCCGGCCGCTGGGTCAATCCCAGTTCGACGGCCAGAATATTCGCCGTTCCAAGCGGCAGAAAACCAAGGGTGACGTCCGATCCGTCAAGACCCTGCGCGGTTTCCCGCACGGTGCCGTCGCCGCCCGCCGCGATGATCGTATCGACGCCGGATGGAACGGCCTTCGCGGCGATCCGCGTCGCGTCGCCCGGATGCGCGGTCTTTCTGACGGTAACGGTCAGGTCCTGATGGCGGAGCGACTTCAAGAAACGCTTCAGCTTGTTGCGTTGCCACCACCCGGCCACGGGATTGTGCACGACCAGCATTTTCCGCCTGCTGTCGGCGGTTACGGATTGGGCGGACGATTCGGTGATCGGCTTCGGGCTGACGCCATTCATGACAGTATTCTTAAAGGATTGGTCTAATATTCGCGTGTTTGGTTTCAGTAATGTTAAGTCCATGAACGATTTGTTAAGAATAGACTAAAGCTTCGTTACCCAAGAGTAATTACTTATTTTTTTAACAATAGAGCCGTAATCAAGCGCCAACTTTCAATGACGAAAGGGCGCCCGGTTATGCATGGCTTTCGCGGCGTATCTCAATACCGGACTATCTGGATTTCCGACACCCATTTGGGGACGCGCGGTTGCAAGGCGGAATTCCTGCTGGATTTCCTGCGCCACACCAGGGCGGACAAGATCTACCTGGTCGGCGACATCATAGACGGATGGCGCTTGAAGCGGTCCTGGTATTGGAACGACGCGCAAACCGCCGTCATTCAGGAAATACTGAAACGCACGCGCGAGGGGACGGAGGTGATCTACGTCCCGGGCAATCATGACGAGGTTCTGCGCGATTATACCGGTCTGATACTGGGCGGGGTGAAGGTTCAGGATCAGGTCATGCACCGCACGAAGGACGGCAAGCGTTTCCTGGTGATTCACGGCGATCAGTTCGACGGCGTCGTCCGGTACGCCAAGTGGTTGGCCCTGCTGGGCGACTGGGCCTACAACCTGCTGCTCTGGATGAACGATCATTTGAACAGGGCGCGCAGGATTCTGGGCATGCCCTACTGGTCGCTCTCGGCCTACTTGAAGCACAAAGTCAAAAACGCGGTGGAGTTCATCAGTTGCTTCGAGGACGCGGTTGCCTCGGAAGCGAAAAAGCAGAATGCCGATGGCGTTATCTGCGGCCATATCCACCACCCGGAAATGCGCGAGATCGGCGGGATCCTCTACTGCAATGACGGCGACTGGGTCGAAAGCTGCACCGCGCTGATCGAGGATCTGGACGGCCATCTGGAGATTGTCCGCTGGATCGAGAATCCGGAAACCGTCACCACCTCGAAACTCATCCCCACCGCCGAACCGGCGTCGGGGGCCGTGGCGCGCAGTTCTTAGCGCCCGAAGGACCCCCGCCTAGGGCCGTGCGGCCGATCCGCCAACAACGCAGAGAGTTCATCGACGTGCAGCCGCCACCCGAAGCCATGCGAATTCTGATCATTTCCGATGCCTGGTTGCCGCAGATAAACGGAGTCGTCAGAACCTATCAGCGCACCACGACGATGCTGATGGATCACGGCTACACCGTCGATGTCATCGGCCCCGATCAGTTCCGAACCGTCCCCTGTCCGACCTATCCGGAAATCAGGCTGGCCATCGATGCGTGGTATCGCCTGGGCCCGATGATTCGCGCCTTCGCGCCGGACGCCCTGCATATCGCGACCGAGGGTCCGTTGGGGTCCGCCGCCCGGCGGTATTGCGTAAAGAACCGGATTCCCTTCACAACGTCCTTTCACACGCGGTTCCCGGAATATGTGGAAGCCCGCTGCGGCCTGCCCGCCCGGATCACCTACGGATGGATGCGGCGTTTTCACGCCCCCGCGCAACGCGTCCTGGTGCCGACCGAATCGATGCGCCAGACCCTGGTCGATCACGGCTTTACCAATACGGCGATTTGGGGACGCGGCGTGGACACCGAGATGTTCGTGCCGGCGGATTCCCCCGGCGACCGGGATTTCCTGAACCTGCCGCGCCCCATCCACGCGTATGTCGGGCGGGTCGCTGTGGAAAAGAACATTCGGCAATTCCTGGATCTGGAACTGGAAGGCTCCAAGCTGGTGGTCGGCGACGGGCCGATGCTGAACAGCCTGCGCAACGACTATCCCGATGTGCACTTTGTCGGCGCGAAACAGGGGGACGACCTTGTCCGCCACTATCAGGCGGCCGATGTCTTCGTCTTCCCCAGCGTCACCGACACGTTCGGTCTTGTTCTGATCGAGGCGCTGGCCTGCGGCGTGCCCGTCGCGGCGCTGCCGGTAACCGGCCCTCTGGACGTGATCGGCCCGGCCTCCGGCGTGGGGGTTCTGGACACCAATCTCGCCGATGCGGCAAGGCGCGCCCTGTCGCTGTCGCGCGACGATTGCAGGGCCTACGCCACGACCTTCTCCTGGGACCGTTCCCTGCGGCAATTTCTGGAAGGTCTGCACCCGATCCAGGCCCGGTAACCGCCCTGCGGCACGCATCGGCGTCGGCCCGCAAGGGCGTCGAACCGCCGCTGTGCGCGCCATGCCGCAAGGCCCGTTTGAGCCGCCGCTATGGACGTGACGGCGCGAGGGGTGCGTGATAAGAAACCAGCCATTCCGTACGACAGAACAACGGTTGGCAGCTTGTCGCAGCACGCATCAGAGTCGGACGCCCAAGGGTCGACGCGCAGACTGACCGCGCGGGTTTGGCGTGAGTACATCCTGGACTATGTCGGGATGCTGGTCGTCGCCGTCTTTTTCATGGTTTTCGTTGCCGGTGCGACAGCGGGCCAGATCTATCTGGTGCAGCCGGCCTTCGACGAGCTTTTCGCCACGGGTGAGAGCTTCTGGATCTGGGCCGTGCCCGTGGGATTTGCCGTGGCCGGCCTGCTGACGGGCCTGGGCAATATGACGCAGACCATGCTGATGCAGCGTCTCGGCCTGCGCGTCGTCCAGAAGATGCAGAAGCAGATGTTCCGCACCATCCTGCGCGCGGATCTTTCCTATCTGCAGGACGAAGGCACCAGCCGCCAACTCTCGCGCTTCACCACCGACATGTACCTATTGCGCGATGTTGTCGTGAAAGTCTTTACAGGGGTCGGACGCGACATCCTGAAGATCGTCTTTCTGGCCGGTCTGATGGTTTACCAGAACTGGCAGATGGCGATGGCGGCGCTGATCTTCTTTCCGCTCTGCGTCTATCCCATCGTTCGTATCGGAAAACTGCTGCGCAAGATCACGTCCAACAGTCTGGCGCAGCAAGGGTTGATGACGTCGGTCGTGGACGATGCGCTGAAGGGGGCGCGTCACGTCAAGGCGTACAACATGTATGCCTATGAAGAGGGCAGGGCCGGCAACGCGTTCGAATCGGTCTTCCGCCTGGCTTTCAAGTCGGCGCGCACGCGGTCCTTCAGCTATCCGGTTCTGGACGGGCTGGTCGGCATCTGCATGGCATTGGTGCTGTTCTGGGGCGCGATGCAGATCAAATCGGGTGAGCTGACCGTGGGCGCGTTCATGTCCTTCTTCGCGGCGGCGATAGCGGCCTATCAGCCGGCGCGGGGGCTGGCCAACATGAATGCGACGCTGCAAGAGGGGCTGGCGGCGGCGCGGCGTTGCTTTACGATCATCGACTACCGGCCGGCCATCGTCGACGCGCCGGACGCGAAGCCGCTGGAAGCCGTCGCCGGGGATGTCGCGTTCGAGAATGTCACCTTCGGTTACGATCCGGCGGCCGCCGTCGGGCATGGCGTGAACATCCGGGCGAAGGCGGGAGAAACGGTCGCCTTCGTCGGCCCGAGCGGCGGCGGAAAGTCGACGCTGCTGAACCTGGTGCCGCGCTTCTACGATGTGGATGCCGGGCAGATCGCCATCGATGGGCAGCCCGTGCGGCAGGTAAGCCTGGACTCCCTGCGCCAGCAGATCGGGATCGTCTCGCAGGAAACCGCTTTGTTCAACGACACCATCCGGGCGAACATCGCCTATGGCCGCCCCGACGCCGATCAGGCGGAGATCGAGGCCGCGGCGAAGGCGGCGGCGGCGCATGACTTTATCCTGGACCTGCCGGACGGGTACGACACGCAGGTCGGCGAGCATGGCCAACGCCTGTCGGGTGGACAGCGCCAGCGGGTCGCTATCGCCCGGGCGATGATCAAGAATGCGCCGATCCTGCTGCTGGACGAGGCCACGTCGGCCCTGGACACAGAGTCGGAACGCATGGTTCAGCAGGCGCTGGCGCGCTTGATGAAGAACCGGACCACCCTGGTGATCGCCCACCGGCTGTCGACCGTCGTACATTCGGACCGGATCTATGTGATCTCGCAAGGGCGGGTTCTGGATTCGGGCACGCATGCGGAACTGCTGGCCCGCGGCGGCCTTTACGCCCAATTGTGCAAGGCGCAGTTCGGCGACAACGGGGACGCCGCGGCGATCCCCGCAACGGCGCATTCTGCGTAATCCGCCGCGGTTATGAAGCTCGGCAAGAAAATACTGAAGTCGGATACTGTCCGGCGGGCGTTGTGTTGGATCATCTCGGTCTTTCTGCGTCTTGTTTACAACACGTCGCGCTGGCAGCACTGCGAAGATGAGTTCCTGAAACCCCTGGTCGACAAGGGGGAGCCCTTCATCATCGCACTGTGGCACAACCGGGTCGTGATGATGCCCTATGCCTGGCGCAACCCGAAACCGATCAGCATCTTTACCTCCGATCACCGGGACGGGCGGCTTGTCGCCTATACGATGGGCTGGTTCGGGTTCGATGCTGTCTTCGGTTCGACCCATCGGACGGAGATGAAGACGATCCGGCGGATCGTCAGGTCGCTGAAGTCCGGCACATTGCTGGGCATCACGCCGGATGGGCCGCGCGGACCGCGTATGCGGCTGAAGCCGGGGGTCGTCGCCATGGCCAAACTGGCGAATGTGCCGATCATTCCGGTAACCTATTCCTGCTCGCGGCGCGTGGTGTTGGATACCTGGGACAATCTGATCGTACCCTTGCCGTTCACCAAGGGGGTTTTCCTGTGGGGCGAACCCATCACCTTGCCGCCGAATGCCAACGATGAAGATCTGGAGCGTGTCCGAACGCTGTTGGAGCAACGGATGTGGGATCTGTCCAGAGAGGCCGACCGGATGTGCGGCCACAAGGAAATCGAGGCGGCCGACTGGGACGACTACCGCCGCGGCGGTCGGGACCGTAAATGAGCATCGCCGTCTACAGGGCCGTGACATTCCTGGCGACGCCGGCATTTCCCCTGTTCCTGAACCGACGGCTGCGTCAAGGGAAGGAAGATCCGGACCGGCTTTCCGAACGTCTGGGACGCCATGGCCGGGACCGTCCGGACGGTGCGCTGATCTGGCTCCACGCCGCCAGCGTGGGGGAGGCCAATTCCTCCTTTATCCTGATCAAGCGCCTGCGAGACGCCTTTCCGGGGGCGACGGTGTTGCTGACCACCGGAACGGTAACGTCCGCCGATCTGGTGGCCAAGCGCCGCCTGGACGGTGTGATCCATCAATTCTGTCCGGTCGATTCCCCTCTCTATGTCCGGCGTTTCCTGGAATATTGGAAACCGGACGCGGCGCTTTGGATCGAGTCGGAAGTCTGGCCGAACCTGATAACGCAGACCCATGCGGCGGGGGTGCCGATGGCTCTGGTCAATGCCCGGATCTCCCAGCGGTCGCAACGGCGCTGGGGGCGGGCCCCGTCCGTCTTCAAAAGACTGATGTCTTGCTTTCAGGTCGTCCTGTGTCAATCCGCGGAGGACGCCGACGCCTTTCGGCAATTGGGCGCCGCGGATGCGGAGACCGTCGGCAACCTGAAGTTTTCGGCTGAACCGGCATCCCCCGACCGGGCCGCGCAGGCCCGTCTGGACGAGGTCTTCGGAACGCGGCCCCGCTGGGTCGCCGCTAGCACGCATCCGGGTGAGGAGGAACTGATCGCGCGCGTTCACCGCCGTTTGCGGCAGCGTCATCCCGATCTGCTGACGGTGATCGCGCCACGGCATCCAAACCGGGGGGAGGAAGTGTCGGAGATCCTAAAGGGGTTGGACCTGCCGCATGTCCGCCGGACGCTGGCGGAGGAACCGTTCCCCGGCTGCGAGATCTATGTCGCCGATACGCTGGGTGAACTCGGCCTGTTCTACGCCAACGCGCCGATTGCCTATGTCGGCGGCGGTATGGCGCAGTACGGCGGCCACAATCCGATTGAACCGGCGCAGCTTGACTGTGCAATCCTTTACGGTCCGGACCGGTCGAACTTCACGGAAGTGGCGAAGCAACTCGAAGAAGCTTCCGCGGCGCGCATTGTTCGCAACGAAGAGGAGTTCATTTCGGAACTCGACATACTGCTCAACGATCCGGAAGTCGTGAAGCAGAGAGCGTCGCGCGCCTGCGAGGTGGCGAGCAGGAACCAGGGCATTGTCGAGCGCGTTTTCGACCGTCTTGCCCCGCTCCTGGAGAAACGGGTGCCGTCGTCGTGAGACCCCCGCTTTTCTGGCAATCACATCAGGCGACCGTGTGGCAAAGGGTGCTGTGGCCCGCCTCGCTCTGCTATCGGTTCGGTGCGGGCGTCCGGCGCGCGTTTGCAAAACCGGCCGACGTCGGGGCGACGGTCCTGTGCGTCGGGAACGTTACGATGGGCGGCGCCGGGAAAACCCCGGTCGTGATCGCCTTGGCGAAAGCCGCGGCGGAGTTGGGAATAGAGACGGCGGTCGTCAGCCGTGGCTATGGGGGGCGTCTCGCCGGGCCGGTTCGGGTCGACCCCGCCCGCCACCGCGCGGCGGATGTCGGCGACGAACCGTTGCTGTTGGCCTCTCATGTCACAACCTGGATCGACCGCGACCGTGCGCGCGGTGCGGCGGCTGCGCGGCGGGAAGGGGCCGCCCTGATCCTGCTCGATGACGGCTTTCAGAATCCGACGCTGCAAAAGGATTTCTCTCTTCTGGTGTTCGATGGCGGTTACGGTGTCGGAAACGGGGCGGTGTTTCCGGCCGGGCCTTTGCGCGAGACCGTTGAATCTGCTTTGCAGCGGGCCGATATGTGTCTCCTGATCGGAGAGGATCGGCGGAATCTCCGAAACACGGTACTGAAGGATGCCGATGTTAGGATGGCGCGCCTTATCCCCGATCCGGCGGCATGCTTCGATAAGAGCAAAAAGGTTGTCGCTTTCGCCGGAATTGGGATACCGAAGAAGTTCTTTGAAACACTTCGATCGATGGGGTTCGATCTGGCGGACGCGAAATCTTACCCCGATCACCATAAATACAAAAACAGTGATTTAAGATATTTGATGCAGAAAGCCAAAACAATCGACGCGTCTCTGATTACGACCAGGAAGGATTTCGTCAGATTGCCGCCCGACTATACGGGCGGCGTTCAGGTTCTGGATGTCTCTTTGGAATGCGATACGCCCGGCACTTTCGAGACCATCGTCCGGGAGGCGATGAGCCATGGCTAAGCGCGGTCCGGTAGGCAGGTTCGCCCGGCGCTGGCTTCTCCATCCGGTCCAGGGCGCGTTCATCTTTGCGATGTTCTACACCTGCCGGGCGATCCCTCTGACATGGGCTTCGGCGCTTGGGTCGCTTCTTTTCAGGACTTTCGGCCCGCTGTTGCGTGCGGACAAGGTGGCGCGAATGAACCTGAAGCGCTGTTATCCGGAGATGTCGCAGGCCGAGATCGATACCATCGTGCGCGGCGTCTGGGACAATCTGGGCCGGGGGGCCGGCGAATGGGGCCAGGTCGACCTTATCCCGACCACCGGGCCGCGTTCGCGCGTGGAAATCGTCGGTGAAGAACATTTGCTGAATGCGATAGAGGGGGGCGGCCCCTTTATCGTGTTTTCCGCCCACATGGCGAACTGGGAAATCGGCAGTCTGGTTCCCGCCCATCGCGGCGCCCCGCTGGTCAACATATACCGTTTCGCGGCGATCCCGATCATGGATCATCTGTTCCGCAAGATCCGGCTGCGGTTTTGCCGCGAGCTGATCGCGAAGGGCCGGGATAATCCGCGGCGAATTTTTGAGGCGCTGAAGGCGGGCCGCCCCCTCGGTCTGCTGGTCGATCAGAAATTGAATGAGGGGATGGCCATCCCCTTCTTCGGCAGGGATGCGATGACGCCGACCGCGCCGGCGGACCTTGCCCTGCGCTTCAAATGCCCGTTGATTCCCGCCCGTATCGAGCGTTTGCCGAACGTTCGGTTTCGGATAACGGCCTATCCGCCGATGGAATTGCCGGATACCGGCGACCGGAAGGAAGACGTGCGGATGCTTCTTACCCGAATAAATGCAATGATTGAGGAGTGGGTGCGCGAAAGGCCGGAACAATGGTTCTGGGTGCACCGGCGCTGGCCCAAGGAATAAGCGCGTTACCTCAGTTCTTTTCGATCCGCAGCAGTTGCGGGTCCAGACGTTTCTCGAACCAATTGACCCGCCAATCCAGGTGAGGTCCCGTCGCCCGGCCGGTTGCGCCGACGGTGCCGATCCGGACGCCACGTTCGACCCGGTCGCCGACCTGTACCTCGATGCTTTCCAAATGCAGGAAAGTGGAGGCCACCCCGTGACCGTGGTCGATCATCAGCGTGCCGCCGGAGAAGTACAGATCGTCATCCGCAAAAGAAACGATCCCGGCGGCCGGCGCGGCGACGGGTGTTCCTGTAGCGGCTGCGATATCGACGCCGTAGTGCGGCTGACGCGGTTGTCCGTTCAGGATTCGCTGGCTGCCATAGACTCCGCTGATGCGGCCCTCCACCGGCCAGAGAAACTCTTCAGCGAAAGCGACTATCGGCGTGTCACGGCCGCGTGCCGTGCGGACGGCTTCCGCCTCCCGGCGGATCCGATTCAGGACCGCTTCGGGGGGCGTTACTTTTTTCGGCGGCAGGCCGTCGATCCGCTGGATGTCAAAGTCACGCGTATTAATCGATTCCGTCCGGGTCAGCGGTTTGCCATCCGGCGGACGGACTGAAACGGTTACGGAACCTGTATCGTCGCGGTGTATGCCGAAGACGAAGATCCCGTCTTCCGAGACGCGCAACGGCCTGCCGTCAACCGCCGCCTCGGCCCCGGGCGCGGTTCTGCCGACAATCATGCCGCCCTGAACGAATGGGCCGGAAAGGTCCAGGTCGGCCGCCCAGGCGGTTCCCGCCAGCAGGAACAGACATGCGGAGGGGACCGCGCGCCGGATCAC
>JANQIT010000175.1 GCA_028282025.1 Hwanghaeella sp. | reverse complement strand
GGGCGGCATCGAGTTGAACGAGGACGGGAAGAAACTCGTCAAAGTCATCTACGAGGTCATCTCCAGGCTGCCGAACAAGATCCAGGTGTCGGGGCATACGTCTCGAAACGACGAAGCCGCCGCGCAAGGTCTGTCCAACTGGAGGATCTCGATCCAACGCGCCTATTCGGGCCGCGAGGCCTTGATGGCGCTCGGCACGCCCGACAAACGATTCGCCGCCGTCCGGGGAAACGCTGAACGGGCGCCGCTGCACAAGAAGTCCGCGGATGCGATCGAGAATCGGCGTATCGAAGTGACGCTGCTGCGCCAGAAGCCCAAGGTCGCGGCGAAAGACCTGATTCCGCCCTCGCTGCTGAATCAGAACTGACCCGGAATACCCCTGAAATGCCCCTTGCAAGGGGCATTTCGGCCCCCAATGTGGTAAAATGGGCGTTATTGATACCATACGGGGACTATCGTGCCATCGAACCTACCGGATCGACTAGAACCGCTTCTGCAATGGTCGGAAGAGCCGCCTAATCCGCTCGACCGTCCGGATTTCTACGATGGGCTGCTTTGGCGGCGAAGTTTGGCCTTCTGTATCGACGCGGCGATCCTGTTCTCGGTGGCGGCGGTGTTCTTTGTCTTCAATATCCTGACATTCTTCATTTTCACCGCCCTTTTGGTGATCGTCTGGGCGGCTCCGATGTTCATCCTCTACGACATGGTGACGATCGGCAGCAGCGCCTCGGCGACGTTCGGCATGCGCTGGCTGGGGTTGGAGACGCGCAGTTGGGACGGCGGGAAGCCTTCGTATCTGCACATATTGATTTCTTCGGCGCTGTTCTGGTTCCTGGTCCCCTTGACCGGTGGACTGATCCTGCTGGTCGGCGTCTTCAGCGACCGCCGGCGGCAGATCCACGATGTGCTGTCGGGGACGGTCGTGATCAATACGAAAACGGCCCGGAACCCGACCGTCATCGACGCCTAGCATCGCAATCCTTGGAGTCGGCTAACGGCCCTTGAACGGACCCGCCGGACGTTTTTCCGCGAAGGCACGCGCCGCTTCTTGGAAATCCTCGGTCAGGTAGAGTTTGAGCGGCGCGGTCTGCATCATAATTTCGCGGCCAAGCTGATCGAGGTACCAGCGCCGGGTACGGACGGTCGCCCGCACGCTGAGCGGCGGATTCTTGCACACCTCGTTCGCCAGTTCGGTCGCGACGGCCAGGCATTCACCCTTCGCCGCTACACGGTTCAACAGGTTTGCCGCCTGGGCTTCCTCAGCGCTGAAGAAGCGTCCGGTCAGGGCCATTTCGGTCGCGAACGCACCACCGCCGCGATAGTTCAGCAATCCCCAGTATTTCGAGGCGCCGAGGCCGCGCGATGTTTCTGTGATCTGGAACTGGGTCCCCTCTTCCGCCACCACGAGATCGCATTCGAAGACGATACCGACAGCCAATCCCAGAACGTAGCCATGCACTGCGGCGATAACCGGCTTCCAGTTGACCGACCGCGTCAACAAGTCCGCAGAATGCGCGCCATGCGCCTGAGGTCCGCCGATCCGCTCGAATTCCGCTCGATCGCGCAATTGCCGCTGGTGCACGTCGGCGCCGCTGGAGAAGGCCCTGCCGCTGCCGCAGATGATCGCGATGTGGGCGTCGTTGTCGGCGTCGAAGCGCCGGAGACCGTCGCCCAGCGCCCGGACAAGATCGTCGTTGAACGCATTCAGCTTTTCCGGGCGGTTCAACGTCAAAGTGACGATGTTCCCGTCCCGCGCATATTTCACCAACTCACCGGTTTCGTCCTGCGGCATGATTATCTCTCCCCAATTCGCGCGACGTGGCGTCGACGCCGTTCCGGAGAGTCTGTCACAAACGATACAGAAGAGGCGAATTCGGCGCGTTCACGCCTGCGGGTCCGGAAGGGAAAGAAGGCGAAGCACGCGCGTTAACCGGCCGATCCGGTCCGCTAACCCAATTTCTGATAGACGAAGAGCGGCGCCAGGTACTGGCCCTCCGGCGTCTTCTCGGTCAGGCGATAATAGGAATTCTCGGGAATCTCGTCGAAGGGATGCAGCTCGATGCCGAAACCGAGGCCCCGACCGATCATCGTTTCGAGATTCTCCAGCTGGATCATCGACTGGAAATACAGGAACACGCCGTCTTGCTTCAACATCGAGGGGACGCGTTCGAGGAACGGCACCATCGGCGGCATCAACGTGTCGAAGTAAATCCCGTCGAATTGCGGCAGACCGCCGAGCGCTTCCTGCCACGTTGAATGCACCAGGTTGACGCCCTGCTTGTCTTCGGCCCAGCGCCGCGCCTTCTCCATCACCTGTTCATGCGCTTCGATGATCGTATGGCTCGTCGCGCCCTGCTGCTGGATCGCCGTATCGATAATCGCCATGCCGAAGCCGACATTCAACACATCGCCCCGGTTGTGGCAGACGATTTCCGCCGACCGCTCCATGATGGGCCTTTCCCATTCCATCATCACTTCGAAGCCGTCGGGCAAGGTGATTTCGGAGTCCGAAAAGGTGAGATCGGTGTCCAGGAAATCCTGTTCGGTCATGTATTCGTGGTCCGGCGCCATCGCCATGGCATTTCGGTGCAGGGCGGTCGCCGCGACCAGATCCCCCGGATGCTGCATCGTCGCG
>JANQIT010000137.1 GCA_028282025.1 Hwanghaeella sp. | reverse complement strand
CAATTTGAACACAGTGCATTTACAGTGGTTTATATTGAGACTTTACATTGCAACGGCCGCCATTGTCTCCCAGGTTTGAGAAATAGACCCGCAGCCGATCGCGCTCTTCGCCGGTAAAGGCAGTTGCGCAAGTGATTTCGTCCAATAGATCGATGCGATCGGCGATCAGGAGCGAAATGTCATCGATATCGAGGATGGTCACGCTGGCATCGCACAGACGTGACAGCTCCCTTTCGGATGTCGCTCTGCTGGCCGGTTCCAGCCTGTCCGCCAGGCAGCCGACCATCAGCTTGGGGACCACGCGCCCGGCGGCGGTTTGCTCCCATTCCTTCAAAGAAGCCCTGAAGTCGCGCTCAAGCTGACTGAAGGCGTCATCGCTTCGCTTTTTCAAGGAACGCAATTGGTCTCTGACCTTGCATTGGCCGATAATCGCGAATTCGGGAGCGAGCGACTCTTGGCCGCGGATCGTTAGCAGGGCCCTCCGTCCAATGAAATCGATGCCGCCATCCCCTTGCACGCGTGTAACGATCCAGTGAAAATCTCTGTTTTTCTCTGACAGTATCCAGGTCACTAAGACTTCAAAGACCTGATATCTTGCGCCGATCTGTTCTGTAAGTGAGAGATGATGGGGCAGGAAGTCCGTGTTCCTACGTAGAAGGGGCCATATCCTGTCCTTTTCCACTAGATTTTCACTCATAATTCCGAGTTATCACGTTACTCGAATTTCCTCCTCGGATTGGCCCTGCGGATGGCGTCCTGTAGGCTGTTGTCGGAGACGTACGTATATTGTTCCGTCGTGGAGATGCTGGCGTGTCCTAATAATTTCTGGACAAACCGGATGTCGACACCGTGTTTAAGTAGTTGGGTCGCTGCAGTATGACGGAACATGTGAGGCGTTACAATACGGTCCAGAGACCTTTTTTCTCTATGCTGATGGAGAATTTTGCGGATATATTCGGGAGTTGCTGGTGAACCTTGGCGGTTTATTAATAGAGTATCAGCAGGGGAGAAAATCTGATCGCGCCGCGAAATGTATTCGGACACGAGGTTTATCATTCGATCGTCTACAAGGAAAACGCGGCGTTCGCGGTTGCCCTTTCCCTTTATCACCACAACGCCGGATTGGAAGTCGATGTCTCTAATGCGGATTGCACATAGCTCGGCAATTCGCACCCCCGTCGTGAACAGCAGTTCAAGAGCAACTTCTAAAGTTGCTTGGGTGAAGTCCGGGTCGAGGAAGTGACCGTTCGAGCGGCGTTTTAGGAGTTTCCGGAGTTCGGCGTCGGTAAGGTGGCGGGGCAGGCGCTTGGGGAGTGGGATTCGTAACTGTATTGAATTACAGGGGTTTGTGGCTATCCGCTCGTCATTTTCGAGCCACCGACAGAGGACCTTGGCGCAGGCCAGGCGGCGTTTGATGGTGGTCGGAGCGAGCCCGCGATGGCGCAGATCGACGACCCATTGGGAGATGCCTGCCTTGGTGATCGGGTGCTTCACCTCGGCGCGGCGGGCCCAGCTATCGAAGTCTTTTAGATCCTGAGAATAGGCACGAACGGTATGCGACGAGAGTCCCTTGGTTCGGCAATGATTAAGGAAGTCGTTGGTAACATCGCTCAATTTCATTGATGGGGTCCCGGCCGGTCATTGAGGCGGGATGCTGTCGATAACGGCTCGTGCTTGCAAAACGTAAGTTCGGCCGGAATTTCAGGGATTCGTCGGTGGTTTTACCTGTCATATGGAGTGAAGTTGTTGATGCCGGCGACGGTCTAATCGGCAGGTTGCGGAGAGTGGGGAGCCGCGTCGTGTCGCCTTGCGGCGACCATAGCCGGTCTTATGCGACGCGTTTTCCGGTCCTGGCCGGCGGGAAAGTCCGGCGGATCTGAAACTCTGTGAGGACTACTCCAGCGGCGGCGCCGGTGTGTCGGTGGCGGGGGGCTGGTCGGCCTGTATCGGAGGGTCGGCGGCGGCGGCGTCATCGTCGCTGGGGTCGGTAGCGGCCGGCGGGGTGGGTTCGTCGGCGCTTTCGGCGGCCGCGGCGGCGGCGTCTTCGGCCAGGGCCGTCGCCTGGCGCAGCAGGACG
>JANQIT010000135.1 GCA_028282025.1 Hwanghaeella sp. | reverse complement strand
GACCTGTATTGGAGCGGCCTGGACAGCCAGCGCCATCCGCCGGAGGACACGACGCCGGACGCGATCAGCGCGGCGGTTCGGATTGCGTCGGACACCATGCTGCCCTCCGCCATCGTCACCTATACGACTTCGGGCTCAACGGCGTTCCGCATGGCGCGCGAACGGCCGCGCTTTCCGATCATCAGCCTGACGCCGCGTGAATCCACCGCGCGCCGGCAGACCCTGGTTTGGGGGGTTCATTCCTGCCGCACGCCGGACGCCAGCGACCTGGACGACATGGTCGACACGGCCATGCACCAGGCCCGCATCGACGGCTTTGCGGAACCCGGAGACCGCTTGGTGATCACCGCGGGCGTTCCCTTCGGAACGCCGGG
Source organism: Hwanghaeella sp. (assembly GCA_028282025.1). Taxonomy (GTDB): domain Bacteria; phylum Pseudomonadota; class Alphaproteobacteria; order UBA8366; family Aestuariispiraceae; genus Hwanghaeella. The sequence continues at coordinate 31,232 of JANQIT010000135.1, read as the reverse complement.
CAAGACCAATCTGCTGCGGATCGCCCGCGTCGGTCAGAAGGACTAGTGTAGCGGCCTGGAAGTGGATCCGGCTAAATCCGCCTGCCTGAAAGCTCTTTCTCGAGCTGTTCCACGCGGAGGCGGGCATTGCCCAGGAAGGGATGGACTTCCAGCGCCGCCTCGTAGGCTTCCAAGGCGGCTTCCGCGTCTTCCAACGCATCGTTGATCAGGCCGAGCCCCGCCAATGCACCGAAATGCCGCGGCTCTAGGGCGAGCGTCCGCTTCACATCCGCAATCGACGCGTCCAGATCGCCGATCAGATAAAGGATCGTCGCCCGCTTGTTCCACCCTTCGGCAAAGTCCGGTTCCAGTTCGACGATGGTTGAGAAACGGTCATAGGCGGTGGGGTAGTCGCCGGACTGCATGGCCCGGACCCCCTGGCGCATCAGGATATTGATGCTGTTCTTCTCCGAGTCCAGCCAGATATCCCAGATCAGGCGTTCCAAAGCTTGCGCCGCCGCCGGCGACTGGCTGGCCTGAAGCTGTTCGAACAATTGTTCCAGTCGGGGATCGTTCTGGTCCGCCCGGGCCGGTCCGGACAGGACAATCGCGCCGGTGAACAGAACCGCGGCAAAGAATTTGACGATTGTGTTTTTCATGCGCCAAGTATGCGCAGAACGCGTAACCACCGCAATTGCCCGGATACAATGGCCGACCCTGCCAATTATTTCTGCGACGACGTTTCGGAAGCCCGGGACAGGTTCCTGGATTTGTGCACGCGCACGGGCCTTTCGGTGACTTCAATTCGGTCCAAGACCACTTCTTTCTTTTGCGATTACGCGCGTTTGGGCGCACCTTCGGCAGATCACATTATCGTCATGGCGAGCGGCGCGGCGGGCTCCGCCGGCTTCGTCAATGCGGGCCTGTGCAGCGCCCTGCTCGGCGAACGCCTGCAACGCCATCTTGGTCGAAATGTCGCAATTCTTCTGATCCACGCCATCAACCCAGACGGGGCCGCCTGGACCGCCGCTGCTTCGAAAGCGGCACAGGCGGAAACCGTCCCAGCGCCGCCGGGCGGCCTTCCCTGGAGCGACGACCTGTTGAACGCCGCCGACGCCCGGTTCCGCGCCCATATGAAGGACAAACAGCGGCTTGAAACCCGGGGCGATGCAGGCGCGGAAAGAGCCGCACCGGCCTGGACGCCGGACGATGCGGCAACTATCGCGGAAACGCAGATAGGGAACGCGCGTTTCGCCTTTTTCCTGGACTTCCGCACAGGGCTCGGCGGATGGGCGGACCCGTCCTTCCTCAACACGGCGACGCCGCGCGACACCGCATACACCCGGGTGCGCCGCTGGTATCCCGGGGCCGGAGACGGTCCGTTATACGCCCCCCGCTCCCCGCAGGCGGCGGGCCTCGCCGCACATCTCACAGAGGCCGAGCAGGCTGTGCTGACCGTGGAGTTCGGAACCTTCCGCCAAGCCGCCACGTTCGGAACACTGACAAGTTCCGATGCGGCTTTCGACCCCTATCCGAAAAGCCGCGACTGGCGCACGCGTGTTTGGCGTCACGCCGAGGCGGCGATCCTTCAGGGCATCGGCGCGTGCGAGGAAATGGCGGTGGCTCATCCCGGCTCCCGCCGGCAGAAACCTGCGTCCTGACCGCCGCGACGTTGCGATAGCTCCGCTATCCGCGCATTTGGTTTCTTATGCCGGCGGCGTGAAACGCAGCGACAGGCAGGACATGCCGCCATCCAATTTCGCAGCCTCGCTGTTGCCGACTTCGCGCACCGAATATCCGCTATCGGCCAGGCGCGCCGCGGTGCGCGGAAAACCCGCCGGCATGATTACCAGATCGTTGAACCGGATCGCGTTCGCGCTGGCTTCTTCGCCGTCGGCCGTCTCGACAATCCGATACCCCTTGAAACAGCCGGAAGCGGCCAAACGGCCCGTCGATAGAACGGTTTCCTCGTCCAGCAGGGAACAGTCGGTCTTGAAATGCAAAACACCGGGCGGCGTTTCGACCACGCGCACCGTGTATCCCCATCGTTCGCTCAGCCGTTGCAGCGCCGCGACACCGGCCCTGTCCGTCCGGTCCGACAGCCCGACCAGGATCTCGCGTTCGGTGACCAGAATGTCGCCCCCTTCGATCCGGGCCGGGGCCTCGATGGTCAGGACTTCTTCGTAGAAACCTCGCAAGACCTCTACCATGGACGGCACTTCGCCTTGCCGCGTCTCCGCGCCGGGCCGCATGGCGATTGCGCCGTCCGGCAAACACAAGGCGGTGTCTTCCACAAAGACCGCATCGGGATAGCCCGCCAAAGCATCGAGTTCGGTAACGGCGGCCCCTGTCGATTTCAGCGCATCGACATAGTCCGCATGATGGGCGCGGAAGGCTGCTAAATCCGGGTTGCCGATATCGACCGCGCGCAGGCCGTTGACGATCTCGACGCCCGGCAGCCGCGTCACGGCATGTGAAAAACTTATGGAGCGCCCGGCCATACTCAATTCCCTCCGGCAAATTCTGTTCGGACCTTAGAAACGCCCTTCGCTTGAGAAATCAAACGAAAACACCATCATCAGACGGGCGATGGCGCCATCGTCCGCGGAGAACGGCAGCACAAGCACCCGGTATTGGATGAAGTTGCGGCCCGTGACCCAGGTCAGCGGATCGCGCGACATGTAGGGCCTGCCGGTCCTGACGCTCCAACGGAGGCGCTCGGTAGGCTCTTCCGCATTTCTAAGCTCGCTGACACGCATATTGGTCAGGTCGGCCTTGATCGCCTCCACCACACCGGTGGCGGAAAGTCGGATCAGGAAATCTTCGGCGTCATTCAACGGCTGCAGGATACCGAGCCAGGGCAAAGCCGATACCGGCATGCGGACCGGGTCTATACTGCGAATGTGCGGAACCGCGTCATTCCGATGCTCCCGGCGCCAGAAATCGTACATCGCCACCACATGTCCGGGCAGGCCGTTTTCCACTGCCAAGACCTCGGCCGGGTCACGCATCGTCCCGTCCATCGCTCCCCCCAATCGCATACCGGCGCTAAGGGCAGAGTAAGTCTATACGCGGTGCATCGCAACCGGAGCGAGAACTTTGAAAGAGCCTATTTCTGGAGCGATTCCGGCACCGCGCCGCCGGTCGCCCAATCGAGCAGTTCGACTGTATGGACAACGGGCACATCGGCCGCAGTGGCAATCTGCGTGATGCATCCGATGTTCCCCGCCGCGATCAACTCCGGGTTAACCTTTCTGATGTTCGCAACCTTGCGGTCGCGCAGGGTGGTGGCCAGTTCCGGCTGCATGATGTTGTAAGTGCCCGCCGAGCCGCAGCATAGATGGGACTCCGGCACATCCACCACATCGAAACCCGCCATCTTCAACAAGGTCTTTGGCTGCTGTGTGATCTTCTGACCATGCTGCATGGAACAGGCGGAATGGTAGGCAACACGCCGCCCCGCGCCCGCTTTCTCCGCTTCTTTCGGCAATCCCAGTTCGACCAGGAATTCGGTGACATCCTTGGTCAGGGCGGAGACGACCTCCGCCTCCTTCGCCATGGCCGCATCGTTACGGAACATGAAGCCGTAATCCTTGACGGTGGTGCCGCAGCCCGATGCATTGATGATGATCGCGTCCAACGGGTCGCGTTCGTGCGCCTTGATCCAGGACCGGATGTTGGCGGCTGCCTGGCGGTGGCTGGCATCGACTTCGCCCATATGGTGGACCAGCGCGCCGCAACAGCCGACGCCGTTCGTCACTTCCACCTCTACGCCAAGGCGGTTCAGAAGCCGGATGGTCGCCTCGTTGATCTGCGGCTGCAATACGGGCTGGGCGCATCCGTTCAGCATGGCGACGCGGGCGCGCCGCTCGCCGTCGGCAGGAAAGATCTGTGGCGTGTCGACCGGCGACGCCTTGGGTAGTTTCTTGGGCGCCAGCCGCAGCATGGCCCCCATGCGTCCGCCGAAAAGTCCCCCGATGACCGGTTCCAGCGGACGCGCGGCCCAGGCGCCCGCCAGGGCGACCCGGAAAAGCCGGGGATTGGGCAGCAACGCGGCCAGCAGCTTGCGCAACAGGCGGTCCGCCAAAGGCCGGATATGCGTCTTGTTGATGTAGGCGCGCGCATGATCGACCAGATGCATATAGTGCACGCCCGACGGACAGGTCGTCATACAGCTCAGGCAACTGAGGCAGCGGTCGATATGCTTGACGATCCTGCTTGGCGCGGGTTTCTCGTTTTCCAGCATATCCTTGATCTGATAGATCCGCCCGCGCGGCGAATCCAACTCGTCGCCCAGGGTGACGAAGGTTGGACAGGTCGCCGTGCAGAAACCGCAATGCACGCAGTTCCGCAGGATCTTGTCCGCTTCCTGGATATCCGGGTCGGCCAATTGGGCCAGGGTGAAGTTCGTTTGCATCTTCTTGGGAAACCTTCGGACTAAAGTCCTTCATACATCCGCCCCGGGTTCAACACCCGGTTGGGATCGAAGCCGTTCTTGATCTTCTCGGTCAGTTTCTGGAGGCCCGGGGCCAATGGCTGAAAAACGTTCGTCGATGCGCGCAGCGCCGCATCGCCGCGGAACAAGGTTGCGTGACCGCTCGTCTTCTCCACGGCTTCACGCACCAGATCCGCCCCGCCCAGGTTCGGCATATCCACCGCAAGCCAGATCAGCCCACCGCCCCAATCCATGAAGGCGTCCGCCCCCTTCAACCCGTCCAAAGCACGCAACACGGACGGACCGTCGGTCGGCGCCACGGAGATTTTCCAGACAATCCGCCGGTCGTCCGGTTGGGCAAAGGGTTTCACATCGCGGACAGCCTGCCAGAAGGTGCGGCTGCGCGTGCTGTGGAGTTCTTCGGTTTTGCCGCGCTGTTCAAAGGCGGCGCGCAGTTGTTCGCAGCGATATTCCACCGACGGCCCCGGCCCTTCGACCCGGACCGCCGCGACGCCTGACGCCGCGTCGCCGAGCAGGTCAACCTCCGTAAACCCGGCAAGACTGCGCGGCAGCCACGCCGCCCCGGAGACGTCGTAGGGAGAATTCAGGCCCTCCGACATGGCCTGCACCGCCTCCGACGGATCGTCGGTGAAAAGCAGCACCGTGCGCTCCTTCTCCGCCGCCGGCAGCACCTTGACCGTGACCTGGGACATCACGCCCAGGGTCCCCCAAGAGCCCGCCATCAGCTTGCACAGATCGTAGCCCGTGACGTTCTTCATGACCCGCCCACCGGACTTGAACAGCTCGCCGCGGCCGGAGACGGCCTCGAAACCAAGGAAATGGTCCCGTGCGGCGCCCGACTTGATACGCCGCGGCCCGCTCAAATTCGCGGCGACGACGCCCGCTATGGTGCCCGGCGCGCTTTCGCCTTTCAGCAAGGGGCCGTAGTCCGGCGGCTCGAAGGCCAGTTCCTGATTCTTGGCTTTAAGAGCCGCCTGAATCTCCGCCATCGGGGTTCCGGCCCCGGCCTGAAGGATCAGTTCTTCCGGTTCATAAAGCGAGATGCCAGAAAGTTTCGAAAGGTCCAGCGCATGGCTGGTATTGATCGGGCGGCCCAGCCCATCCTTGCTGCCCGCCCCAACGACGCCCAGCGGTTCGGCTTCCGCCACCGCCCAGGCAACCGCCTCCTTAAGCTGTTCGACCGTCTCCGGCACAAACCGTGTCATCTTCGCCTCCGCCGTAACGGCCTAAAACCGGGGAATGTCGGGAAAGGGCATCTGCCCCTTGTGAATATGCATGCGCCCCAGTTCGGCGCAGCGGTGCAGGGTCGGGAAGACCTTGCCCGGGTTCAGCAGCCCGTCAGGGTCGAAGGCGCACTTCAACCGCTGTTGCTGCGCCAGATCCTGTTCGTTGAACATGGCGGGCATCAGGTCGCGTTTTTCCACCCCGACTCCGTGCTCTCCGGTCAGCACGCCGCCGACCTCGACACAGAGTCTCAAAATGTCGGACCCGAAATCCTCCGCCTTCTCCAATTCCCCCGGTACATTCGCATCGTAGAGGATCAGGGGATGCAGATTGCCGTCGCCCGCGTGGAAAACGTTCGCCACCCGCAGACCGTATTTGTTGGACAGTTCCGACATACGGGTCAGGACCGTGGGTAGTTGGTTGCGCGGAATGGTGCCGTCCATGCAGTAATAGTCCGGCGAAATCCGGCCCACCGCCGGGAAGGCGGCCTTGCGTCCGGCCCAGAAGCTCATCCGTTCCTGTTCGCTTTCCGACGCCCGGACGGAGACTGCGCCGCACGCCGTCGCAATCTCCCCGACCCGCTCCATCAGATAATCGACTTCCTGCATCGGCCCGTCGAGTTCGACAATCAGCAAGGCTTCGACATCCAGCGGATAGCCCGCCTGCACGAAGTCCTCGGCCGCGTGGATCGCCGGCTTGTCCATCATTTCCATGCCGCCGGGAATGATTCCGGCCCCGATCACCTTGGCGACGCAGTCGCCCGCCGCTTCGCTGGACTGGAAACCGATCAGCAGCGCGCGCGCCGTTTCCGGCGACCGCAGCAACCGGACCGTCACTTCCGTGACCACGCCCAGCAATCCCTCCGATCCGGTCATCACGCCCAGCAGATCATAGGCTTCCGCGTCCAGATACTTACCGCCGATGCGGATCACCTCGCCATCGATCAGAACCACTTCCAGCCCAAGCAGGTTGTTCGTCGTCAGGCCGTATTTAAGGCAGTGCACGCCGCCTGAATTCTCCGCCACATTGCCGCCGATGGAACAGGCGATCTGGCTGGACGGGTCCGGCGCATAATAGAAACCGTCCGCTTCCACCGCCTTGGTGATCGACAGGTTCGTAACGCCGGGTTGCACGCGGGCGCAGCGGTTGTCGTAGTCGACTTCCAGGATTCTGTTGAATTTGGCCAACCCCAGAAGCACGCCGTCTTCCAACGGCAAGGAACCGCCAGACAGAGAGGTTCCGGCCCCGCGCGGCACAACCTTGATACCGTTGTCATGGCAGTATTTCAGAACAGCGGAGACCTGCTCCACGGTTTCGGGCAAAACCACCACCAGCGGAAGGGTTCGATACGCCGTCAGGCCGTCGCTCTCATAAGGGCGGCGCTCGTCCTCATCAACGATGACCCCTTCGCCCGGGACAATCGCGCTCAAGTCCTCGGCAATCTTAAGCCGCTTCGCGATCACCGCGTCATCGGGCTTCGGCATTTCCATAATCGTCTCTCCCGCGCATTGCGCTGACCGCGAAGATACCGCTAAGCCGCACAACTTACATGCCAATTCAGAATTGGTATTACCAATTCGTATCAGCTTTCGCCGATTTTGGGAAGCCCCGTTTCAAAGCACGTACGCCAACCCGAACGGATCTTGGGCAAAATGCGCCAAGATCAACGAGAAAACCGTCCGATAAGCTCCCACTTCCCGCCAAAAGGGTCGGAGAAAAGCGCAACTTTTCCGAAGTCGGTAAGGCGTGGTTCTTCCAGAAAGTGGACGCCCGCCGCGCTAAAGGCCGCATGGTCCCTGTCGAAGTCGTCGCTCTCCAGGAACAAAAGGACCCGACCGCCAGCCTGTTGTCCAATCGCGGCGGTCTGCGACGGATCGGTCGCCTTCGCCAAACGAAGCCGGGCCTCGGTGCTTCCGGGCGCGGCCACGACGACAAAGCGCTTCCCCGCCCCCTGGGCCCGGTCTTCGATCAGATCGAACCCAAGCTTGCCGACAAAAAAATCCAAACCCGCATCGTAGTCGGGAACCAGAACGGTGATTGCACCGATATGCACGCCGAAAACTCCTCATACACTGAACCGCACGAAACTATGTCCTGTTCCCGGCGCGGAAAAGAAGATGGTTTCGGGATGGAATAATACGGTATCTTTTTACCGTATCAGGCGCTGAGTGCGCGGGGATCGCCCAAGGGGAAAAGTATGCCGAGAAATACGAAACCGTCCGTCCCTGTCTCCCGCACCGCGAAAGCGGCGGCCCGTAAGACGGTGCTGGCGGCGCGGAAGGAAAGACGCGCCCGGCGGAAGAAAAAATACCAGAAGACCGCGGCCCGCCTGGCGCGGCTGAGCGACGCCATCGCGCAGGTCAGGAAACGCGCGGCCGAAGCGCAGCAATCGCTGGCCGCCCCATTGCGGGCGGCGGCGCGTATCACGCGGAACAGCGGTGCGTCCGGCAAGGGCGACGGTGCGCCGATTGCCGCCATCGACGCGGGAAACCGGCCCTTTCGGCTGATCCTGAAGACACACAAACGGATGAGTCCCAAAAGCTGCCACCGTCTGATGTTGAAAACGCTCAGGCTGGACAGAAGTCCCGGGCTGATCGCCGTGCAACCGCTGTTTCCAAGACTTGTCAGGAAAGAACCGGAACTTGCCCGGTTCATGGTCGCCGAATTCACGGCGAACCGGCGCAGCACCGCCGGTTTCCGCAATCGTGTCGCGGATGTATTGCGGCGCACCGGCGCTTTCGCGTCCGTCCGTGTCGAAGGGCTGCGGATGGGTATTCTCAGCGGTGGCGGCGACGCCGACGATCCCGGGCCGGGGTTGGAAATCCCCGCACCGGAGGATTGGGACTGGTATCTGTCTTCGCCGGAAACCAATGGGGTCGATTGGCGCGGATACCGCGGGGCCATCGATATCTATGGCGCTTGGGACGTGCTGGGCATCGGCCCGAATGGGGAGACGGCCGGAGAGGGTTTTGTTATCGGACACCCCGATACCGGCTTTCGCGAGCACGGGGATTATCCGGCCACCCAGATCGATCTGGCCAACGCCTTCAACGCTTTCCTTGGCGTCACCACACCGCCCGGCCTGGATCCGCTGACGCAGAACGTGGCCCGCCACGGCCTCGCGCCGAACGGTTTTCCCTATTACGAAAGGCACGGCACCTCCACCGCGTCGGTCATGGTCGCCCCGCGTTCGTCCGACGGAACCTCTCCGGTGCGCGATGTCGTGGGCGTCGCACCCGGGGCGACGGTGCTGCCGCTTCGCTGCGTCGCAACCGTCATTCTGGCCGGAGACACAGAAGTGACAACGGCGGTGGAACACGCCATCGCGCGGAATGTCGATGTGATTTCCATATCGCTCGGCGGGGCGCCGAACCCGGCCCTGCGGGATGTGTTGAGAACGGCGGTGGAGCGGGACATCATCGTCGTCGCCGCGGCGGGCCAGTCTCAGGGCTATCCCGCTCCCCAGGCAGTCGCCGCGCCGGCTGCCTATCCGGAGGTGATCGCCGTCGGCGGCAGCATCGGACCGCTGCCGTGGGAAGGCGCCTTCCGGGGGCCGGAGGTCGATATCTGCGCCCCCGCGGTCAATATCCGCCATGCCGGATTCAATGCCGAGGGCGGAGACAGCCGGCCGCTGAGCCGGGGCACTTCCTTCGCCACAGCCATCGTCGCGGGGCTGGCGACCTTGTGGCTGCAGCGCCACGGCGGCCGGGCCGCCATCCGGCAGGCGGTGCCGGGCGTTCCGCTGCAACAGATCTTCCGGCATCTGCTGAAGGAGACGGCGGTCGATACCTCGATCTTTGCCGAGGACCCGCCCCCCGGCGGCTGGCCGACATCACTCTACGGCGCCGGGCAGGTGAACGCACGGGCCCTTGTGAACGCCCGGCTGCCAAGGCCGGAAGACGTTCCGCCAATCGATGAAAAGCCCCCCTTCAACGTGTATGGAATGGCCAGCGGACTCGCGGTGCTGGATATCAACGAACCATGGTCGCTGGCCGTGGCCCACGAATTGATGACCGGATTGGCGTCGGTGGGAGAATTCGCCGCTGAAGCGCCGGAGATGGTCGGCGACCTGTGGAGCGATTTCTGGGAGGGACCCGTGCAGGATGCGGGCGGCGCCGTGGCTGGCTGGGTCTCCTCCGTCGGCGCGGTGGCGGAGCTGGCCGCGGAATCGCTTAATGCGGACGCGGCCGCCGAAGCCTGGGAAAACGCCATGGCCGCCGCCGAATCCGTATCCGGGGAATTAGGAGAACTGCTGAACGAAACCGCCGAAGCAGCAGGGGAAGCCTGGGAAGAGGCCGAAGACGCCGTGGACGAAGCCCTGGAGGAAACGGAAGAGGCGGTGGAAGATTTCGTGGAGGAAACCGGCGCCCTCATCGAGGAGACAAGCGAAACGGTGACCGAAACAGCCAGCGAAGCGGTCGGAGCGGTCGCCGACGCGCTAGGCGGCCTGTTCGGGTAGGCGTGCGGTATCCCCCTTACAGCGCATCCCGCCTAGTCGGCCGCACGCACCATCCCGATCCCCAATCTTTCAGGGCGGGCGCTCAGCTTCACGTCGAGGAACGGTGTAGACTGTTTCGGCACCGCCGCGGCGGCGGGCCGGGAAACTAAGCGGCTGAAGACACCGGGAGCAGCGCATACCGGTCGAGCAGGGCGCGAAGCTGCTCGCGGTTCTCGGGCAGCATGCGGCACAGCGGGGCGCGGAAACTCTCTTCAATCTCCCCCGCCATCGACAGCATTGTCTTGATCGCCATCGGATTGTTCTCCGTAAAACAGGCGCGCATTAAGGGCAGTAAAAGCGCCTGCTTACGCGACGCCAATGTCCGGTTCCCTTCCAGAGCCGCAGTCACCAGGGTCTTGAAGTCCGCCGGCGCCAGGTTGCTGACGGTCGCAATAACGCCGTGCCCACCCAGGGCGATCACCGGATAGGCCACATGATCGCTGCCGGCTAGGACCGAAAAACCATCGGGCGCGGCGCCCGCCACCTGCATCAATTGGTCCAGATCGTCGCTCGCCTCCTTCACACCGACGATGTTCGGATGTTCGGCAAGGGCGAACAGGGTTTCGGGTTCCACATTCACGCCCGTCCGGCCCTTTATGCTGTAGACGAGTTGAGGGATTTCCACGGCGTCGGCGACGGCCTCGAAATGGGCGCGCAGACCGTGCTGCGGCGGCTTGCTGTAGTACGGACAGGTGATCAGCAATCCGTCCACACCGGTTCCGGCAGCGGTGCGCGCCTGGGCGATGGAGTGCGCCGTGTTGTTTCCGCCCGCCCCCGCCAGGACGGGCGCCCGGCCCGCAACATGCTGCACCACCCATTCCAGGGCGCGCGGATATTCATCCGCTTCAATCGTCGGCGCTTCCCCCGCCGTGCCGAAGATCAGAAGCCCGTCGGCGCCGGCCTGGATCTGGCGATCCAGATGGCGGCCCCAGGCTGCGTAGTCGATGCCCCCAGTGCGGTCGAAGGGGGTGATACAAGCGGTAATCATACCGCCGAAGAGATGGCTCATAACTGGTTCCTCCGATGCCGCCGGTTCGCAATGTCGCGGCACAGGAACATAGGAATGCGCCATCCCAAAATATCGCGCTGAATTTGTCATAAAACCGAGTTCTGTGTTATAAATATAACATGCTATCGATTTCCGACGCCCTGAAGGACATCGTGCGCGGCAATCCGTTTCTGGAATTCGGATTCCGGCATGACCTGTTCAACCTGACCAAGCTGGCCCGGTTTCTCGGACCGCAGATCGAAGCTAGGACGCAAAAGCAGGTTCAGGAAACCGCGCTGACCATGGCCCTGTCGCGGGCGCGGCGCGCCGAACCCCCGGCGGCCGGCGGAAGCGTTTCTCAGATCCTGGAGAGCATCACGGTCCAGTCGGGGTTGGCGGTCTGCACCTATGTGCGCAGCCCCGCGCTGCACACCAGACTGGCGGAGGTCTATCAACGCGTCCATGCCCGCAACGAGTTCTGCAACCTGTCGCTCGGCATGCGGCAGGTTACGATCATCCTGGACGCCCGGCTGATTTCCTGGCTGGACAAAGCGGTTCCGCAACCGTTCCTGTACCGCAATCAGGATGTCGCGGCGGTAACCGTGCGCTTCCCGGAGCATCATATCGACGTGCCTGGCATTCTCTACGCCCTGATGCAGCGGGTGACGCTTCAGAATGTGAACATTGTAGAGATCAGTTCGACCTTTACAGAGATCACCTTTTTCGTCCCGCAGGCGGACGCGCGCCTGGTGTTCGACACCTTCTACGCTTGTTTTTCACTGGCGGGCGACCGTGGCGCGGCGGATCTCCCGCCCCCTCCCCCGCCGAGCTATCTGACGGGGCCGAACGGTCCGGGACAGGGCGGTTCGAACGCGTGACCTCCCGGCGCGCGGCTATCCGTGCAGATAGCGTTCCGGCATCGACGCCCCCTGCATCTGCGTGCGCCACATAAGACGCCGATGACCGGGATCGAAACTGTCGCGGCGGTGCATGGTGATCCGGTTATCCCATAACAGGACATCGCCGACCCGCCAGACATGTTCGTAACTGTTCTCGGCCAAGGTTGCGTAGGCCCAAAGCGCATCCAACAGCGCCTCCGACTCGGGCAGATCCAACCCTTCGACATAGGCATGCCTGCGACGTCCCAGATACAGCGCCGGTTCGCCGCTGGAGGGATGGCGGATCACGGCCGGATGAAAGGTGCCGGTGGTTTCCCTGGGATCGTCGCTCTCCATCAAACCTTCCCGGACATATCCGCCGGAATTATAGGTCGCGTCGTGCTTGATGCGGAAGGAGGCCGCCCGCGTCTTCAGATCTTCCGGCAATGCCCTATAGGCGGCGATCATGGAGCAGACATGCGTGTTTCCGCCTTGCGGCGGCACCTCCCGCGCATAGAGCAGCGACGCCATGGGCGGGGTCTCCAGATAGGACATGTCGGTATGCCAGATCGCCTCGCCGTTTCCCAACGCGCCGATCGCCTTTCCGGCCCCGTCGGTCAGGTTAGAGATCACATAGATTTCCGGATACCCTTCGACCGAAAGGCGGCCCGTCTGGGTAAGTGGGGCCAGATCCAAAGCCCCGAAACGCTTGGAAAAGCCGACCAGCGCATCCTGATGGAGGGATTGATCCCGAAACAGCAGTGCGCCATGACGCGCGAACGCCGCTTCGACGGCGGCGAATTCCTCTTCGCCACACTGTGCAAGGTCTACATCCAGTACTTCGCAGCCGACACCGTCCGACAGAGGACGTGTTTTCAGAATGCAGCCTTCCGCGTTGACGTCCGTATCCATCCGTCGTGATTCCCGCCTGATTACGATCCGGGCGGCAGTATTGTCCGATTGGATTTCGCGCTCAAGCAGAGAGGTGGATATCAGATTTCACCGCATGTCTTGAAAGCTTTCAGCCGGCCCAGAATGTAATGGCCGAAGGCGGCCAGTTCGGCGTCCGACATCGACATGTCCTTAAAGGTGGATTTGCTATAGACCTTCCCGGTCACGATGGCTTCCAGATTCCAACTGGCCCCGTTCGGATCGCCGCGCACGACATCATCCAGATTGACCCGAATACCGCCGTTTTCGGCTTCCGAAAGCGATACCAGGATCGCGCGTTTGGAGACTTCTCGACTATGTGCCACACCAATTTCCCCGCCGCCCGGGTCAATACCCGACGGAAATCGAACGCCGTCTCCCACAACGGTATGTGGGGGCGTTCGCTTCATTGTGCGACGTTCTTTAGTTGGCATTTTTCCTAACTTCGCCTAGAAGCCCATCTGTTTCCGTTCTCCCTGGATTGGGCCATGCTGGACGCGCCGCTGCGCAAAGTTATCGATCCGCCCTTGGCGGCCATGGCCGGACTGTCGGTCCGCATGGGGATTACCGCCAATGCGGTCACCGTTGCCGGATACCTGCCCGGTTTCGGGGCCGCCGCCGCCGTCGCGCTTGGCGAAACCTGGCTTGCCCTGGCGCTGATCCTTGTGAACCGCGCCGCCGACGGGCTGGACGGCGCGATAGCACGTCAGACCAGGACGACGGACCTGGGCGGGTATCTCGACATTGTCGGAGACTTCATCTTCTATGGCGCGATCCCGTTCGGCTTCGCCCTTCTGGCGCCGGAGCAGAACGCGTTGGCCGCCTGTTTCCTGCTATTGAGTTTTATCGGCACCGGATCCAGCTTTCTGGCCTATGCCATCGTTGCCGAAAAACGCGGGATCAACACCGACATACGCGGCAAGAAGAGTTTCTATTACCTGGGCGGTCTGACCGAGGGAACGGAAACCATCGCTTTCTTTGTATTGTGCTGTCTGTTCGCCGACCAATTCGCGCTGTTCGCCTGGATCTTCGGCGCCGCCTGCTGGCTGACGACGGGCACCCGGGTCCTCGCCGCCGTGAGGACATTCGACTCCTAACGCAGAGGGCGTGTCGCTCACCGAGTGCTCCGAGCACGAGGAATCCGCGTCCCGCGCCTTTCCGCTGGGGCCGAACATTCCAGACCTCTGCTTCACTTTCCCAGCAACGCTTTCAATAACTTCTAGGATGGTGACGCCGACGCAAATGCCGGGTAGCGTGGTGCTTTCAAACAAAGGCTTCGACCATGCGCACTGCACCATTGAGAGAGATTACGCCGGAAGAAATCGACACTTACCGCGAAGAAGGCGTCGTTCTGCTGAAAGGGTTGTTCGACCCGGAATGGGTCGCTTTTCTCCGCGACGCTATCGAAGAGGATATGGCGCACCCGACCGGCATCAATTTCGAACTGGCCAAGGACGAAGATCCCGGACGTTTCTTCGCGGACACCTACATGTGGCATCGCGTACCGGCCTTCGAGACGGTGGTTAGAAACAGTCCTGCCGGAGAAGTCGCCGGCCGGATCATGGAGGCCCGGCACACGAACATCGTTTTCGATCAGATCCTGGTGAAGGAACCGGGAACCGAGGAGAAGACGACCTGGCATCAGGACCTTCCCTATTGGCCGATCCTTGGATCGCAAGTCTGTACGCTTTGGCTGGCCTTGGACGACGTCACCAAGGAGAGCGGCGCTGTGGAATATGTCGCGGGCTCGCATCTGTGGGGTGAGCGCTATCACCCCATCGCCTTTGTCGATCCCGAGAAGTACCGAACCGATCTGCCCAAGGTGCCGGACATCGACTCCATGCGGGACGACCTGACGATCCGACAGCCGGAATTGGAGCCGGGCGACTGCACGCTTCATCACGGACTTCTGGTTCACGGCGCGCCGGGGAACAGGACCGTCGGCACACGCCGAAGAGGGTATGTGACGCGCTGGGCCGGAGAGGATGTGGTCTACGATCCAAGGCCGAACATTCAACCGATGCTCGAAGACCCGGACATCCCGCCGGGGGGCCCGCTGGACTGCACCTTATGGCCGCGAATCTGGGAAAGGCCCTCCCCCACCGCGTGAAAGCGGGCTTCAGAACAGAGAATGCGGATTGAACGGAATATCCGTATTGCCGTAGGCCAACCCCATTTTGTGGAGCTCCGCCGTCACTTGCGAACGATGATGCGTTCCATGATTGAAAAGCTGCATCATCAGATACTGGCGCGGAAAGGACCGTCCCGGCCCGAACCCTTCAGACGTCAGCGGAACCGGTTCGGAGAGCCACGCCGGCGGCTTGGTTTCGGTCAGATCGACCAGCATCCGATCGAACCGCTCCCGCGCCCCACGGAGGGACTGAAAGTCGGGCCATACCTGCACCGACGGTTCAAACGGCCCTTCCGGCGCGCCCTTCTCCATGTAGTCCGCCGTGCCGATACCGGCGCACACGCCGAAGAGAGTCTCATTCTGCCACTTGTTGTAGAGGGCCATCTCCCTGGCCCAAACCCTGTCTTCCATGTGCCTTCATCCCGCCGTTGAGCCAGCGCGCGACACAGTCGCACGCCAACGCAAACGGCGGCAAGCTACGCTGCGAAACAGTCGGAGAATTGTTCCCGAAGCGCGTTTTTCTGCACCTTGCCCATGGCGTTCCTGGGAAGCTCTTCGAGCAAGAAAATCCGCTTCGGTTGTTTGAAGCGCGCGATCTTGTCCTGCAGGGCGCCCATCACCGCATCCGGGTCCGGCGCGGCCCCCGGCTCCGGCACCAGAACCCCGACGACCCCTTCGCCGAAATCCGGGTGCGGCACGCCGATCACGGCGGATTCCAACACCCCTTCGATGTCATCCAGCAGCAGTTCCACTTCCTTGGGGTAGATGTTGTAACCGCCGGATATGATCAGGTCCTTGGACCGCCCGACAATGTGAAGATACCCCCGCTCATCCACGCGGCCCAAATCGCCGGTGATGAAAAAGCCGTCCTCGCGCAGTTCTTCCCTGGTCTTCTCCGGCATCTGCCAATAGCCTTTGAAGACGTTCGGCCCGCGCACCTCGATCATGCCGGTTTCGCCCTGCGGCAGTTCCTCCCCGGTTTCCGGGCTCGTCACCTTCAGTTCGACACCCGGCAGAGGAAACCCAACGGTTCCCGCCCGTCTTTCCCCATCCAGCGGGTTGGATGTGTTCATATTGGTTTCGGTCATGCCGTAGCGTTCCAGGATCCGGTGGCCGGTCCGCTGTTCGAAGGCAATATGGGTTTCCGCCAGCAAAGGCGCGCTGCCGGAGACGAACAGGCGCATGTGCGACACCAACTCGCCCGTGAACCGCCGGTCATCCAGAAGGCGCGTATAGAATGTCGGCACCCCCATCATGCTGGTCGCCTTGGGAAGGTTGGCGATGACGTCGTCCGCGTTGAATCCCGGCAGGAAGATCATCGAACTTCCGGCCAGCAGGCAGATATTCGTCGCGACGAAAAGACCGTGCGTGTGAAAGATCGGCAGCGCATGCAACAGCACATCGTCTTCCGAGAAGCCCCAATAGTCCTTCAGCGTCACCGCATTCGACAGCAGATTGTCCTGCGTCAGCATCGCACCCTTCGACCGGCCCGTCGTGCCGGAGGTGTATAGAAATGCGGCAAGGTCGTCCGGCCCGCGGTCCACGGTTTCGAAGTGCGCCGGCTGACGGGCCGCCTCCCTTGCGAAACTGCCGGATCCATCCTGGTTCAGCGTCATGAGCGTTGCGCCATGAGAGGCGGCGACCGGGCGGAGAGGTTCGTATGCCGCGCCATCGCAAAGCACCAGTTTTGCGCCGGCATTGCCGACGAAATAGTCCAACTCGTCCGCCGTATACGCCGTATTCAGCGGCAGCACGACGACGCCCGATTGCACGCAGGCGGCAAACACGGCCAGCGCCTCCGGCGATTTTTGAAGCTGCGCCGCGACACGGTCCCCGGTTTCCACCCCATGCGCCTTCAGGACATGGGCAAACCGCGCCGCCATTGCCAGAAAATCGGCAAAGGAGATGCTGGAACCGTCCTTCAGGTGCAGGAAAGGCCGGCCGCTGCCGGCGTGCTTGGAAAACAGCGCGTCATAGAGCGTGTTGGGCATGAACGATCCTTTTGGTTTTTGTCTTGGTCATCGTCTCTTGCGGCCGGGACCGCAGGATGGCTTGCACGGTACGCGACTGTGCGACGGTTCCGTTGTTTACATAGTCTTCGTGGTTCTGCTCAACACTGTCGAGACGGTACAGATAGTTCACCATTGCGCCGCAGGATTGACTAAGACCTTTCGCAGACAAATCGGCGCGTGGATGAACATCATGCAGGGAGGCCCCGTTTCCGAGATGAAACCGGGCCACAGGGTCGGCGGGGAACCCGTCCAGTCTTTTCGCCCGGGCCAGAAATTGAGCCGCATAGGTCCGCAGATTTTCTGCGTTTGTGTCCGGATTTGCGCCGTCCGCATCTCCCGGCCCCGCAGCCGCTAGCAGGTCCTTGGCCGCTTCGTCCGAGGTTTGCGCGGCCTGTGCTTCCAGCCAACGGGCCAGCCCGGGGATCGGCGACAGGGTGACGAAGATCTTCAGGTGCGGCAGTTCGTTGGACAGATCGTGAACCACCTGCTTGATCAGCGAGTTGCCGAAAGAGATTCCTTTCAACCCCGCCTGACAGTTGGAAATGGAATAAAACACCGCCGTGTCCGCATCCGATGCGGCAAGTTCGGCACGGTCCCGGGCCAGGACATCCTGGATCGAGGACGGCACGCCCGCCGTCAGAGCAACCTCTACAAAGATCAACGGCTCGTCCGGCATGGAGGGATGAAAAAAGGCGAAACAACGCCGGTCGCCGGGCTGAAGCCTGCGGCGCAGATCGTCCCAGTCGCCTATTTCATGCACCGCCTCATAGGCGATGACCTTTTCAAGAATGTTCGCCGGTGACTCCCAGTTGATCCGGCGCAGAACCAGGAAACCGCGGTTGAACCACGAAGAAAGCAGGTGCACGAAATCCAAGTCGGCGCGCGCAAAGGACGGATGCTCCCTCACCATGCCCAACAGGTCCAGCCGCATGGCGACCAACTGCGCCGTCGCTCCCGGAACCTGGTTGAGCCGACGCAAAAGCTCCTGCCGGCGCGGCTCCGCCGCCTTCAGCAGAGCGTTCAATGTCTCGCGGTCAGGCGTCTCGCTGTAAGCCTGGGCCGTGGCCTGCACCCGAGAAGGATCAAGATCGAGATCTTCCGTTAGGAACCGGAAAAACGCCGCCTTACCCCGCCGGTCCAGACCATCGTAGCGCGACAGGACCGCCGCCGCGATCTTCGAGCCGGACACCTCGCCCGCCGCAGACAGAAGCGCCCGGCACAACTCCTCAAGCGAGCGCCCGTCATCGTCCGGCGTCGCCGTCGAGCGCCGTTCGAATATGGTCGACAGCAGGTCCGTCAGGAAGGACGAACGTGTCATACGGCCGCCCCCATGATCGCGTCCGGCAGCCAGGTCGCCAGCCCCGGAAACAGGCATAGAATGACAATCGCCAAAACCATGCATCCGACATAGGGGAGCGATCCTTTCAGGATGGTTTTCAACGGGATGTCCGGGGCGATCCCATTGATCACATAGAGGTTCAGGCCGACCGGCGGAGAAATCAGACCGATCTCCATGTTGATGGTCAGGACCACGGCGAACCAGTACGGGTCGAAACCGGCAGCGGTAACCACCGGCAGCAGGATGGGCGCCGCCATCAGGATGACGGCGACCGGCGGCAGGAAGAAGCCCGCCACCAGAAGAAACAGATTGATCGCCCCCATCAGCACCCATTTGTTGACCCCCAGCGTGCCGATCCATTCGGCAATGGACTGGGTGATGAACAGGCTGGAGAGCATGTAGGAAAACGCGCCGGCGGCCCCGATGATAAACAGGATCATCACGCTTTCACGCGTCGAATCCCGCAGCACGACCCAAAGTTCCTTCGGGTTCCACAGCTTGTAGATGACCATGGCGATGATCACGCACAACAGCGCGCCGACGGCGGCCGTCTCGGACGGCGTCGCGACCCCGCCATACATGGCGTAAAGGACGCCGATGATAATCAGGATGAAGGGCGCCACGCGCGGCATGATTTCAAAACGCTCGCGCCAGGTATAGGTCCGGCTGCTCAGCACGTCGGCCGATCCGTTCCGCCAGGTATCGAACAGCGACCAGGCCATGAACAGACCGACCAGCAGCAATCCGGGCAGGACGCCGGCCAGGAAAAGCCGCCCGATAGAGGTCTCGGTGGCGATGCCGTAGACGATCATGGTGACCGACGGCGGGATCAGAATGCCCAGGGTTCCGCCTGCGGCGATCGATCCCGCGGCGACTCCTTCGGGATATCCGCGGCGGCGCATTTCCGGAATGCCCATCTTGCCGATTGCGGCGCAGGTCGCGGGGCTGGACCCGGACATGGCGGCGAACAGCGCACAAGCGCCCAGGTTGGAAATCACCAAGCCCCCCGGCACCCGCGTCAGCCAGCGCTCCAGGGCTTCATACAGGTCCCCCCCGGCCCGGGTCGATGCGATGGAAGCCCCCATGATGATGAACATCGGAATGGACAGCAGCGCGAAACTGTCCAGCTTGCCGAACAGGATCTCCGGCAGCAGTTCCAGCGACCGCAATCCGTCGAAAATCAACAGAAACACGGCTGCGACGATCAGCAGCCCGTTGGCGACCGAGATGCCCGAGAACAAGACCAGGATGGTGAAAAGAGCGACGATGCCGCCAAGGATCAGGGGGTCGTCCATCACTTGTCCTCCAACCCGAACGGTTTATCGACACCGATGATCACGGCGTACAGATCGGCAATCAGTTGCAACAGGAAAAGGCCGAAACCGACCGGAAGGGACAGATAGGGAATCCACAAACGGACCCCCCAAACCGTGTCGGACCGCCAGTTGCGGGACCAGGCGATCTCCCAATACTCATATCCGTAAAAAGCCATCAGCGAAATGACGACGATGCTTGCGATCAAAACCAGGATGGCCAACGCCTTGCGCAACGGTTGGGGCAACGCGATGGGCAGCAGGTCCACATTCACATGGCCGCGCAGGCGCTGAACGTAAGGCAGGCCCAGCAAGGTCGCCGAGATCACCAGATAAATGACCAGTTCGGTCTGCCAGATCGTCGATTCATTCAACACGAACCGGACGAAGATCATCTGACAGGTGATCAGGACCGCCAGGAAAATCATGCTGGCCGCGATCCAACCGCTTACCATGGAAATTGCCGCAACCGCCTTCAAAAACCGGGAATTTCCCGTATGGGCGGCCGCCGCAGCGCTTTGCGTCGCCATCGGTCACTCGCTTTTAGCTTTTTGGAATCGCCGCCGGACCATCCGGGTCTGACCCCGCGTCCGCGGCGGAATGGGGATGGCGTCAAGCCATCCCCGGCCGTTTCTGTCGCCGTTACTCGACCGACAGCGCCATATCGAGGAGCTTCTGGCCGTTCGGCACATCATCCACAAACTTCTTGTAGGACGAGGACTGCGCGATATCGCGCCAGGCCTGGAATTCCTCGGCGGTCATCTGCGCGATTTCCACACCCGCTTCCTTGAAGACCTTTACCGAGTTGGCGTCCTGCTTCTTGGCCTCCGCGAGATAGTAGGCTTCGGCCTTCTCCGCCGCCGCATCGAGCGCCGCCTTCTGCGCGTCGTTCAAACCGTCATAGGTCGATTTGTTCATCAACAGCGGCTGATACATGAACCAGAGCGCCACGTCGCTGGCCGGCGTGTAGCACTTCACCTGTTCGTAAATCCGATAGGAAACGAACGACGACGAAGATGTGTTCGCCGCCTGCAGCACACCGGTTTGCATTGCGTTGTAGATTTCCGAAGACGCCATGGAGGCAATCGACGCACCGGCCTGGGCCAGCATCTGTTCGAACGCCTTACCGGCGGCGCGGGACTGCAGCCCCTTCACATCGTCCGGCGAGGTGATGCACTTGTCCTTACCGACGAAACCACCGGCCAGATAGCCGTGAACCAGGACCTTCACATCGTCCTCGGCCATCAGTTTTTCCAACTCGCCCATAAAGGCCGACTCGTTCAGACGGGCCGCATGGTCATGGTTCTTCACCAGTCCCGGCATCAGGGTCAGGTTGAATTCAGGGCGCTGGCCGCCGGCATAGGACAGCGGATAGACCGTCATGTCGAGCTGACCGCGCGACAGCGGCTTGTACTGTTCGCGCGGTTTGAACAGCGACTTCGACGGAAAGATCTTAATGGAAAGACCGACATCGGCGTTCGCCACTTCGTCGGCAACGATCTGTGCGACTTTGTGACGGACATCCTTGGTCGACCACTGGTGGGACAGACGAAGTTCCTGAGCGGCGGCCGTCGTCGCCAGGACGCCCGAAAGCGCAAATGCCGCCACGGCGGCGCAAAGAGTCTTCTTCATTTTTTCCTCCCGGCAGGCGCAAGGCCCGCGTTCTGTTTTATTGCCCTGCCCATCAGGGTTGCGTGCCACCCTAGCAACTTTGCATCACACGTCAAGTTTCTTGTATACAATAATGACGTTGTTGTGGGCATCTACTTGTAGTATCTTTCCGGTATGGCTGACCCAGACCGCATAGGACACCGACGCGCCGACGAGGTGCGGGCCGCGTTGGAGCAGGCCATCTTCAGTGGGGAATTCGCCGACGGCGACCGGCTGGACGAAGTCAAGCTGGCCGAGCGGTTCGACGTTTCCCGAACACCGCTGCGCGAAGCGTTCCAGGCCCTTGCGGAAGCGGGACTGCTGGAACTCATCCCCCGCCGCGGCGCGTTCGTCCGCCACCCCAGCTTCATGGAGCTGGTCGAGATGTTCGAAGTCATGGCCGAGCTTGAGGCCATGTGCGGGCGGCTGGCCGCGCGCCGGATCAGCGACGAGGCGCTGGAAGATATGAAACAGGCGGAAAACGCCTGCGAAGCCGCCCTCAACCGGGGGGATACCGACGACTACTATTGGGAAAACGAGCGTTTTCACAGCCTGCTCTACGAAGCCAGCGGCAACAGTTTCCTGGCCGCGGAAGCCCGGAAATTGCACAAGCGGCTTCAGACATTCCGCCGCCTGCAGCTCCGCGTCAGGGGGCGTATGAACCAATCCATGTCCGAACACCGGGCCATCCTGAAAGCGCTGGAAGAAGGCGACCCGGTAAGGGCCGAAGCCGAACTCCGCACCCACGTCTCGGTGCAGGGAGAACGGTTCAACGATCTGATGGCGAACTATGGCCGGTCGGAAATCCGCCGGGCCGGCTAACCGCGTGGACGCTCAAAAACGCTCCGCTTCCCTCTGCTCAGAAATAGCGCGACACCCGGGCGATCAGATGACTGTCGTTCTCGAAAGCGGCGCTGTTTTCCGATGGATTCAGGAAGAGCCGCGCTTCGAGCTCCGCGAACCAGGTCTCGGTGATCCGGCGCTCCCCTTCGATCAACATCAGCACGTCCTGCTCCCGCTGATCGACAATGACGCCGGTCAGGAATTCGGTCGACTGTTCGTCGTTCAAGGCCAGACGGACGCCGGCGAAGACGTCGTTGTCGAAGGTTGTCGCCGGCGCGTCGCCACCACGCCCATCGTAATGATATTCCAGCAACAGGCCCAGATCCGCCGCCGACTCGGCCACACCGAATAGTGTGTATTCGAAACCGCCCGTCGCCGCCGCGAACGCGTCGCCATGGCCCGACCGGTGGATGGCTTCGAACTTCCACAGCCATTCATCCAGGGTCGCTTGAACATCGACGCCGACTTGATCGATCACTTCATAACGCGGCCGCAATACGATACGCCCATCGCCGGAAACCGCCCGGACGAGTTCCGGCTCCCGGCTGACGCCGTGAAAGTAGCTCGCGCCGAAATCCCAATCGCCGATGGTATGCGCGTATCGCAGCGCGGCGTCGATGTGGGCTTCCTCCGCGCTCGACTCATAGATCGGATTGGAAGTATCGATCTGCAGCGGCCCGCGCAGACGCGCCGCATCGCCGGGAAAGGTTCGCTCGCGGAATCCCGGCAGGATGAAGACCCCGACCGTTCCCCAGTCCCGCAGCAGGTTCAGGTTGATCATGGGCTGGCCCAGTTTGTCTTCCTCGTCGATATCCTCCACAAGGTCGGACTGGTTAACGATATCGACCAGATGGCGGCTTTCCGCAACGCCCCAGAAGACCTTGCCGATCCCGACGGTCAGGTCCCAGTCGTCGCGCTCCACATACAGCGACAGCTCGCGAACATCGGCGTGGGTGCGGCCCTCGTGGTCCGCCGGATCGTAGCGCCCGAACGGGATAAAGGTTAGCCGCTCCCGGTCCCAGAACAGACGGAATTCAGGCTGCGCGATCAGGGACGGTTCGACATGCCGGTCGTCCTGATCCGCAAAGCCCGGATCCTCGGCGAAGGCCCGGAACTCCCCCGCCGCAAATCCGGCCACCTCCAACTCGGCCCCGAATAGGGAAAGCGGCTCCTCTGCGGCCGCCGCCCCGCAAAGCGAGGCGGCCAGCAGGGCCGGCAGAAACGGGTTAGCGCAGACGCGCAAGGCGGCTCTTGTTGAAATTCGATTCATTGACGCCTTCGCGGAATGCATAGGATTCGAATTCAAGGACGGTTTCCTTGCCGTTCTGGTGGTTCACCATGTGCATGCGGTGCGGCCGCCAGTACTGGTCCAGATACTGCTTCCACCCGCTGCTCTGTAAAGTCTTCAGAAGCGAGTCCTTCCGGTCGTAGAAATCCACCTTCACGATCCGGTACTCTTCCTTGTCCACCCAGGAGACCTGCTTGGAATAGCCGGACCGCTCATACTGCGGCACCCGTTCGACCACGTAGCATTCCATCTCGCCGCAAGGCTCGTCCCGCAGCCATTTATAGGAATATTTCGCCACCTCGAACGAGGTCAGATCTTCATAAGCGAACTCGCTGCCGACAAAGGGGCCCGACTTGTTCGCGGAAGAAATCCGCTTCACCCGCTTCAGGGCCGGCAGGTAGAGCCACTGGTCATCAGGGTCCAGGATCTTGGTGAAACTTAGGAAGGCCGTTCCCTTGATATCGCGTGGATGATTGAAGACCGTAAGACTTTTGTCCCCGACATCCGGGTCCGGCACTTCCAGGGTTTCCAGGCGCAGTTCGCGCGTGCTGGATTCGCCCTGCCTATTGGACAGGATCATGCGCATCTGCACCTTGCTATCGCCGAAACCAAGATCGCGCCGGTCGATTTCCTGGGCTATTTCCAACCCTTTCTGCACCTCCAGCGTCTCTGCCCGGGCTTCCCCGGTCGCAATGGCCCCTGCGACCAGCATTCCGATCATGGCGAAGGAAATTCCCATACCCTTTGCGAATGACGAATAGGTCATCGTTCAGTTCCTTTCTAAGCCGATCTATTCCGCGGGTTGGGGAACAGACCCCGTCGGCAGGTTGTCCCGCTTGCGGCGGTCGACGGCGATCAATACCGCCGGCAGCAACAGGAAGTCCGCAATCAGCGCCATCACCAGAGTGATCGCCGTCAGTTGCCCCAGGGCCGCGTTGATTTGGAAGGGGCTCAACGACAGGATCGCAAACCCGGCGACCAGGATCGCCGTGGTCACCCAAAGAGCTGTCCCGACAGTGGAAAAGGCGTAGCAGACAGCCCCTTCCGCATTCTCTCCATTCAGAACCCGGGCGCGTCTGTACTTGGACAGGAAGTGCACGGTTGCATCGACGATGATGCCCAGGCTTGTCGCCGTTACGACGGACGAAGCCAAGCCGATCTCCCCCACCAGCACCGCCCAAAGGCCGAACGCCATGATCGGCGGCACCAGGTTCGGGATCAAACTGACCGCGCCGAGCTTCAGGCTGCGCAAGGCGATCACCAGCGACAGTGAAATCAGGAAAAACGCCAGGGCGGTTCCGCCCAGCATTCCTTCTATATTCCGCTGGGAGATATAGGCGAACATCACAAACGGGCCGGTCGACTCCAGGGCCTTGCCGCCTGGGAGGCGCTTATCCAGCCAGGCCAGCGCTTCCGCATCCAGGACCCGCAATTCCTGCGTCGTCATATTGTCGACCGTGGCGATAATCCGGACGGAAGACTTATCGACATTGATCTGGTTATTGAGATCCAGGCCATAGGGCAGAGACATTTCGAACAGCAGCAGATATTGCGCCGCGAGGTCGTTTTCCTCAGGCAGACGATAGAAGCTGTCATCATCCGAATGCATGTTCTTGTTGAGGCGCTTGAAAACGTCGCTCAAGGTCGTCACGTGAACCACATCGTCCCGCGCGCGCAGCCAATCCGAGAAGTCGGAAATCGTCTTCAGGAATTCAGGATCGCTGACACCGCCCGATCTGCCGGACGGCAAGGACCACTGAGCCTGATAGATGCCGCTGAGATGCTCCGTTGCGTAGTCGGTGTCCCGCCGGAACTCAATTGAGTCGTCGAAATACTCGACGAACTGATCGTTCAATTCGATCTGCGGAATCAGCACGGCAAGCACAATGATGAAGGTGCTGACCCCGTAAAGCAGGGATCTGCGCCGCGCGATGACGAAGCCAGCCAAACGGTCCATCACCGTCATGTGTCCATCCTGCCGGACTTTCACACGCACCGGCAGGATCGACATCATCGCGGGCAGAAGAAAAATCGAATAAAGCCACGCCGCAACGACGCCGATCGCCGTCAGATTGCCAAGATCGCCGAAAGGCGGGGAGTCGCTGAAATTCAAGCTCAAGAAGCCGATCACGGTCGTGAAGCTGGTCAGGAAAACCGGCTGAAAGTTGACGCGAAGACTTTCTATGACGGCGTCGTGCTTCGACATCCCCTGACGCATGGCGCCGAACATGGTGACCAGAATATGGATCGAGTCGGCGATTGCCAGGGTCAGAATGATCGTCGGCGCGATGGCCGACGGCGGGGTTAGCTGAACCCCCATCCAGCCCGCCAATCCCATCGCCGTCATAGCGGAGAAGGCAATCACCAGCAATGTGGAGAAAGTACCGCTGACGGACCGCAGCAGGACGGCCATGACCACCAGCAGCATTCCGTACATCAAGGGCACCAGCGTTACGATGTCCGCGAAACTGGCCTCGGTAAAGGCATGGTTCATGGCGACAGACCCGGTGACCGCCACCGTGACATCGGGATTGTCGACACGGAATTCTTCGACCAGCTCCCGGGCGTAGGCCATCGCCGCGGGCACTTCCAGTTCGGTCTCCAACGGCAGGGTGGAGGTTATGTTGATGGACGCCGTAAGCCCATCCGCCGAGACAAGACGCCGGACGATGATCGGTTCGGACAGCGCGATGTCCCGAATGCGTTTCAGGTCTGCCGCATCCAAGGGCGAGTCTTCCGGTACAAGATCCTCAACGATCAGATCGTCTTCGCCCGCCGCATAGCTGTTCTGATAATTGGTGATGCTGTCGACACGCGTCGTGAAGGGGATCTTCCAGGATTTCTCCGTCAAATCCCGCATCGCCTGCAACAGTTTGGGGGTGAAGACGTCCCCTTGATCCGGCTTGATGACCAAGGTGATGTTGTCTTCCCTGATATACGTGTTCTGAAGCGCCTCGAACGCAGTCAGTTGCGGGTTCTCATCGCTGAAGAAAACACGATAGTTCGTGGAGAAACCGAGATACTGCCCACCGGCGCCGGCGCCCAAGGCTACCAGGATCGACGCTACCACGATGAACCACCGCCAGCGGATCACCCACTCGGCGAATGCTATGACCTTCCGGTCGCCCGCGCTTTTGGCCACAATCGCCGGCTCCATATCGGTTTCCGACATCCCGCACCTCCTCGCTAAAGGCGTTGTTCAGGGTTTCCAGCCGCAGACCTTGTCCAGGAGCGTCCACAGCGCCGGTTACCACCCATAAGTACACTACACCGTTTCGTTTCTGTAAACTATACCGTATAGTATAGTTGGCAAGCCGATTTGCAGGCGACGCTGTTTTTTTTTGAGACGCGGGCGATTGTTCTGTTGCGGAACAGGTCAAGGATAAGACAGTTTCGGATAGAAACCGACAAGGTCGAGTGAATGTCAGCTATTGAAGTTCAAGATCTCTCCCCGCGGTCGCAGGAAAAACGGCGTGCGATCATCGACGCGGCGCAGGCGTTGTTTCTCGATAGCGGTTTCGGCGCCACCAGCATGGATGCCGTCGCCGAAAAGGCAGGCGTGTCAAAACGCACGGTATACAGCCACTTCGATTCCAAAGAGTCCCTCTTCGGCAGCGTGATGAGCAGCATGTGTACGATGCTCGGCGGGGGAGCATCGGAATATCTGGGACCGGCCGCCGAGGAAACGCAGGCCGGGAAAGTGATCCTGGGCGATCTGCCGGAAGGCGACGTTCGTCATGTCATGCATACGCTGGGCTGCCGATTCCTGGGTCTGGTGACCCAGCCGGAAGCCATCGCCCTGTTCCGCGTGGTCATCGCGGAGTCCGGCCGCTTCCCGGAATTGGGCGATGAATTCTACAGGAACGGAGCAGAACCGCTGGTCCAAAGTCTTGCGCAATACCTGTCGCTACAGGTGGAGTGCGGCAAACTCGCCATAGACGACCCCTGCTACGCCGCGCACCGGTTCCTGAGCATGGTCAAGGAACCCATCCACATGTACATCCTTCTCGGACAGGCCAAGACCCCGACAGAGGCGGATGTGGAAGAAGCAGTCGCCTCCTCCGTGTCGGCCTTCTTGAAAATTTACGCAGCCGACTGACCGCACCGCGCCTAAACCGCATTTCCGTGGACGTCATGGGTTCGCGGTGACACCCGGTTCGGAAGATCGATCGTGAAAACCGTCCCTTCGCCAGGGGTGCTCTCGCAAGAAATCTCTCCCTTAAGATTGGCGGTCACCGTGTTGTACACGATGGAAAGGCCAAGTCCCGTCCCCCCTTCCGCACGGCGTGTCGTGAAGAAGGGCACGAAAATTTCCTTCAGGTGAGCGGGCTCTATTCCACGGCCGCCGTCGCGCACGCGGATGCGGGTTTTTTCCCCGGTCTGTGTGACCTGAATGTTCGCAGCGCCCGCAATATCGTCCGCATAGGCGTGTTCGACGACGTTCATCAAAAGGTTCGTTATCACCTGCGTCAGAGCGCCAGGATCGGATTCCAGCACCAGATCCGCGGCGCAGTCCAGCGCCACCGTCAGCCGGGCCCGCCGAAGTCTGGGGGCAAGTGTCAGCAGAACCTGTTCCAGATGTTCGCACAACGCGAATTCTCTGTCCGCAGGACCGGATTGATCCGCGGAAATCTGTTTGAAGCTGCGGATTAGCCGGTTCGCCCGCTCCAGATTCTTCAGCAGGATCGTCGAGGACTCATCGATGTTGGAAACCGCTTCCTCCAATGCGCTGCGCGTAAGTTGCCCGGACAAAACCTGTTCCCGCAACATCAACACCTTGTCCCGGATCAGGGACGATGCCGTCACGCCGGTTCCGATCGGAGTGTTTATTTCATGCGCCACACCAGCGACCATGGGAGCAAGCGACGCCAGTTTCTCCGAATCGATCAGCTTCTGCGTCGTCTCCCGAACCTCGTCCAGCGCGCGCTTCAACTCACCGTTCGCGACCTGGAGTTCCCTGGTCCGTTCTTCGACCAGCGCTTCAAGTTCGCTGTTCATATCGCGCAGCAACCGTTCGACCGTCCGTTGTTCGGTCACATCGATATTGAACGCCCCCAAACCCAGCAATTCACCATCGTCGGAAAGCAAGGGAAAACGCGTTATCAGCATGTCGCGCGTCTTACCGTCGGCGCAGTCCATCCGCGTTTCGTAGGTGTCGGCCACCCTGGTTTCCGCTACGGAAAGGTCAAGGGCTTTCGAGCGCGCCGCGACACCGGGCGGAAGAAAGTCCTCGGCCTTTTTCCCGACCATTTCGTCCGACGGCATGCCGAACCAATCCACCGCGACGGGATTTACGAGGATCATTTCCCCATCGGGCTTTCGCAGCCCTGCAGGAAAGGGAAACTCGTCAAAAAACCCGCGGAATATCGCGGACTGTTCTTCGCGCTGCCTCAGAAGGTCGGCGATCTCTTCCCGGGCCGACACGCTATCGGTGATATCGATATTGACGGCGGCTACTGCGATAACCCTGGCCGCAGAGTCGCAGATCCGAAAGCGACGGGACAAGATCCAATGCAAGGACCCGTCGGCACGGCGATAACTGAATTCATGCTCGGCCACGCCGCCATCTTCCATTACCTGCCGGTCGAGGGCTTGGATCGCATCCGACAACTCAGCGGGGAAGAGTTCGTCCACGGTATGCCCCAAACAGGCTTCGGCGTCCGGAAATTCGAACCAATCCTGAAAAAGCTCGTTGATCCCGACATAACGTCCCGACGGGTCCTTGATCGCGATTGCCGCCGGCATGGCGCGCAGCAGGGAAGTCATCAACCCAGCCTCACCAGGCGGAACGGACCCGTCGCCTCTTGCCGCACCCGATTGGGAAAAGACCGCGTAAAGGATGCTCAGCCCACAGGTAACGGAAATCGCCAGCAAAGCGCTGAGAGCCGTATCAACGGAAAGAACATCCGCCAGAAGGGTATAGGCGGCAAGCGCGGCGACGGCAGCACTAAAGCCGCCCGCCATCCACTTGGCATGGGTCACGAAACCGGACTTTTCCGGACCGCCCCCGGCCTTTTCAGCAGTCGCCGCACGGAGCGCCTGTTGAAACCGCCGATCAAAATGTACCTTCATCCGGGGCCTTGGTATGCAAGAGCCCCCCCCATCTCACACAAAAGTTAGATTATACTTATAATCGAATCAACTTCGTTGGTTCGACGGGCCTAAATTCCGAAACAGGCCCCCAAACGGCAACCGCCGGGCGCAAGGCCCGGCGGAAATCCGACGCTAAAACGGATTGGGGTCAGTGAACGACAAGTTCGTTCCGCAAACCGTCGACAAGTTCCAGAACAGCGTGAACCGCCATTGCCGGAGCCCTGTCATTAGACAGGATTTCGTTTGCGTGTTTCGCCAGGGCGATAAAGTGGTCGTCGTCCAACCCTTCTTCACGGACAAGCACATGCAGGATGGCCTTCAATTCATCCATGCTGCCCTTGGCGGCGCCGCCGACCGCGGCGGCCGCAAGATCGCAGAACCCTTCTTTGACAGCGGCATGGTCCTGACCGTCGGCGAAGTGGCTGACAGTCGGGTCGCTCATGAGGGCGTCGAAAATCTGCGCCGCATAACCGGAGACCTTTGCCGCCCCGCCCAAATCGTCGAACAGTGATCCTGCGGACGCCGCCGCCGGAGCAGCCGGTTTCGGCGTGGGCGGCGGTTTGCGCGCAGCATCGTTGGCGGCTTTCGCGGATTTAACCGGCGCCGGCCCTGTTACATCATCGCGTGCAGTCGATTCGGGCTTCCGCTCTGTGCGCACCGCCTGAGGTTCGTCGTTGGCGGCTTCCGGGGCCGGGGCGCTTTCCCCGTCGGAGTCGGCATCCGCGGTTCGCGCCGCCGGCTTTACGACGCGGCGTCGGCGTGTCCGCCGGGGCGTCTTCATGATGGTTTCTTCGTCCAGGATGCGATTGACATCCAGGACGACCAGAAGATTGTCCTCAAGATGGATGATACCCGAACACAGGCGGCGCATGTTTTCGTCGAGCGTCGCGGGCGGTGTATCGAAGTCCTTTTTGGGCAAGGACCGGACATCGCCAATGGAATCGACCAGCAGCGTGTATAAATCGCCTTTGTGCTCGACCGTTACGCTCATCTGACGCTGTTTCTCAGAATCACGCGCACCGAGCAGTTCGCGCAAATCGATGACGGTGACGATGCGGCCGCGCAGGTTCAGCACACCCGCAATCGCGCTTGGGGCGCAGGGGACCGGCGTGATCTGCTCGGGTTCCACAATATCCTGAACTTTCAGGATCGGGATTCCGAACAACTGGTTGTCCACCATCATGGTGACGAGTTGCTCCTCGTCGATGGTCGTCAATTCCGTGCTGTCCGCAATGGCCAAACTAGACATCTTGTTTCCCTCGTCGCACCTGATCTATGGGGCTTTGCGTGGTTATCGCCTGTTGCGGCGTGATACCACGCTTACCCGTAACCGAATACTAATATTCCACTTGGGCACCCTAGATCCGGAAAGGTTAACGGAGCATTTACGATGACAAAAAAACTCACCCTCCCAACGGGAGAAACAATTCCGGTCCTCGTCTATGGAGACCGTAAGGCCCGAACCGTTGCCCTGTTGGCCCACGGCGCCGGGGCGCCGATGGACTCCGATTTCATGAACCGCACAGCCGAAGGTCTGGCGGGGGCCGGACATCAATGCTGGCGTTTCGAGTTTCCTTATATGGCGAAGCGCAGGGAGGACGGAAAGCGCA
>JANQIT010000116.1 GCA_028282025.1 Hwanghaeella sp. | reverse complement strand
TCCGACAGTGTTTCACCAAAATCGCCGCCGTTTCGCAAACAGCGGATTCGTTGCCGCGCAACGCGTCCAACCGGACGCGGGCGCAATGCTGGTTCCCTTTGTTCCTGCACCGGAGGGTCGGATCGGCGACGACTACCATTATTCTTTCTTTAACCCGTGACGTGTATCATCCTACCCTTGTTCCGCCGATCTTTCTGGACGCCCGGTGTCGACGGACTTCAAAGAAATCAGTGTTGTGAGTACGCGGGGGCAGCTCTCTGCGTTTCGCCGCACTCTTCCGGAGGCATTTCGTGGCAGGGTTGAATCGTTCCTCCATATTGGTGGTCGATGACAATATCGACATTCGCGGGATCCTGTGTTCGGTCCTCAGGGAATTCGGGTGTGAACATGTTGTCGGGGTTTCCTCGGGCTCCGAAGCGATTGAGCTTTTGACATCGGTGAAGAGGCACCCTGCCAGAGTGGGCATCTATGAAATCGATGCGGTAATTTCAGACTGGGTCATGCCCGACATCGACGGGGCGATGCTGCTGAGATGGATTCGGCGGCACCACGACTCCCCGAACCGATACATGCCGTTTTTGATGCTCAGCGCCTATTCGGACGAGGACCGGGTGGAGAAGGCGCGCGATCTCGGTGTGAACGGTTTTCTGGCCAAGCCGTTCTCCTGCGAGACGATTGCGACCTACCTGCTGGATGCGATGATGGACGACCGTCACTACGTCTGGTCGTCCGACTATTTCGGACCGGACCGCCGGCGTCGGACGGAGGATGTCGACGAGGAACAACGGCAATCCGATGTGCCCCAGTCGGAGAAGGGGGTGCGCTTCTTCCCATCGCCCAAGACAGTTCGGGAGCGTGTCGGTAAGGGGTTCGAATTCGACGCGGAAACGATCCGGGAAGCGCAACGGGAACTCGACCAATGGTCGGAGGATTTCGTGGATTGGGCGAAAATCCACATCGACGAACTGGATCGGGCGTTCAAGGACTGCGCCAAAGCCGAAAAACGCGTTCGGCGGCGTCTATTGGACAGTATCAATCATCAGGCCCATGAACTTCGTGGTTTGGGCGGAACCTTCGGCTATCCCCTGGTTACGACGGTATCCATGTCCCTGTTCGATCTGACCTTGGGAAAGATCGATCCGACCGACGAATGCCTGTCGCTGGTGAAAACCCATATCGACACATTGAAGGCCATCGTCCGCGAGAATGTGCGCGGCGAGGGCGGGCCCATCGGACAGGAACTGGTTCAGGAACTCGGTGAGATGAACCGGGATTTCCGGCGACGCTTCGTTAACGCCTGAAGGCGGCGGTGTCGGAGAGGGAGGATTTTATTTTTCCGATTCCCTCCCCGGCGTCAGGCGGAGTGTCCCACAGAAGGCTAACCCCGCCTGGCCGCAGTTCGGTGCGGCCGCTGCAATCACAGCGACAAGGCTTCCTCCGGCGGGGCAT
The DNA here is from genome assembly GCA_028282025.1 of Hwanghaeella sp. GTDB lineage: Bacteria > Pseudomonadota > Alphaproteobacteria > UBA8366 > Aestuariispiraceae > Hwanghaeella. The sequence continues at coordinate 29,358 of JANQIT010000116.1, read as the reverse complement.
AGTCCAGTCCGAATTCGGACGCCACGGCTTTGTAAGTGCACTGCCCCTGGTGAATGTTCAGCCCGGCGCGCAAGTGCTGATCGTTGCCGAGCGCCTGACGGTATCCGTCGTTGGCAAGTCTTAAAGCGAAGGGCAGGGTGGCGTTGTTGAGGGCGAAGGTGGAGGTGCGCGCCACCGCCCCCGGCATGTTCGTCACGCAGTAATGCACGACATCATGCGTCACATAGGTCGGGTCCGAATGGCTTGTCGGGCGCGCTGTCTCGAAGCAGCCGCCCTGATCGATGGCGATATCCACAACGACGGAGCCTGTGCGCATGGCCTTAATCATGTCCTCGGTCACCAGTTTCGGGGCCGCCGCGCCCGGCACCAGGACCGAACCGATGACCAGGTCGGCGTTCGTCACATGATGTTCGATTGCATCGACCGTGGAGTAGATCGTGTTGAGCGTCGGGCCGAACACCGTATCCAGTTCCATCAGCCGGTCCAGCGAGCGGTCGATGACGGTAACCCGTGCTTCCATCCCCATCGCCATGCGGGCCGCGTTGGTGCCGGCGACGCCGCCGCCGATCACCACGACATCGGCCGCCGGCACGCCGGCGACGCCCCCCAGCAGCACGCCGCGGCCGCCTTGTTCCTTTTCCAGGTGATGGGCACCGACCTGGATGCTCATGCGGCCGGCAACCTCACTCATCGGCGCCAGCAGCGGCAGGCGTCCGCGTGAATCGGTGACCGTTTCATAGGCAATGGCGATACAGCCGCTGTCCATCAGGCCCCGTGTCTGGGCTTCATCGGCCGCCAGATGCAGATAGGTGAACAGGATCTGTCCGTCTCGCAGCATGGCGATTTCCTGGGGCTGCGGTTCCTTCACCTTGACGACCATGTCGGCCTGATCGAAGACCGATTTCGCGTCCGGCAGGATCTTGGCGCCGGCGCGCTCGAAGTCCGCGTCGGAAACGCCGATCCCAACACCTGCGCCGGTTTCGACGACGATTTCATGGCCGTTATGCGCCAATTCGCGAACACTGGATGGCACCAAGCCGACACGGTACTCGTGAATCTTGACTTCCTTGGGCACTCCCACGCGCATTTTGTTTCCCCAACTCGTTTGTTTTTCGAAGGTTAGCATAGACCTGCGCCGCACCAATTGACTGTTGACCAATGGCCTGGACACAGGAGAATGTTTGTCGGCTACGCAATACCTGCAACCCTGGGAAAACACAGGGCCAGGCGCAAAAAACAAGAGAGCCAGAGCGGCTCCGTTTCGGGGATTGTTTTAGGAACAGGAGGTAGATCGGGATGACAGGACGTAAATCACGCAAATTCACCCGCCGGCAGGCGCTGCAGGCGACAATTGCCGGGTTCGGCGCGGCTGCTGCGGGGATCAGTTTTGGCCGCAACGCCTTTGCGGCCGAGGACAAGAAGCTCAACTTCTACAATTGGGACACCTATATCGGCGAGACCACGCTGGATGACTTCAAGGATACCAGCGGCATCGACGTCAACATGTCGCTTTTCGCCGACAATGACGAGTTGTTCGCGAAACTGAAGGAAGGCAATCCGGGTTTCGACCTGATCGTCCCGACCAATGATTTCGTGGAGCGCATGGTCCAGGCAGGCATGTTGCAGAAGCTGGATCACACCAAGATTCCGAATTTCAAGAAGAATGTCAGCCCGCTCTTCCAGGATGCCGGTTTCGACAAGGGCCGGGTTTACTCCATGCCGTACATGTGGGGCACGATGGGGATCGGTTACCGGAAAAGCCGGGTGAACAAGCCGATCACCAGTTGGGCGTCCGTCATGGATTCCGACGAGTATTCCGGCCGCTTCTCGTGGCTTTCCGAGTCCCGCACCATGCTGGGCATCACCGGCATGTATCTCGGTCACGGTATGAACGCGGTCGATCCGGTGCTGATCGACGCCGCCGCCGATCTTCTAATCAAGCAGAAGCCGCATGTGAAAGTCATCGCCGAAGACAATGGGCAGGATCTGCTGCTGTCCGGCGAAGTCGATCTGGCGGTCGAATGGAACGGCGATATCCTGCAGATCATGGAAGAGGATGACGATATCGGCTACGTCATTCCGGACGAAGGATCGCTGGTTTGGGAAGACACCCTGTGTATTCCGACCGGGGCGCCGCATCCGAATAACGCGCACGCCTTCATCAACTATATCCTGGACGCGAATGCGGGCGCGAAGATTGCCGAATTCATCTTCTACGCCACGCCGAACCAGGCGTCTCGCAATCTGCTGGGCGATGATTACAACAAGAACCCGGCCATCTTCCCGCCGGAAGAGGTGATCGCGAAGTGCGAGCCCGCCATCTATCTGGGCGAAACCTTGCAGCGTCACTACGAAGAAGCCTGGACCCGGCTTCAGGCGGCTACCTAACCGACAGAGCGGCGAGGATGCGCTACGCGCGCCTCGCCGCATTCGGCTGGCCGCTCGATTGGGGGATTTGACCGGGTGGGGCACTGGCGACGTTATCCGCAGGTATTCTGGACGGTGCTCACGGCGCCGACATTCTGGATAACCTTTTTCTTTCTGATTCCACTTGGCTTGATCTGGGTTTACAGCTTCGGTGAAAAGCGCGGCATCATCGATATTGAGGTTACCTGGACGCTCGCCAACTACCTGCGCGCGCTAGAGCCGATTTACCTGCAGATCTTTACCAAATCGCTGTGGATTGCGGCGCTGTCCACGCTGATCTGCCTAGCCGTGGGCTTTCCGGTGGCCTTGGCCATCGTCTATGCGCCGGCCAAGTGGAAGCCGCTGCTGCTGATGCTGGTGATCCTGCCGTTCTGGACCAACTTGCTGATCCGGACCTATGCGCTGATCGCCGTTCTGCGGACAAGGGGCTATGTGAATTTCGGCTTGGAGTGGCTGCACGAGCAGGCGTCCTGGCTGTTCCAAATCTCCGGGATGGGCGGCCTTGGCGTGGCTCTTCTGGGGGAACGGTTCGAACCGCTGCAGTTGCTCTACAATAATGGCGCGGTCATCATCGGGTTGGTCTATGTGCACCTCCCGTTCATGGTGTTGCCGTTGTATGCGGCGCTGGAACGCCTGGACCGTTCGTTCCTGGAGGCCAGCCTGGATCTCGGCGCAGGACACATGCGGACCTTCTTCCTGATCATCGTCCCCCTGGCCATGCCGGGCGTTATTTCCGGCCTGATCATCACCTTCATCCCGACCCTGGGGTCTTTCCTGACGCCGGATCTGCTGGGCGGCCCTGACAGTACGATGATCGCCAATATCATCGAGCGGCAGTTCAAATCCGCCAACGACTGGCCCTTCGGTGCGGCGCTGAGTTTCCTGCTGATGTACATGACCTTCGGGGCATTGGCGCTGCGCGCCTTCCTGACCCGCGGCAGGGGCGGCGGATTGGAGGCGTAGGGCGATGCTGAACCGGATCAGAAATTGGCGCAAGGAACGCCCGGTCGGGCCGCTGGACTATGCCCGTAAGTGGCCGATGCAGCTTATCCTTCTGGCCACTTTCGTTTTTCTGTATGCGCCGATTATCATTCTGATCGCCTTCAGCTTTAACGACAGTCGGCGGAACATCGTCTGGCGCGGATTCACCACCAAGTATTACGAGAAGGCCATCGGCAACGACAGTCTGATCGAAGCCTTCGTGAACTCGCTGACCATCGCCTTCGTGGCGACCATCTTTTCCATCATCCTTGGCGCTATGGTGGCGATCCTGCTGTGGCGGTTTCGCTTTCCTGGCAAGCCGGGATATGAGGGCGTGATGGCGCTGCCCATCGTCATCCCCGAAATCTGCATGGGAGTGGCCATGCTGGCCTTCTTCGCGCGGATCGGTTGGCCGACGGATCTGCCCTGGCCCTTCAATTTGGGGAACATCATCATCGCCCATATTTCATTCGCGTTTCCCTTCGCCGCGGTCGTGATCCGCGCCAGGCTGGCCGGGTTCAACCGCGAATTGGAGGAGGCGGCGCGCGACCTGGGCGCGACGGATTGGGAAGTCTACCGCGATGTGCTGATTCCCTATATGAAACCGGGGCTGATCGCGGGCGGTCTGTTGGCCTTCACCCTGTCGCTGGACGATTTCGTCATCACCTTTTTCACATCGGGGCCGGATACGGTCACTTTCCCGGTGAAAGTCTATTCCATGGTCCGATTCTCGGTAACGCCGGAGGTCAACGCCGCCTCCACCGTCCTGATCGTGATCACCCTGTTCCTGACGGCGATAGCGCTGTGGATGCAGAACCGGAGCAACGCCAAGAATGACTGATCCGAACGTAAAGCCCATCATCCGCATCGACCGGGTCACCAAGCGTTTCGCAGGCGGCGTGACGGCCGTTTCCGACGTAAGCCTGGAGGTCGGGGAAGGAGAGTTCTTCGCTCTGTTGGGTCCCAGCGGCTGCGGCAAGACGACCCTGCTGCGCATGCTGGCCGGGTTCGAGACGCCGACGGAAGGCGGTGTTTACATCGACGGCCGGGACATGACCGGCGTTCAGCCCAACCGACGCCCGGTGAACATGGTGTTTCAGTCCTATGCGGTCTTCCCGCACATGTCGGTGGCGAAAAACGTGGGCTACGGTTTACGGTTGGACCGGGTCTCCGGGTCGGAACTGAACGACCGGGTGCAGGAAGCGCTCGATCTGGTGCAACTGGGCGAATTCGGCCGCCGTATGCCCGACCAGCTTTCCGGCGGACAGCGCCAGCGCGTGGCGCTGGCGCGGGCGCTGGTGAAGAAGCCGCGGGTTCTGCTTCTGGACGAACCGCTCTCGGCGCTCGATGCGAAGCTACGCGAAGCGATGCAACTGGAACTGGTTCGGCTGCAGCAGACGGTCGGCATCACATTCGTCATCGTGACCCACGATCAGGACGAGGCGTTGAGCATGGCGGACCGGATCGCGGTGATGGAGAAGGGAACCGTTCAGCAACTGGCGCCGCCCGCGGAACTCTACGAGTATCCGAGCAACCGTTTCGTGGCGGACTTTATCGGCAAGATGAACCTGTTCGACGCCCGGGTGGAGGATGGCGCGGCGCAGATCGACGGTATCGGCAGCGTTCCGGTCGAAACGGCGCTAAGCGGGCCGCTCGGCGTTGCGATCCGGCCGGAGAAGGTAAAGTTGCATGCGGACATGCCCTATGCGACGCAGGGCGCCGTCAGCGTTCAAGGGCAGGTCTCAGCTTTGAGCTATCATGGCAATGAGACGCACATTTACGTGGAACTTCAGAGCGGCGCGCGGGTCAGCGCAACCTTGCAGAACGACACACGGCGTGCGGAAAGACCCGCGGCGCGCGGCGATTCCGTCTGGTTGAGCTGGCGCAGCGAAGACATGCTTATTCTGGGCGAGTAACGGTTTAGGGAACCTCCATGGCGATTGGCGACAGTCTGGAAGGCGATCAGGCCTTCCGCAATCAGGACCCATATGGGCGCTGGCGGGAAGCAACCTATTCCGGTGCGTTGAGTTTCATGCGGCGGCGCTATACGCGCGACCTCAAAGGCGTTGATGTGGCGGTCACCGGCATTCCGTTCGACCTGGCCACGACGTTCCGCCCCGGCACCCGGTTCGGGCCCGGCGGGGTGCGTGCCGGCAGCGTACAACTGGCCGAATTGCTGGCCTTCCCGTGGGGTTTCGATCCGTTCGAGCATCTGTCCGTCGTAGACTATGGCGATTGCTATATGGAGGTCGGCCATCCGGAGAAAATGCCCGCGGCGATCACAGCCCATATCGCCGCGATCCTGGCGGACGGTGTAAAGCCCCTTTCCATTGGCGGGGACCATTTCATCACCTACCCGGTTCTGGAGGCGATAGCCGAAAAGCACGGCCCCGTCAGTCTGGTTCACTTCGATGCGCACCCGGATACCTGGGATGACGATGGAGAGCCATTGAACCACGGCACCATGTTCACCAGGGCGGTGAACCGCGGTCTGATCGACCCGGCGCATTCCGTTCAGATTGGTATTCGCACCATCACCGACGATGACCGTGGTTTCACCATTCTCGATGCACCCTTCGTCCATCGGCAAGGGCCGGAGGAGGTGATTGCCCGAACCCTGGATCTGGTCGGAGACCGAAAAGCCTACCTCACCTTCGACATCGATTGCCTGGACCCGGCCTTTGCACCGGGCACAGGCACGCCGGTTGCGGGCGGCTTATCGACGGCGCAGGCGTTGGAGATCGTGCGCGGTCTGGGCGCCGTCGATTGGGTCGGTATGGATGTAGTGGAGGTGTCGCCGCCCTACGATCATGCCGAAATCACCGCCATCGCCGCTGCTACCCTGGCGCATGACTGGCTTTGCCTGGAAGCGTTGAAAAAGCGGGACGCTTAGATCGGCTTGGGGACGGGTTAGCCCGTCCAGGTCGAGGTATATTGGGCGTGGAGCGGGCGTTCCTTGACCGGGCCTGAGCCGTCGATGGACCCCATATAGATGAACGCGACAATCGCGTCCTTGGGTTCCAGGCCAAGCCCGCTTTTCACATGATCGTCGTAGGCGACCCAGCCGGACAGCATGATCGCTCCGTACCCTTTCGCGTGGGCCGCGTTCAGGATGTTCTGGCCGGCGCACGCCGTCGCTACAATCTGCTCAATGGGGGGAACCTTCGGATGGTCCTCGGTGATTTCCGCGCACACGGCGACAATCATCGGAGAGCGCAGCGGTTTGGAGCGAATGTTGTCCAGGGCGGCCTGGTCCGCCTGCGGATCTTTCAGCTTCAGCGCCTCGGCCATGATATCGCCAAGCCGGCCCCGCGCGTCGCCTTCGATAATCTTGAACCGCCAGGGACGGATCGCGCCATGATCCGGCGCGCTCATTCCAGCTTGCAGAATGTCGGCGAGATCGTCACCCGACGGGACGGGTTCCGTCAGGGTGACGGCGCGGGCGGACTGGCGGGAATTGATAACCTCTAAAGCATTCATTGTATCGCGGTACCTATGCTGCTGGAGTAGAACTTAACACCGCTCAGATATAGCGTGCGGCGGACAAAGCTCAAGCGAAGGGAAGGCGTTGCTTGCCCCGCATATCCAGAAGCGGCATCAGCAGGAAGCCGACAAGGAAACCGCCCAGGTGTGCTTGCCAGGCGATCTGTCCGTCGACGCCGAAGACGGCGCCGGGGATGAAGCCGAACACCAGCGTCAATCCGACCCAAACCAGGATGAACATAGCCGCGGCGCGGGGCTCGTTGAAGGGACGCGGCAAGGGGGGCGTGTCCGGCTTGCGTTTGAAAGCGATTCCGGCCACGGCTCCGACCATGCCGGAGACGGCTCCGGACGCGCCGATCACGATGGCTGCCGGGTCGAAGGGCAGGAACTGAACGAAAACAGCGCCCGCCACGGCCGTAACCGCGAACAGCAGCAAGAACCAGCCCTCTGCCATCCGCCGGGCCACCACCGAGCCAAAGGCCATGAGAAAAGCCATATTCATGAAGAGGTGCATGAAATCGGCATGCAGCAACGTGTAGCCGACGGGGGACAGGATTGTCGCAACCCAGTCGTGAGACAGCCCCCCTTCAGCGGAGAAACGCGCGGGAATATAGGCCAGCTTCTCGAACAGGAAGAGTTCCGCTTCGTTGGATACGACCATGCGCGCCAGATGCGTCAGGACAATGGCGCCGACCACCCAGGTGACGACGGGCGGCATGTTGAACATCGGCGGGCCTTTGGGGGGCGGGCCGCCGCCGAACGGCGAGCCGCCGCCATTCCGATTGGGAAGAGGGTCCATAGTCAGATCGCCTGCTTGCCGGCCCGGATTTTAGGTTTCGAGCCGTCTATCCCCGGCGTTACAGCGTTGGAAATTTCGGTGAAATTGAACAGATGCCTTGCCTTTGCAGAGGGAGCCTCGGGCATTCGGTTCCGATCCGTATGGGACGCTTGAGCATGCAAAGAAAGCGGCCTCTGCTGGTCTTGAAAACGACCTGAAATGTAGGGATGCGGGCGAGCCATGCCAAGTCCCGTTTGAGATTGAGGGGGCAGCGGCGCCATGCGACACTCCCGCCCGATTTTAAGCGGAACTGGGAGGAGCGCGGAATGGGTCGGCTGTCCGGCAAGGTGGCGTTGATTGTGGGGGCGGGCTCAATCGGGCCGGGCTGGGGCAACGGCAAGGCGACCGCGGCGTTGTTCGCGCGTGAGGGCGCCCAGGTGGTTTGCGCCGACCGGGATCTCAACGCGGCGACGGAAACAGCATCCATCATAGAGAGCGAAGGCGGTACCGCGACAGCTCTTCGATGCGACGTCACTTCCCACGACGATATCAAGGGGATGGTGGCCGCCACCATGGAGGCCCATGGCCGGATCGATGTCCTGGACAACAATGTCGGGATTGCCGAGGTGGGCGGCGTGGTCGAACTTTCCGAGGAAAAATGGGACTTCGTCCATGATGTGAACCTGAAGTCGGCCTTTCTTACCATGAAACATGTAATCCCGATCATGCAGGCGCAGGGACAAGGATCGATTATCAATATCTCTTCCATTGCCGGGATCAGTTATACAGGCGTGCCCTATGCGACCTATTACAGCACCAAGGCCGCGATGAATCATCTGACCCGGACCACGGCGCGGCAATATGCAGCCGACCATATCCGGGTCAACGCCGTGCTTCCGGGCTTGATGAAAACCCCGATGGTCGCGGCGGCGACGGGGCTGGTCGATCAGTACGGCGAAGGGGATGTCGAGGAAACCTGGGCCGCGCGCGACGCGCAGTGTCCGATGGGCCATATGGGCGATGCTTGGGATGTCGCGAACGCGGCGCTGTTCCTGGCGTCGGACGAGTCGAAATACGTAACCGGCATCGAACTGGTCGTGGATGGCGGAATCACGCTCGGCTATACGACAAGCTAGGAAACGTAAGCGGTTAGCGATTGCAGAAGGGTGAAGTATGAATCTTGCGGTTTGGTTGGCGCGGGCGGCGCTGACATTTCCCGAACTCACCGCCGTAGCCCACGGTGCGGCGGCTTATCAGAATTACCGGACCCTGGCGAACAGGGCGTCGCGGCTGGGCGCGGGGTTGCGCGACGGTCTCGGGCTGCGCCCGGGCGACCGGGTCGCCTTGGCGATGAAGAACAGCCCGCAATATCTGGAAGTGCTGCTTGGCTTGTGGTGGGCCGGCCTGGCCGCTGTGCCGGCGAACGCCAAGCTGCATGGGAACGAGTTCCGCTACATCCTGGAGAATTCGGGAAGCAAGGCCGTCTTCACCACGGCGGATTTAACAGAGACGATTGAAACGCACCGCCCGGATGCGGTTCAGCGGGTGATCGAAGTGGGCGGTTCCGACTATGACCGGCTGTTCGGGGACGCAACCTGCGACCTCTACCCCTCCAATCCCGATGATCTGGCATGGCTGTTCTACACCAGCGGCACGACGGGCCGTCCCAAGGGGGCCGGGATCAGCCACCGCAATATCGCGGCCATGGCCTATGGATATCTGATCGATGTCGATTCAGTGGAGGCGGGCCAACAAATCCTGCACGCGGCCCCCCTCAGCCACGGGTCGGGCATGTATATGCTGCCTCATCTGAGCCGGGCCGGGGTGAACATCATCCCCGAATCCGGCGGCTTCAATCCGGAGGAGATCGGCCGTCTGACCGCCCATTGGGGCGCTGTCTCCATGTTCGCGGCCCCGACCATGGTATCCCGCCTGACCGCCCATCCGGGCGACATCGACCCGTCCGGCATCCGGACGATCACCTATGGCGGCGCGCCGATGTACGTGGAGGACGCGGTCAAGGCGCTGGACCGGTTCGGCAACCGGTTCGCGCAGATTTTCGGCCAGGGCGAAAGCCCGATGACCGGCACGGTGCTTTCCAAGGCAATGATCGCCGACCGGGCCCATCCGGATTGGCTGCAACGCCTGGGTACAATCGGGATCGCCAACTCGGTAGTCGAATGTATGGTCGCGGACGATGACGGGGTCCTGCTGGGGCCCGGCGAAATCGGCGAAGTGGTGATCCGCGGGGACAGCGTCATTCAGGGCTACTGGCGGAACGAGGAAGCCACCTCCAAGGCGCTGAAGCACGGCTGGCTCTATACCGGCGATGTCGGCAGCATCGATGACAAGGGTTTCATCACCCTTAAGGACCGCTCCAAGGACATGATCATCTCCGGCGGATCGAACATCTACCCGCGCGAGATTGAGGAAGTGCTGTTAACCCATCCCGGTGTCGAGGAAGTCTCCGTCATCGGCCGAACCGACCCGGATTGGGGCGAAGTCGTGGTGGCCTACGTGGTTGGCGGTGACGCCAAGGCTGAAGATTTAGATAAATTGTGTCTTGAAAACATTGCCCGGTTCAAGCGTCCGAAGGACTATGTGTTCATGGATGCCTTGCCAAAGAACAACTATGGGAAGATCCTGAAAACGGAATTGCGCGAACGTGACGCCGCGCGCGCCGGGGAGGACTAGCACCATGTGGATCAAGACGGTCGCATACGGCGAGGCCGGGGACCGGCTTCGAAACATCTATGACGATGTGAAGGGGCCTTCCGACAACGTCGACAATGTGATGATCGTCCACTCCCTTCGGCCGCATACGCTGGAAGGTCATCTCTCCTTGTACCGCAACGTTCTACACCATTCGGCGAATGATGTTCCGCTATGGTTTCTGGAGACCATCGGCGTTTTTGTCAGTCATCTGAACCGTTGCCTTTATTGCTTGGATCATCACTTTGCCGGTTTGACGAGGCTGCTTGGCGATCCCGAAAAGGCGAAGAAGTTGCGCAGCGCGCTGGAATCCTATGATCCCGATGAACTGATCGATTGCTTCGAGGAACGCGAACGGCTTGCTCTTGAATATGTCCGGAAGCTGACCGACTCTCCGATGACCCTGCGCGCGGACGATGTGGACGGGCTGCGCGCATCGGGTTGGAGCGATGGGGAAATCCTGGAAATCAATCAGGCCGCGGCCTATTTCGCCTACGCCAACCGCACCGCGCAGGGACTTGGCGTCACGACAGAGGGCGACGACCTGGGAAGCTGATCGGTCTTGCGGGCCGTGTACAGCCGCTTTACGGCGGCTGCTTCCGGATTGAGGTGAATTTGAAGAGAAGCGGGGCGAAGATCACCACATAGGCGATGCGGATGACATGATGCGTGGCGACGAAGGCCACATCCGCCCCCAGCGCCAACGCCACCAGCGACATTTCCGCCAGTCCTCCCGGCGCGTAAGCCAGCACGACCATCTTCGGGTCCAGGTCGGTGATGGCCCCCAGTCCGACCGCGAACACCGCCGTCACGCCCAGCATGATCAGGGTTGCGCCCAACCCGATACGGATCATGCGAAGGATCTCCCCCGGGGCGATTCCCACGAAACGGCAGCCGATCACCGTCCCGATGATCCATTGCGCCAGATTGATGATTTCCAGCGGGGGCGGGGCGTCGGTTACGCCTGTCAGATGAACCGCGGCGCTGACCAGCATGGGGCCCACCAGCATTTTCGCGGGCAGTCTCAGGATTTGCGCCATCGGATACCCGACCACGATACAGGCTGCCAGGATCAACAGGTCGCTGATTTCGCTGTCCGCCAGCGAGACGCCGAACTGGCTGCGGTCGGACATATCCAACCCCTCAACCAGCCGGAACCAGATCGGAATCAGGAATACCGCGATCAGAACCCTGGTCGCGTGGGTGAGTACGATCTTGCGCTCGTCGCCGCCCATGGCGCCGCCGACGATCATCATCTCGTTTAGACCGCCGGGCATGCCGGAAAAATAGGCGGTGACCGGATCGTACCCGGCGACCTTGCGGAAATAAGGGTAGGCGATGAACCCGATCACCGCGACATAGACCACCAGCATGCTGAGGCTGACGGCCCAGGCGCCGAGTTGATCCAGCATCGCCGGGTTGAAGCCGCTGCCCAGCATGACGCCCAGCACCATGACCATGATCGGGCGCAGGCGCAGCGGTCCCTTGATCGGAAGCCCCATGATCGCGCCCACCAGGCAGACGAACATGGGGCCCAGCATCCAGGGCAGCGGTAGCGTCAGCCAGTTGGCCGCTACGCCGCCCATGGCGGACAAGGCCAAGGCGAGTAGGACCGGGGGAAGGTCCTTCGGATCGGGCAATTCAAAGAGTTTTTTCATTGCCGCGCTGCGGGTGTTGAGGATCTTGGGAGGACGGGGATGTGGCGTGTGGCCTACTCATGGGCCGAGGATAAACCCACCCCGTGCCGAAAACCATAGCGGCCGCCGGACAAGGTGTTTAGCCCGAAGGGCTGTGGCATACAGCCTGCAGTTTGTTGCCGTCCGGATCCCGAACATAGGTCCCGTAGTAATCGGCGTGGTAGTGCGGACGCAGACCGGGCGGGCCGTCGTCGGCGCCGCCGTGGGCGAGGGCGGCGGCATAGAAGGCGTCGACCTGCGCCCGCGATGCGGCTTCAAACGCGATATGGACGCCGTTGCCGGGGACGGCCGGTTCATCGTCGAACGGCGTCAGGATCCAGACCTGATCTTTCCTTTGGCTTGGATCTTTGCTGTATCCGATGGAATGTTCGTCGCGATAGTACCGTGCGATGCCCAGCGCGCCGAGAACCGCATCGTAGAACGCGCAGGCCTTGTCATGGTCGTTCGTACCGATGGTGACATGGCTGAACATCCGCCATCACTCCAGAAAAGGGCCCCGGCAGGGCCGGGGCCTAGTCACAGGGAGCACCGTGCCGGGAAAAGAAGCTCCCGGCGCTACGAACACCCGCTCGTTGCGCCACAGGTGACGCATTTCATGCAGGTGCCGTTCCGAACGAGGGTGAAGTTCCCGCACTCGTCACAGGAATCACCCTCGTAACCTTTGGCCCTTGCCATTCTGACCTGTTCCAGGCGGTCGTCGACGGCGGTCTTGACCTCATCTTGAACCTCGGCGGTAAAGGCCGTCTGCGCCTCCACCAGTTCAAGAGCCGCGGACGGGCCGGCCGCAGTCGGCGCAGGCGTACCGTTACCGCCTGTCGGATAGACCGCCAGGGTCGACTTACGCACGAACCCGTGGGAGGCGACTTTCTGGATCGCTTCGATGGCCGCGCCCATTTCGGCGGGCATCTCGCCTTCCTTCTCGCCCTTGCCCATGGCGTCCGGCATCATATCGCCCGGTTGGACATGGGCCAGGTCGTCCCGCGCCAGGTAACTGATCGCCAGTTCACGGAACAGATAGTCCAGGACGGAGGTCGCCATCTTGATGGCGTCGTTGCCTTCCACCATGCCCGACGGCTCGAACCGCGTGAAAGTGTAGGCTTCGACGAACTCTTCCAGCGGCACGCCGTATTGCAGACCGATAGAGACGGCAATTGCGAAATTGTTCATCAGCGAGCGGAAGGCGGCCCCTTCCTTGTGCATGTCGATGAAGATTTCACCGAGGGCGCCGTCTTCGTACTCGCCGGTCCGCAGATAGACCTTGTGACCGCCGACAATGGCTTTCTGGGTGTAGCCCTTGCGGCGATGCGGCAGACGCCGGCGCTCGGTTACCTTTTCGATGATCCGTTCGACGATTTTCTCTGCAACGACCGGTGCGGCGGCGGCCGGCGGCGCGTCGAGCAAGTCTTCCAGATCGTCCGCATCGTCTTCGTCGAGAAGGGCGGCGGACAACGGCTGGCTCAGCTTCGAACCGTCCCTGTACAGCGCGTTGGCCTTCAGGCACAGACGCCAGCTCAACAGGTAGGCGTCCTTGCACTCTTCCACCGTCGCCGAGTTCGGCATGTTGATGGTCTTGGAGATGGCGCCGGAGATGAACGGTTGGGCGGCGGCCATCATGCGGATGTGGCTGTCGGTCGACAGGAAGCGGGTTCCGTTACGGCCGCACGGGTTCGCGCAATCGAAGACCGGCAGGTGCTCCGTCTTCAGATGCGGCGCGCCTTCCAGGGTCATGGCCCCGCAGCAATAGGTGTTCGCCGCGTCGATGTCGGCTTTTTCGAAACCGAGCCAGCCCAACATGTCGAACCCGACATCGTCCAACTGCGCATCGGTCAGGCCCAGCCGCTCGGTGCAAAGCTCTTCGCCAAGCGTCCATTTGTTGAAGGCGAACTTGATGTCGAAGGCGCCTGCAAGCGCCGTTTCAAGGCGCGCCAGATCTTCTTCGCCGAACCCTTTCGCCCGCAACGCGCTATGGTCGATACCCGGCGCGCCTTTCAAGGTTCCCGAGCCGACGGCGTAGCGCACGATTTCCTTCACCTGGTCTTCGGAATAGCCCAGCGTGGCGAGCGCTTGCGGAACCGTGCGGTTGATGATCTTGAAATAGCCGCCGCCGGCCAGTTTCTTGAATTTGACCAGGGCGAAATCCGGCTCGATGCCGGTCGTATCGCAATCCATCACCAGACCGATGGTGCCGGTCGGCGCGATCACCGTGGATTGGGCGTTGCGATAGCCGTGCAATTCGCCAAGGCGAACAGCCTCTGTCCAGGCCCGGCCCGCCGCTTCGACCAAATCGGCTTGCGGGCAATTCTGCATGTCGAGCGGCACGGGAAGAATGGTCAACCCTTCGTAGCCGGTTTTGTTGCCCAGTGCGGCCGTCTTGTGGTTCCGCATTACCCGCAACATGGCGTCGGCATTTTCTTCGTAGCCTGGGAACGCCCCCAGTTCGCCGGCCATTTCCGCGCTGGTTTTGTAAGCGACCCCGGTCATCAAGGCGGTGATCGCCCCGCCGAGAGCCCGGCCTTCGTCCGAATCGTAGCTCAAACCCGACGCCATCAACAGCCCGCCGATATTCGCATAGCCGAGGCCCAGAGTCCGGAAACGGTAGGACAACTCCGCGATCTCCTTGGATGGGAACTGCGCCATCAGGACCGAGATTTCGAGCGCAACGGTCCACAGGCGGACAGCATGTTCGAAAGTGGCGACATCGAAGCCGCCGTCGGCCTGCCGGAAGGTCATCAGGTTGAGCGACGCGAGGTTACAGGCCGTGTCGTCCAGGAACATATATTCCGAACAGGGATTGGAGGCGTTGATCCGGCCCGAATTGGGGCAGGTGTGCCACTCGTTGATGGTCGTGTCGTATTGTGTGCCGGGATCCGCGCTCGCCCAGGCGGCGTGCGCTATCTTTTCCCACAAATCCGCGGCCTTGACCGTTCTGGCGACCGATCCGTCGCCCCGATGGATAAGGGACCAGTCTTCGCCTTTTTCCACTGCGTTAAGGAAGTCGTTGGTCAGGCGCACCGTGTTGTTGGCATTCTGGCCGCTGACCGTCAGATAGGCGTCCGAATCCCAGTCCGTGTCGTAGGTTTCGAATTCTATCGCCGTATAACCCTGGCGCGCGAACTGTATGACCCGCTGGACATAGTTCTCCGGGATCAACGCTTTTCGCGCCGCTTTGATTTCTTGACGCAGAGCGCGGTTCTTCTTCGCGTCGAAGGCATCGTCGCCGGCAAGGTCGGATCCGGCGCAAGCCGCCATGATCGCTTTCAGGTGCTTGGCGTGCAGCTTGGACCCGGTCACTAGGGAGGCGACCTTCTGTTCTTCGCGGACCTTCCAGTCGATGAAATTCTCGACATCCGGATGGTCGATATCGACAACGACCATCTTGGCCGCACGCCGCGTGGTGCCGCCGGATTTGATCGCCCCGGCCGCCCGGTCGCCGATTTTCAGGAACGACATCAGACCGGAGGATTTTCCGCCGCCGGAGAGTTTTTCGCCCTCGGCGCGGATCGCGGAGAAGTTGGTGCCGGTGCCGGAACCGTATTTGAACAGGCGCGCTTCACGGACCCACAGATCCATGATGCCGTTTTCATTCACCAGATCGTCTTTGACGGACTGGATAAAGCAGGCATGCGGCTGCGGATGTTCGTAAGCGGACTTCGACCGGGTCAGTTTGCCGGTACGGTAATCGACATAGTGGTGTCCCTGGCTGGGGCCATCGATGCCATAGGCCCAGTGCAGGCCCGTGTTGAACCATTGCGGACTGTTCGGCGCGGCCATCTGCTTGGCCAGCATGTAGCGCATTTCGTCGTAGTAGGTGCGGGCGTCTTCCTCAGCGTCGAAGTAGCCGCCTTTCCAACCCCAATAGGTCCACGCGCCGGCCAGCCTGTCGAAAACCTGGGTCGCCGACAGTTCGGAGCCGAATCGCGCGTCCTTGGCAACGTTACCCAACGCATCTTCATCGGGTACGCGACGCCACAGCCATTGCGGGACGTCCTTCTCGCGGACCGGCCGTGATTTGGCGGGGACGCCCGCCTTGCGGAAATATTTCTGCGCCAGCACGTCGGCGGCGACCTGACTCCAGCTTGCGGGAACCTCGATATTCTCAAGCTTGAAAACGGTCGTGCCGTCCGGGTTGCGGATCTCGCTGTTGGTCAGCCGGAATTCAATGCCCTCGTAGGGCGACTCGCCGACCTTCGTGAAACGCCGTTCGATCCGCATGCCAGTCACTCTCCCCTTCCGATCAAATCTCTACCCTGCCGGCAGTCTGTATCCAGATTCTGCGGGCTGCCCCATACCGACCGTTCCGGACGCCCGCCAACCGTGCGCAACGATGTCTCATCCGGATTCGATCTGAACTTTCAAACACTTGGGCCGGCGCGCCTGTTTTCGCTTTTCTCTTACAGAATGGCGCTATATGTTGTGCGGCCTGGGAAGAAGCATACATCATCTGGTTCGGGGCGCAACAGAAAACACAAGATCGAATACTTGTTTTTTACTTGCGTGCCCCGATGGCGTAAGTAATTCGCAAGCATATCCTAAGATAAGCGCAAATACTTACGATGGGTCCCAATGAGGGTTGTTTGGGGCAGGGTGCGGCTGCGCCACAGGCATGCGTCGGTCTGCGGCTGGACAGGGGCGCGGGCCTGGGTCATATAGAAGCCAACAACATTACTGCTTAGTGCGGAAGCGGCCATGGCAAATGCGATCACGCGCCTGATCACCTGGATGAACGGCGAACGCGTCGGCGAGGATTCGTTCGGCAATATCTATTACCGGGACAAGAAGCAGCGCGCTTCGGGGCGTCGGCGTCGTTGGGTTGTCTATGCGGACGGCCGGGACGAGGCGAGCAATGTGCCGCCGGAGTTTCATGCTTGGTTGCATTACACCATCGACGATCTTCCGGCCAAGGACAGCGGCAAGAAGCATGCCTGGGTGCGGGATCACCGCGCCAACGCCACCGGCACGGCAGAGGCGTACCGCCCGCCGGGCCATACCCTGCAGGGTGGACGCCGCGATCATGCCACCGGCGACTACGAGGCGTGGACGCCCGAGTAACAGGCCGTACGGCCTCAACACATCGGGACAGCGGCTTCATGCGCCTTTCCACGGACATCTTTCATATATTGGTCGGCGCCTGCGTTATCGGCGTCATTGGATCGTACATGATTTACGGCTATCTCTCGGACAGGCCCGGACAAGCGGCGGACGGTTACGAACTGACGGCGAAATTCCGCTCCATCGATGGGATTACCGATGGCAGCGACGTCATGCTGGCCGGCGTGCCGGTCGGAAAGGTGACCGGGGATGCGTTCGACACGCAGACGAACAACGCAATCCTCACCATGACCATCGACGAAGGATACGAGTTTCCACTCGATTCGGTGGCGATGATCGTCAGCGAAGGCATTTTCGGCAGCAAGTTCGTTAAGATCTCGCCGGGCGGCGATTTCGAGATGCTGCAGCCGGGCGACGAGTTCGAATATGTGCAGGACTCCGTGATTTTCGAGGAATTGCTGCAGAAAGTAATCCTCGCCGCAGAGGCCCAACGCCGGAAGGCGCAGGAAGAACGCGCACAACAGGAAAATTAGCACCATCTCCGAAGGCGCGGCCCGGGGATGCGCCTTGGCGAGGAAGGACGGAACCATGCGTAGAAGTGCCATTGAAACCATGCTGGGAGCAGTCGTGCTGCTGGTGGCGGTGGTGTTCCTTTTTCTCGCCTATAACTCCATCGACCTGAAGCCGACCGGCGGGTACCAGGTCTCGGCGAAATTCTATGCCATCGACGGTTTGACGGTTGGGTCGGATGTCCGGATCGGCGGCGTCAAGATTGGGGCGGTGGTTAAACAATATGTCGACCCGGAGGAGTTTCAGGCGGTCGTCAGGCTGTCGATCCAGGACGGTATCCGAATTCCGACGGATTCGGTCGCCACCATCTCCAGCGACGGGCTGCTCGGCGGGAAATACATCAAGATAGAACCCGGTCAATCCGACGATCTTGTATCGGCGGAAGGTGAGATCCAGGAGACACGGGACGTCATCGCACTGGAAGAGTTGCTGGGGAAGGTGATCTTCCTGGTGACTAATGAAGAGGTCGAGTAGGACACCGTTGGTCATGACCCAATCGCGGACGCAATCCTGGGATCCCGCGCGCTATCAGGCGAATGCTGGATTTGTGCCGGTTCTGGGCAAGCCCGTGGTCGAACTGGCGACGCCGCGGACCGGCGAACGGGTTCTGGATCTCGGCTGCGGCGACGGCGTTTTGACCGAAGAGATTGTATCCTTGGGATGCAGTGTGACCGGCGTTGACGCCAGCCCCGAACAGATCGCGGCGGCGCGGGCCCGCGGGTTGAATGCCGAGGTGATGGACGGTCAGGAATTGCCCTTCGATGCGGCCTTTGATCTGGTGCTCTCGAACGCCGCCTTACATTGGATGAAGGACCAGGACGCGGTTATCGATGGCGTTTGGCGGGCTCTGAAACCGGGCGGCCGGTTCGCCTGCGAAATGGGCGGGGGCGACAATGTGGGCGCGATCCGCCGCGCCGTTCATAGCGCCTTGAACAGCCGCGGCTTGGACCCAGTTACCGCCGATCCGTGGGTGTTCCCGTCGGACGAAGAGCAACGCCGCCGTCTGGAAGCGCGCGGCTTCCACGTCGAGTCCATCGCGCTCATCGACCGGCCGACGCCGTTGCCCGGCGATATCGAAGGATGGCTTTGGACCTTCTGCGAGAGTTTTCTGATGCTGGCGCCGGAAGCGGAGCGCCAGGGCATTATCGACTCCGTCCGTCTCGATCTCGAACCTCTCCTGAAGGATGACAGCGGGGTGTGGGTCGCGGATTATGTGCGCCTGCGTTTTCTGGCCGTGAAGCCCGCGTGACGAAACGGACCATGACCCGCATCGCCATATTCGTCCTCGCCTTTTTGGCGCTCCCTTTCACCTCTGCCCATGCCTTTCCCGGGGACAAGGTCATTCTGCAGGGGCTGGACAAAGTAACGGCGCGGACCTCGACTTTCGAAGTCTCGCTTGAAGAGGAAGTGACTTTCGGCACCCTGCGCATCACCCTGCGGGCCTGCGACCGCACGCCGCCGGAAGAACCGCCGGAATCGACGGCTTTCCTGGATATATACGAGGCAAAACCGGGCGACCGCGTGGTCTCTCTGTTCCATGGCTGGATGTTCGCATCCAGTCCGGCTCTCTCGGCGCTGGAACATCCGGTCTATGACATCTGGGTCAAGGAATGTCTGGCGTCCGAACCGTTGGAACTGGCCCCCGCCGGCGATTAGTAAAGCGCCGTTGCGCGGTCAGCGCGCGTGCCAGGCGCGCGCTTCTTCCAGATTTTCGAAAATGTAGGGGGCCATCTCCCGGGACTTCAGCGCATCGCCCAGCTTCAGGCGCAGGAACGCGCTGGTCGTATACCGGCTGACGCTGCTGTAATAGCGTTCGACGCAGCGCTGAACCATGGCCGCATAGGAATCCAAAAGCCGGTCGTCGACACTGAAGCCGTCGTAGTTGACGATTGCTTTCACAGGCCCGCCAAGCGGGGCGCAGAGGCTCTGCACGCCGGTTTCGACGGCCTCAATCTCCGATTGCTGCCGGATGTTCATATTCTCGAAATTCAAGAACAGCGTATTGTTCTCGGCATTGTAGGACAGCCGGTCCGCCAGGTTCAGGCCTAGCAGATCCTCGGCCAAGTCCATTGGATCGAGAAGGAATATGCGCCGGTCCATGACCTCCACCCGGTCGGTTTTCGGGGCGAATTCCATCAAGGCCAGGATTTGTCGGTCGACGTCGATCCCCGGCGCGACTTCCACCAGATGCAACCCGTCCGGCCGCAGCTCAAGGACGCAGCGCTCCGTGACATACAGAACGGGCTGCCCGCGTTCCGCCGCGAACCCGCCGGAAAAGGTAGTCTGTTCTACGGCTTCGACGAATTTCTTCGATCGACCTTCATTCTCGATCCTCAGCTCTCCGTCCTCCACCGCGATTCGAAGGCCGCCGGCGGTGAAGGAGCCGACAAAGACCAGACGCCGGGCATTCTGGGAGATGTTGATGAATCCGCCCGCGCCGGCCAGTTTCGGCCCAAACCTGCTGACATTCACATTCCCCGCGCCGTCCGCCTGGGCGAGTCCCAGACAGGCGAGGTCCAGCCCGCCGCCGTCATAGAAATCGAACTGCTGATTCTGGTCGAGAATTGCGTCGGTATTGACCGCCGCTCCGAAATTCAGCCCGCTGGCCGGCAGCCCGCCTATGACGCCGGGTTCCGCCGTCAGGGTCACGTGCTGAAGCACCCGCTCTTCGGCCGCGACCGCGGCGACCCCTTCGGGCATCCCGATCCCCAGATTCACGACCCCGTTCACCGGCAGTTCGAACGCCGCGCGGCGGGCGACGATCTTACGTTCGTCAAGCGGCATGGCCGGAACATCGTCCAGCGGCGCGCGAATCTCTCCGGCATAGGCCGGATTGTACCGGGTGGCGTAGGTCTGTTCATGATGGGCGGGATCGTCGGCCACCACGACACAGTCGACCAAGGCGCCGGGAATCTTCACTTGGCGCGGGTTCAGGGATCCGGTCTCCGCCAAACGCTCGACCTGGACGATCACCAAGCCGCCGGAATTCCGCGCGGCCATCGCCATGGCCAGATTATCCAGTGTCAGCGCCTCTCGCTCCATGGTGATATTGCCCTGGCGGTCCGCCGTGGTGCCGCGCAGCAAGGCCACATCGATGGGAAAGGCTTTATAAAACAGCCAGTCCTCGCCGTTCAGATCATGCCGGACGACCAGATCCTCGGTGGTGATCTCGTTGATCTTGCCGCCGTCCTGGCGCGGGTCGACGAAGGTGTGCAGCCCGACCCGGCTCAAATGTCCCGGCTTGCCCGCTGCGATGTCGCGATAGAGATGGCTGATCACCCCTTGCGGCAGGTTGTAGCCCTCGATCTTATTTTCGATGGCCATTCTGCCGATGCCCGGAATCAGCCCCCAGTGTCCGCCGACCACGCGCTTTAGAAGCCCCGGCGCGCTCAACCGGTTGAGGCCGCGGTCCTTTCCGTCCCCTTGTCCGGCCGCGAACATCAGGGTCAGGTCCGCGGGCGCGCCCGTTTTCTCGAAGCGCGCAGCAAGCGCGGCCAGCAGTCCGTCGGGCACCCCGCATCCGACGAATCCGGCGGTAGCGATGGTCTCGCGGTCGCCGATGATGGCGACGGCGTCCGCAGCCGACACGACCTTGTTCTTCATGGCGTCACCCCCGTCCGGTATCCGGCGATGTTAAGCGCCGCGCCCTTGGCCGCCAAGGCGTTGTGCGACCTTCGGCGCTGCCGTATTAAGGCGGCGCAACGAACCGGGAGGGGCTGATGAGCGGAAGTAACAAGGTCTTGGTGCTGAACGGCCCCAACCTGAACATGCTGGGCCTTCGACAGCCGGAGATCTACGGCAGCATGACGTTGGACGAATTGCACGCATTCTGCGCCGCCGCCGCCGCTGAGGTCGGCTGGGAGGCGGACTGCCGCCAGTCCAATATCGAAGGCGATCTGGTCGGCTGGATTCACGAGGCGAGGACGGCGTTCGACGGCATCGTCCTGAACGCCGGCGCCTATACGCATACATCCGTGGCTTTGATGGACGCGATCACGGCCTCGGAAACGCCGACTGTCGAAGTTCACATGTCGAACATTTATCGGCGTGAGGAGTTCCGCCACCAGTCCTATATCGCCCCGGTTTCGGTCGGTTCGATTTGCGGATTTGGCGCGCAGAGCTATGCCCTGGCGATTGAGGCGCTTGCGCGGCGTTAGGATTGCGGCGCGGTCGCGGTTCCGGCCCGAATATAGGATGGTTTCCGGTGGGCGAAGCAGGTAGATAAAGGTTTCGGTGTTTTTGAGCATATGGATAGGAAGGGCATGGCCAAACTGACGGTCGATACGGATCTGGTGAGTGCGCTCGCCGATTTGATGGAAGAAAAAGGACTGACCGAGGTCGAAGTGACAGCCGGCGATCAGGCCCTGCGGCTGTCCAAGGCCGCCGCCGCCGCGCCGGCGGTGCTGGCGGCTCCCGCGGTGTCCGCTGCGGCCGCGTCCGCGCCGGAAGCGGCGGGTGGCCCGGCCGCGGCCGCGGATCACCCCGGCGCCGTGAAATCGCCGATGGTCGGCACGGCCTATCTAAGCCCGCAGCCGGGTGCGGCCGCGTTCGTGAAAGTCGGAGACCAGGTTGCGGAAGGCCAGACCCTGCTGATCGTCGAGGCGATGAAAGTCATGAACCCGATCCCGGCGCCGCGCGCCGGCAAGGTTACCGCGATCCTGCTTGAGGATTCCGAACCGGTCGAGTTCGACCAGCCGCTCATCGTGCTGGAATGATGACCGCGATCCGCCAAGAGACCGCGGGAGAAAGCCATGTTCGATAAGGTTCTGATCGCCAACCGGGGCGAAATCGCGCTTCGTATCCACCGCGCCTGCAAGGAAATGGGCATCCAGACCGTGGCGGTTCATTCCACCGCGGATGCGGACGCCATGCATGTACGGTTGGCGGACGAGGCCGTCTGTATCGGACCGCCGCCGCCCAAGGACAGCTATTTGAACATGGCGGCGATCCTGTCGGCGGCGAACGTTACCGGCGCGGATGCGGTGCATCCCGGCGTCGGTTTCCTGGCCGAGAATGCCGATTTTGCGGAAATGGTCGAAGAACACGGCCATGTTTTCATCGGCCCGACCCCGGACCATATCCGGGTCATGGGCGACAAGATCGCCGCCAAGGAAAAGGCGATTGAAATCGGCATTCCGGTCGTTCCGGGCTCCGACGGCGGTATCGAAACCGACGCGGAAGCCATCGCGGTCGGACGGGATATCGGTTTCCCGCTGATCATCAAGGCGGCGGCGGGCGGCGGCGGGCGCGGCATGAAGGTCGCCAACTCTCTGGAGGAATTGCCCGAGGCGCTGGCCCTTTGCCGGGCTGAGGCCAAGGCGGCTTTCGGGGATGATGCGGTCTATATGGAGCGCTATCTCGGGCATCCACGCCATATCGAGGTGCAGGTTCTGGCCGACGGTATGGGCGGTTGCATCCACTTGGGAGAGCGGGACTGTTCGCTCCAGCGCCGTCACCAGAAGGTGGTGGAGGAGGCGCCCAGCCCGGCCCTGAACGATATTGAGCGCGACCGGATCGGGTCGGTCGTGACCTCCGCGCTTTCGAAGATGAAGTATCGCAGTGCCGGGACGATTGAATTCCTGTACGAGGATGGCGAATTCTTCTTCATCGAAATGAACACCCGCCTGCAGGTGGAACATCCGATCAGCGAAATGATCTGCGGCATCGATCTGGTGCGCGAACAGATCCGGGTGGCGACCGGCATGCCGGTCAGGATACAGCAGGAAGATATCGTCTTCAGCGGCCATTCCATCGAATGCCGCGTCACGGCGGAAGACCCGGAAACCTTCGCGCCTTCGCCGGGGCGCATCACGGATTATCATGCGCCGGGCGGCCTTGGCGTGCGGGTCGATTCCCACCTCTATTCCGGCTATTCCATCCCGCCGTTCTACGACAGCCTCGTGTCGAAACTGGTTGTTCACGGGGCGAATAGGAATGAATGCCTAATGCGCCTGCGGCGCGCCCTGGAGGAATATGTGATCGGGGGAATCAAAACGACGATCCCCTTGCACGAGCAGATCATTTCTGAGCAAGCTTTCATAAACGGTGACTACGATATTCACTGGCTGGAGAAGTGGATGGGCCTGAAATAGGCGGCCGGTCCGACACCCTGCCAGCAGCACGTCGGGACGCTTGCCATAGATGGAACCGCTTGATCTTACACCTGACATGCTGCTCCGCGCCTATGCTATCGGTGTGTTTCCGATGGCGGAAGACCGCGACGATCCGGACCTTTTCTGGATAGATCCCAGAATGCGCGGGGTGATCCCGCTGAACGGCTTTCATGTGCCCAGGAGGTTGGCGCGGACCATACGGCAAGGCAGGTTCGTCGTGACCTTCAACGAGGCCTTCGAGGATGTCATGGAAGGCTGCGCCGAAACCTCGAACCGGCGGCCCAGAACCTGGATCAACGACAAGATTCTCACCCTTTACGCGTCCCTATTTCGGATGGGGCATGCGCACTCTGTAGAAGTCTGGTTCGAAGGGGCGCTGGTGGGCGGGCTTTACGGCGTCACCCTGGGCAGCGCCTATTTCGGGGAAAGCATGTTCAGCCGGGAACGCGACGCCAGCAAGGTGGGCTTGGTTCATCTGGTGGCGCGGCTGACGCGGGGCGGGTTCACGCTGTTGGACAGCCAGTTTGTAACCCGGCATCTGGAGAATTTCGGCGCGATTGAATTGCCCCGGGCCGAATACCGCACCCTGTTGGCGGAGGCGATTGCCGGCGATGCCGACTTTCACCGCGATTACTATGAGAACGAGATTGAAGAATTCATGCGCAGCCTAAACTGACGCCCCTACAGCCCGACCAGGGCATGGGCGGCAAGGCCGGCCGCCGCACAAAGCGCCAGGGTCTTTGTGACGCCGAGCTTGAGACCGAACAGTCCGACGCCGGCGAGAACAGCGATGGCCAAGGCGGTTGCGTCCAAACTTTCAGGTATGGGCAGGCCGACGGTTACGATCCCCAGGTCCGTTTTCTCGATATCCCGGAACAGCACGCGCAGGCCGAACCACAAAGCAAGATTGCCGATAACGCCGACCACCGCCGCGGTGATCGCCGCCAACGCGCCGGACAGCGCCTTGTTGCCTTGAATGCGCTCGATGGCCGGCGCGCCGAGAAAGACAAAGGCGAAACAGGGCGCAAAGGTGACCCATAGGGTCAGGACGGACGCGGCGACGCCGCCCGCAAGTCCGGACAGGGCGGAGGGCTGACCGAAACCCGCCAGATAGCCGACGAACTGCAGCACCAGAATCAGCGGACCCGGAGTGGTTTCCGCCAGCCCCAGCCCGGTCAGCATCTGCGAGGCGCTGAGCCAGCCGTAACCCTCCACGGCCTCCTGCGCCACATAGGCGAGAACCGCATAGGCGCCGCCGAAGGTGACCACCGCCATCTTGGAGAAAAACAGCGCGATGTCCGCGTAAACCCCGGCCAACGGCAGCAGCACCAGGACGGGCAGGGCCCAGACAGCCAAGGCGATCAGACCGGCGCGCCGGGCGCTCTTCGCCAATCCGCCGGCATAGTCCGGGTTTGTTTCCATCATCCGGTCCAGCAGAGCAGGCGGCCCCACCGCGCCCGCGCCATGGGCCGCAGGGGTGAAGTGTCCGGGCGTCAGTGCGCCGATCAGGCCAGCACCCAGGACGACGACCGGAAAGGGTGTCTCGAAAACGAACAGCGCTATGAAAGCAGCCACGGCGAGCAGCCAGGGAACGCCGCCTTTCAAGGCCCGTCCCGCGACCTTGAAAAGGGCCTGCAGCACAATCATCAGAACCGCGCATTTCAGGCCGAAGAACAGGGCGGCGACGGCGGGGACTTCGCCGGCCAGGACGAAGACCGTGGAAAGGGCCAGCATCACCAAGGCGCCCGGTAGAACGAACAGCAGACCCGCGATCAGGCCGCCTTTCGCGCCGTGCAGCAGCCAACCCAGATAGGTGGCGAGTTGCTGCGCCTCCGGCCCCGGCAGCAAGAGGCAGAAATTCAGCGCGTTGAGGAACCGTCGGTCGCTGATCCAGTTCCGCTCGTCGACCACCTCGCGATGCATCAGGGCGATCTGGCCGGCGGGTCCTCCGAAGGACAAGCAGCCGATGCGGAACCAGACCCGGGTCGCCTCGGCCAAACTGGGAAAACCGCCGGTCTGCTGGCCGGTATCCGGGGACTCCGTCTGTGCTGTCATTTCCGTAGGTTTCCAATCGTGCGCGGGGGGCGATTGCGGTCTGTACCGGCGGGGTCGGTCGGCATCTGCGATATAGCGCATCGCCTACCCCTCAAAAACCGCGATTTGATGACAGTTTCTTCTGCTCGTTCCGGCCGCCCCCAGCCGCTGCAAGCACGTCGAACGGTAGGGCTCGACGCTTCCGGCGGCCTGTATGAGGGCGGCAAGGGTATCCTGCTGCCTAGAGCGTTCCTGAATCGCGACAGCAAAGATGCGTAAGTCGCCGCCGCCGGATGCTCCGCACAGGGCTCAATCGGTGCGGCTCACCTCTCGCCGGTCAAGCGTCCGGCGGCAGGCTGCAAACCTCGTCATAGGCGAACCGGCGTGCGATCCCGTTATTGTACTCGTAGATGTCCAGGGTCGCCTGATAGGCTTCCTCGGTGATCTCCGGATGCGGGGTCCAGGTTCCAAGCGCCTGATAGGCGGCGATGCAGTCGGTCAGCGCCTGCGGGGCCGTCTCCGGGAAATAGGATTGCTGGCTTGCGGCGATTTCGGCGGCGGGCGTGTCGTTCATATAGCGCCGGGTTTTCCGATAGGCGCGCATGAAGGCAAGCGCCTGATCGCTCTTCAGCCATTCGCGGGTCGCCGCCAGGCTGGAAAAACCGCAACGTCCGACCTGTTTGCCGACCTGGGCGACCACATGGCCTATGCGCTCGGCCTGAAGCTGTTGCGGGTAGGGGCCTTGCTGCTGGACGTACTGTCCTTGGCCGGCGCGGAAGGCTTCGTCGATGGCGGCGGCGCCGCCGGGCTGAATCGGCTTGATCTTGTCGAAATCGATTCCGGCCTTGTGACAGGCGTACTTGAACATGGCGAGCGGCTGACCGCCCCCGAAGCAGACAACCTCCGCACCTTCCAGCTTGTCCCAGGTAAAATCCTCGTCCGGTTCGCGCGCGGTCAGGAAGAACCCGTCCATCTCATTGACCTGGGCGAAATGAACCACCGGCGGCGTCTCGCCTTTGTTGAGCGGCGTAAAACCCTGGCTCAACGCCGACTGGACAACCTGCGCGGACCCGTCGACCAGGGATGCGATGGCGGATTGCCCGGGGGGAGAGACCGACCATTCGGCGTCCAACCCTTCCTCCTTCAGAAAACCACCGGCCATCGTGGCGATCAACGGCGAATAGAAGGCTGAGAAAAGGCTGAACTGGATATGAATTTTGGACATTCTCAATTCCCCTGGAAACTGACACTGTAGCGCGTGGCGCCATCTTATAGAGCATCGCCTGAGGGGAATAGTATGGACCTTTCCAACCTTGTGGATATCGACCGTTACCCAGTTCACGAACCTGGTAGCGAGGCCTGTGCAGCGCTAAGCCGGCAGTGCCGCGGGGTGTTGGAGGAGACCGGCTCCCTGGCCTTGGAGGGGTTCCTGCTGCCCGCCGCCGCGGCTCGGCTGGCGGCTGAGGTTGCACCGCTTGAGAAGATCAGCTTCGATGTGGAACAGGATCATACGGTCTATTTTGCCCCCCGGGATCTGTCGTATCCGGGCGATCACCCCAAATGCGCCACCGTCTGGTCGTCCAAGGGCGGGATTTCCTACGATCAGATTCCGGAGGGCAGCGATCTCGCCGCCTTGTATCGGTCCGATGCCATTCGGGAATTCGTTGCGCGCGTTGTTGGATTGGAAAAACTGTTTCTGCACGGCGATCCCCTCGCCGCGCTCAACGTCAATTACTTCCGCGTGGGACAGAGCCTGGGCTGGCATTTCGACCGGGCGGATTTCGCCACGACACTCCTGCTGCAGGAGCCGTTGGCGGGTGGGGCGTTCGAATACTATCCGGATATGCGATCCGCGGCCGGGGAAAATTTCGACGGAATCGCCAAGGTCCTGCGCGGAGATGCCGGCGCTCCGGTGGAGGTTCCGCAGACCGCCGGGACCTTAAGTCTGTTCCGGGGACGTCACGCCTTGCATCGCGTCGCCCCAGTGGGCCCCGGCAAGACCAGGATCGTCGCTGTCCTTTCCTATACCAGACAACCCGGACAGGTCTTCCAGGATTGGGAACGGGAATTGTTCTATGGTCATTCAGAACCGATTATTTAGTAATTATAAAAGATTATCGAGAAATCCTAATTTTCTACGGTAAGATTTTCTCGAACCAGTCAATGGCATGGTTCGCCCAGGCGTCCGGTACGTTATGTCCGGCGGAATGGAGCGCAAACTCCAAGGCGGTGCCGTCCGCGCAGTGCGTCCAGATCCGGCGCCAGAAGGGGCCTTTCGTAACGAACTTGTCGGCCCGGTACTTCGCGCAACTGTTCTCTACCCGCCAACGGTTCAGGGTTTCGAATATGTCCCCTTGTTCGACGCCGGGGCTGCTCAGCGGGCGGCCCTCCAGCGGGACGGTCTGGTCGCGCCAACCGTGGGTGTGCAACAGTTTGACCGGCCCGGCGCAGTCTTCCGGATGCGGCCGCCAGAACCCACCCGCGACCGGCGCGAAGGCGGCGGCCACCGTCGGGTCCCAACAGGCCAGATAGGATGTCAGCGATCCGCCGATGGAATATCCCGCGATCAGGACGCGGTCGCGGTCAATGTTGAAACGCTGTTCCGCATCGTCCAGGACTTGGCGCGTGAAGGCCATGTCGTCGCGATGCGGCTCGAACTGGGGAATGAAGGCCCAGCCGGGCCCGAACCGGCTGCCGGGTCGCTTCTTGCCGTTCGGCGCCAGGACCACATAGCCGCGGTCGGTAAAATCTTGCGTCATCTTCTTGCGCAGCTTGAAGATCCGGGAGCCCCATCCGCCGCCGCCATGGAAGAAGACGACAGCGGGCCGCTTATCTAGCGCTGTGCCCGGTTCCGCCGCGAAGTAGCTGCCCAGAGGGACGGAACACGCATCGTCGGGGCCGCCGCAGGCGCGCGCGGTCTGCGGAGAGCTTACCAGAAGACCCGCGGCCAGCAGCGCAACCGGGGCGATGGATCGAAACGGCATTTGGTTTCCCAACATGAGTAATGTCTTAATAAAGCTCGGTGTAGCACTGGTGGGCTTGGAGTGTTGGCGTTAAGTGGCCTTGCGGCTTCACGATCGTATTACCGCGTACGGAAGGTTCCTAGGGCAGAAGAGCCGCCGCCACCGAGAGAACGAGTAATGCTGCAAACCCAATATTGATGATCCGGCCCCAGGTGGGATCGCCCATCGCCCGGGCGAGCCCGACTCCAAGCAACAGCCAGATCGTGTGGACGACAACGATCAGGGTGGAAAGAACAGCCATTTTCAGCGCGGCGTCGGCGAAGGCGTCGCCGGGCAGGATGACAACGCTGGAGAATACCGCTCCGAATGCGGCGAAGGCTTTTGGGTTCGCAATGGCCAGCAGATAGCCGCTGACAAGGGCAGGGGCCGTGTCTGTCGCCCCGCCTGTCTTCCTGCCGACCGGCGCGGTTGCGATCCTGTAGGCGAGATACAGGATATAGGCGAGCGCCGCCACCGACAGGACCGGCATCAAGCCGGGTGCTGTCAGGACG
>JANQIT010000104.1 GCA_028282025.1 Hwanghaeella sp. | reverse complement strand
GCTCAACGCCGCATGCAGGGCGGTCACAAGGGGGGCCGCCGCCTGACGCCGCCGGACGATCAGGCCGACCCGGCGGCGTGCGTCGCCGCCGGTGAAGGCGTGCGTAACGACCGTGTCCCGCAGTACGCCGGTCAGGCTGCGCTCCGGCACAACGGCGGCGCCAAGACCGCGGGAGACCATCATCAGGATCGCCTCGATTGAATCCAGCTCCATCATCTCGTTCGCCTGGATGCCGCGCGCCTGCAAAACCGTTTCGATAATGCGGCCGACGCCCGTTCCCTTGTTGAAGCGGATAAAGGGCATGGTTTCCAACAGGATGCGGGGGTCGGTCCCCTCCGTCTCCCTGGGCACGGCCAGCAACAGCGGTTCTTCATAGACGGTCAGCGCCTGCAGCCCGGCGGGCAACCGTGCCGGTTCCGTAACGACCGCGGCGTCGATGGTGCCGACGGCGACATGATGCTCCAATCCGGCGGAGAGACCGCCTTCCACCCGCACCTGCATGCCCGGATGCTTGTCCCGCAGGCGTGCCAGCGCGGCGGGTAGAATGGTCGTCGTGGCGCTGGGAATGACGCCCAGCGTCAGCGATCCGAAAAGATCCTCGCCGCCCGCGGCGGCGCGCTGAAATTCATCCGCCTGATCGACCAGATCCCGCGCCCGGTCCAACAGGGACCGCCCGTGGGCGCTCAAGGCGGGCGGGCGGCTGCCCCGGTCGAAAAGTTCCGCGTTCAGAACCTCCTCCAGCGCCTTCATCTGCATGCTGACGGCCGACTGGGTGAGGTACAGGCGCTGGGCCGCGGACCGGAAGCTGCCGGTCTCGGCAATTGTCACGAAGGTACGGAGGTGGCGCAGGTTCATTACATACTTCAAGAAAGTTGATTTTATAAATCAATATAATTCGTTTGTCTGAAGAAGAAAATCCTCACAAACTCGTGAGTCTGGGGAAATGTTTGCTTTCAGCGGAGTTATCGATGACCACGGGGATCTTGGCGGCCACTCAATTCGACCTGAATCCGGAACAGCGGGCGGTGCGGGACCGTGCGCGCGAACTGGCGCAGGATTTCGTTGCGCCGCGCGCGGCGGAAACCGACCGGACCGAGCAGTATCCCTGGGACGTGGTCGAGGCGATGCACGAAGCGGGCTTCATGGGCATGACCGTGCCGCAAGCCTATGGCGGTCCGGGCCATTGTTTCCTCGACGCCTCGCTGGTCATTGAGCAGTTCGCCAAAGTGTGCGGCGTTACCGGCCGGATCGCGGTGGAGGCGAATATGGGCGGTATCTCCGCCGTCATGCGGTACGGCACGGAAGAGCAGAAGAAGTTCGCCGCGTCCTTCGTGCTGAGCGGCGACAAACCGGCGATCTGCATTACGGAACCGGACGCGGGGTCCGCCGCGTCGGAAATGACGACGCGGGCCGACAAGCGCGGCGGCGTCTATGTGCTGAACGGCAAGAAACACTGGATCACCGGCGGCGGCGTCTCCCGTCTGCATGTGATCTTCGCGCGCGTCTTCGACGAAAACGGCGACGAGCAGGGGATCGGCGGGTTCCTGGCCGTGCGCGACGAAACCAAGGGGCTGCGCATCGGCCGGCGGGAACCGACCATGGGCCTGCGCGGCATTCCGGAGACGGACGTCTTCTTCGAGGATATGGAAGTGCCGGCGGACAGGGTTCTCACCCCGCCGGGTGGCTTCAAACGCGGCTTTGCGGAATTGATGGACGCCTATAATTCTCAGCGCGTTGGGGCGGCGACGGTGGCGATGGGGATCGCGACCGGCGCGTATGAAACCGCGCTCGACTTCGTGCAGATGCGCGAACAGTTCGGCCGCCCGATCGCTGAATTCCAGGGACTGCAATGGATGCTGTCCGACATGTCGATCCAACTGGATGCGGCGCGCCTGATGATCTGGCGGGCTGCGGCCAGCGCCAATCCCTTCCCGGATGTCCGTCTGGCGGCGCAGGCCAAGGTCTTCGCCTCGGAAATGGCGATCAAGGTGACGAACGACGCACTGCAGCTTCATGGCGCGCGGGGTTACTCCCGGAACGAGCCGCTGGAACGCATGTGCCGGGATGCACGGATGTTCACAATCGGCGGCGGAACGGCACAAATTCTCCGCACGGTGGTTGCCAGCCGGATTCTGGACCGTAAATTGCCGCAATCGAGAGACGGGTACGAACGCCTGGCGCAAAACCGGGCCAAGATGGCAGCAGAATGACTCAAGAAAATTCGGAAACGCTCCGGGCCGTCGATGTGATCGCCCGGCGGCTTTATGATGCCGGGTGCCGCTACGCCTTCGGGATTCCGGGCGGCGAAGTGATCGCTATGATGGACGCCCTGCAAAAGGCGGGGATCGAATTCATCCTCACCAAGCATGAGAACAATGCCGGCTTCATGGCCGAAGGCACCTATCACATGACCGGCGCGCCGGGCATCCTGGTGATGACCGTGGGGCCCGGCATGGCGAACGGCTTCAACGTCATTGCGAATGCCGAGCAGGACCGCGTGCCGCTGATCGTGCTGACCGGCTGCGTCGATGCGGAAGAGGCCCTGACCTACAACCACCAGGTCTTCGACCACAACCGGGTGCTGGGGCCGGTGACCAAGGGCAGTTTCACCCTGGGCGACGGCGCGGTCGACGTGCTGGCTGACCGGGCGGTGAGCCTGGCGATGGAAGAGCGGCCCGGGCCTGTCCATATCGATCTGCCGATCTCGCGCCAGAAGAAGCCCGCCGCCCTATTCGGCATGGCGCGCCGCGCGGCGGCCGGTATAACGGCGCCGGCCCCCGGACCGGATCTGGATGCGGCCCGCGCCTGGCTGGCGGAGGCGGATCGTCCGCTGATGATCTCCGGGCTGGATGTGATGAACAGCCCGGGTGGCGCCGATGCGGTGCGGACTTTCTGCGAGACCTATTCCGTCCCCCTGATCACCAGTTACAAGGCGAAGGGCGTGCTGCCGGAAGATCACGCCTTGTCGTTGGGCGGTGCGGGCCTTTCCCCGACGGCGGACAAGTCGCTGCTGCCCCTGGTGGAGGCGGCGGACCTGATCCTGCTGGCCGGCTACGATCCCATCGAGATGCGGACCGGCTGGCGCAATGTCTGGGATCCGCGCAACAAACGGGTCGTCGAATTCGCCGCCGCGCCCAACGATCATTACATGCATCAGGCGGGGATCAGCTTCGTCTGCGATACGGCGGCGGGGCTGAAGGCCCTGGCGGATGGTGTCGCGCCCAAGGGAACATGGTCCGGCGGCGAACCCGCCGCGGCGAAAGAGGTGCTGGCGGGCGCTTACGGTCAGAACGAAGCCTGGGGCCCGGCGGCCATTGTCGAAACCGTGCGCGGGGCGTTGCCCCGGAACGGGGTCGCCACGGTCGACAGCGGGGCGCACCGTATCCTGCTCAGTCAGGTCTGGTCCTGTTTCGGCGAGCGGCAATTGCTGCAATCGACGGGGCTTTGCACCATGGGCTGCGCCCTGCCGCTGGCGGCGGGCGCGAAAATCGCCGATCCGGAGCGGCCGGTCGTCGCCTTTACCGGGGATGCGGGCTTGGAGATGATCCTGGGCGAGTTGGCCACCCTGCGGGACCTGAGGCTGGCGGTGCCGGTCGTCGTCTTTGTCGATAAGTCCCTGGCGCTGATCGAATTGAAGCAGCGCGGCGTGGGGCTGGACAATCTGGGGGTCGATTTCGAAGGCACCGACTTTGCCTCCGTCGGACGCGCGCTCGGCGGATACGGTGTGGACGTGAACAGCCGCGAGGATCTTGCATCCGCGATGGAAACCGCGCTTAGTGCGGATAATTTCACGGTGCTGGCCTGCCATTTCGACCGTCAAGCCTATGACGGCCGCCTATAGCGGCTATCGCCGATCCAGGATTTTAGTAGAGACCCTGTCATGACCGCATTGCCCCTCGACGGCATCCGTATCTTCGATCTTACCCGTATTCTGGCCGGACCGACCTGTACGCAGTATCTGGGCGATCTGGGCGCCGACGTGATCAAGGTCGAACGCCCGGACCAGGGCGACGATACGCGCAAATGGGGGCCCCCCTATGTGACGGGGCATGACGGCGAAGACACGAATGAGAGCGCTTATTATCTGTGCGCCAACCGGAACAAACGGTCGATCACCATCAACCTCGCCAGTGCGGAAGGTCAGGCGCTCGCCAAGCGCATGATTAGGGAATGCGACGTTCTGGTAGAGAATTTCAAGGTCGGTGGATTGAAATCCTACGGTCTGTCCTATGACGACCTGAAGGCGGAAAACCCCGGTCTTGTCTATTGCTCGATCACCGGATTCGGGCAAACCGGCCCTTACGCCTCCCGCGCGGGATACGACTTTCTGGCCCAGGGTGTGGGTGGGATCATGTCGATCACCGGGACGCCCGGGGTGGAGCCGGTGAAGGTCGGCGTCGGCATAGCGGACGTGATGTGCGGCATGTATGCATCGACGGCGATCCTGGCCGCTCTGCGCCACCGGGACAGAACCGGCGAAGGTCAGCATATCGATTGCTGCCTGTTGGATACCCAGGTCGCATGGCTGATCAACGAGGGCGTAAACTATCTGGTTTCCGGCCAGGTGCCGCTTCAGCGGGGTAACGAACATCCGAACATCGTGCCTTACAAGGTATTCGCCTGCGCCGACGGTCATGTCATCCTGGCGGTCGGCAATGACGGTCAGTACCAGAAATGGTGCGACTTCGCGGGCGCCGGCGATCTTGCGGAAGATCCGCGTTTCACCACCAACCAGCTTCGCGTGGTGAACAGAGAGGCGCTTTACGCCGCCATGCCGGCCTATATGGAGCGAAAGACCGTTTCCGAATGGGTCGATGGTCTGGCCGCGATCGGTGTGCCGTGCAGCCCGGTCAACAACATCCAACAGGTGTTCGAGGACCCGCAGGTGCAGGCCCGCGGCATGAAGATCGACCTTCTGCACGAGGCGGCGCGAGAGGGAACGGTTCCCCTGATCGCCAACCCCGTGAAAATGTCGGGGACGCCCGTTCAGTACCGAAATCCGCCGCCGATGCTGGGTCAGCACACGGAGGATGTGTTGAAAGAGGTGCTGGGCGTCGATGACGCGGAAATCGAAGATCTTGCGAAAACCGGGGCGACAACCGTCAAGTAATCGGGGCCGCTCGCTTGGGTTTTCGTTGTCATTTTCTGTGCTTACTCAAGTAATATTGCAATCGTTTGAAATGTTCGGCGTTTTTTGATGCGCCGGAACAGGCGTTCGGATACTGTCCGAGCATGATCCGCGACTTCCATAGATACCGGCCCTCCTTGCGCACGGCATTGCGCGCCGCGACCGTTGTCGCGTGCCTGGGGCTGCAGGGCTGTCTGCTGACCGGCGAACAGGCGAAGCTCGCCGCGACTACGCCGGGGACGGGCACCTATGAAGCCGTATTGGGGGCCGGAGACGCCAAAATGGCGGAGGGCGATTTCCCCGCCGCGGCAACCCTGTTCCGGAACGCCCATACGGTGCGCCCGGATCAGGCCGAACCGCTGACCAAGCTGGGCTTCGCGCTCGCCTTTGGCGGGTCGCCTGCGGAAGCGTCGGAAGTCTTCCGGTCGGCCCTGTTTCGGGATGCGAACAGCGCCGAGGCGCGCCGGGGATTGGGAAACACATTGGTGGCGCTGGGCGAACCGGCGCTGGCGATCCCCCAATACCGTGCGGCGCTGGACCGTGCGCCGCAGGATTTCAGAACCTATCTGGGTCTGGGCGCCGCCCACGATCTGGCGGGAGATCACGCCGCCGCGCAGGCGGTTTACCAAAGCGGCCTGGCCGTCGCCCCCAATAACAGCGATCTTCGCCATAATCTGGGATTGAGCCGGTATCTGGGCGGCGACGAGGAGTCCGGTATTGCCG
The DNA here is from genome assembly GCA_028282025.1 of Hwanghaeella sp. Taxonomy (GTDB): domain Bacteria; phylum Pseudomonadota; class Alphaproteobacteria; order UBA8366; family Aestuariispiraceae; genus Hwanghaeella. Next base: position 3,737 of record JANQIT010000104.1, on the reverse strand, counting down.
CGCTACGCGATGTTGCGTCCTCCGAAGGGGCAACCGCGCAACAGCGGCAGACGCTGGTCATGGTCCTGGCGCTGTCGGGCCGTGAAACGGAAGCGCGGGAGCTGGCGGCTTTCGATCTGGACCCGGTCTCCGTTGACCGGAATATTGCGTATTTCCGGACGATCCGCGGGCTTCAGGACCCGGCGCGCCGCCTGCAGGCGATCCGCGCCTTCATGGCTGGGGGGCGTGTTCCGGCTTCGTAATGGGGCAACTCGTCCGGTGCGGCCTGCCTTCATTCCCGGAAATCTGAGTTTTATTGGTTCGCTGACCGAAAGCGGCGCGGGGGTGTGACGTTCCGCACCGCCGCGCGATCCCGCCCCAACCGATGAAGTGTGCGTCGTGCCCCGCCTGTTCGGAATGAACCGAACGCTTTAGAGATTTCCGAGCCCATCCAGGGTGCGCAGGATGCCCGGACCGATCAGGACGATGAACAGCGACGGCATAATGAAAATCACCATCGGCACCGTCAGGGTGGCGGGCAGTTTGGCGGCTTTCTCTTCCGCTTTCATCAAGCGCTCGGTACGCATTTCGGCGGCCAGCACGCGCAGGCTTTGGGCCAGCGGCGTGCCGTATTTCTCCGCTTGAGCCAGGGTGCCGACCAGGGCGGTGACCGCCGGCAGATCGGTCCGTATTTCCAGATTGCGCAGGGCGTCGCGGCGTTCCGGCAGGAACCCCAATTCGACGGAGGTCAATTCCATCTCGTCGGCCAGCTCCGGATTGCCCAGCCGGATTTCGCGGGCGACGCGGACCAGGGCGGAATCGAGATTCAGGCCCGCTTCGACGCAAATCACCAGCAGATCCATCGCGTCCGGCATCGATTTCGACAGAGCCTGCTTCCGTTTGTCCGCCGCATTCTTGGCATAGACTTCCGGCAGGTAAAATCCGATCAGCGTCAGTCCGATACATACCGCCAGTTTGGTGATCGGTGGGATCGGATAAAGGTTGGTGCCGTACAGCAGTGCGGCGGACAGAACCCCCAGAACCACCGGCATGGCGAGCTTCATGAACAGGAACATGACGACCGCGTCCTTGGACCGGAAGCCGGCCTGAAGCATCTTGCGCTGCGCCACCTCGGCCTGATCGCTTCCCAACAGTTCCAGGCGCTGAACCACCCGTTTGGCGAAGCTCATCCCCGACCTGCCCAGGCCCCGCCGCTTCGGCGCTTTCGCTTCGGTCAGCAGATCCGTCCGGCGTTGCCGGATCGCAACGGCGCGGCGACCGCTCGGCTGCCGGTCCAGCAGGGGCACCCAGATCGCGATGACGGCCAGGAAAGTCGCACCCCAGGCAAGAACGAAAAACAGATCGGCGGCAGACCAGCCGGAAGGGATGAAATCGCTGAAAGTCATGACCGGTTGCCCCTTTCTAGAGCGTGTCACTGGTTCCGGGTAAAGGCGACATATTCTAGATCTCGAACCTGACCATCTTGGCCATCACGCCGATCCCGATCGCCATACTGCCCAAGCCCATCGCAAGCAGCACGTGGCCGCGCGGGTCGTTGAACAGTTCCATGACGTAGCTGGTGTTTACCGCGAACAGGATCAGGAACATCACGAACGGCAGGGAGCCCAGGATGGTGGCGCTGGCCCGGGCTTCGGACGAAACCGCCTTGATCTTCAGCTTCATCTGCCGGCGCTTGCGCAGGATTTCCGACAGGTTTTCCAGGGTTTCCGCCAGATTCCCGCCTGTCTCTTTCTGAACCGACAGGGTGATCGCCAGGAACTTCAGTTCCGAAGCCGCGATGTTCTCCGCTGCGCCGACGATGGCTTCGTCAACCTGCGCGCCGACACGGATCCGGTCGGCGACTTCCTTGAAGACGCCTTTCACAGGTTCCTTGGATTCATTGGCGACCGCCACGACGGTTTCAGACACGGGCAGGCCCGCCTTCAGGCCGCGCACCATGACGTCGATCCCGTCGGCCAGACTGTCCAGAAACATATTGCGCCGCTTGTTCACCATCACCGTGACGGCGAGATTGGGGACGATCAGGCCGATGGCGATGCCGGCGACCATCGAATGCAGCGGCGGCAACCCGCCCAGACGCCAGACCACGACGAATCCGGTCAGGGTGGAAATCAAGATCGCCAGACCGAATTGCCCCGGCGAGATCTTGCGCCCCGTCTGGCGCAGCCGGGCGCGCAGCTTGTCGGGTTTCGGCAGGAATGGGCGGAAAAAACGGTCGAACCGGCTTGTCGGGTCCGCTTTTCGCAGGGTCAGCGCTTCTGCATCGACCTTGGCGGCGCCGCGGCGATTGGCGGCGCGCTCCAGCCGGGCGCGTCGTTGGGTGCGTTCGCGGATGTTGAAGGACGCCACCACATAAACCATCGACAGGACCGCGACCGCCGCCAGCACGGCGACCGCCGCAAACAGCACGTCGGGGCTCAATTGGTTCAGAAGGGCGTTCATCCAACAGCCTCCAGCAAGGGGCGTTCGAGTCCGAAATAGGATGCCTTTTCCGCGAAGTGGGGGCGCAGACCGGCGGGTTCGAAGTCGCCCAGAAGGTTCCCTTCCTGATCCTCACCCTTGAACTTGAAGGCGAAGAGTTCCTGGGTGGTGATGATGTCGCCCTCCATGCCGACCACTTCGGTGACGCTGGTGATGCGGCGCTTTCCGTCGCGCATCCGGCTGACCTGAACGATCAGATCGACGGCCGAGGCGATCTGCTGCCGCATGGCCTTCGGCGGTAGATTGAAACCCGCCATGCTGACCATATTCTCCAACCTGGTGAGGGCTTCGCGCGGGTTGTTGGCGTGGATCGTACACATCGACCCGTCATGGCCAGTATTCATCGCCTGCAGCATGTCGATGGCTTCGCCGCCGCGGATTTCGCCAAGAATGATCCGGTCGGGCCGCATGCGCAGGGCGTTCTTGACCAGGTCGCGCATGGTGATTTCGCCCTTACCCTCCAGGTTTGCCGGGCGGGTTTCCAGACGGACCACATGCGGCTGCTGCAATTGCAATTCGGCGGCGTCCTCGATGGTGACGACGCGTTCGCCGGTATCGATCATCCGGCTCAAAGCGTTCAGCAGGGTGGTTTTCCCCGACCCGGTGCCGCCGCTGATCAGGATATTCAGCCGGCTGCGCCCGGCGATCTTCAGAACGGTTTCCATCGGCGGCGATATGTTCGCCTGACTGGTCATCACCTCCAGCGTGATCTTTTTTTCCGAGAATTTACGAATGGAAACCGATGCGCCGTCCAGGGCCAATGGCGGGATGATGATGTTGACGCGGCTGCCGTCTTCCAGACGGGCGTCGCACATGGGGGAGCTTTCGTCCACCCGGCGGCCGATCCGGCTTACAATCCGCGTGCAGACGGACATCAGATGCTTGTTGTCCCGGAACCGGATGTCGGTCAGGGTCAGCTTGCCCTTGCGTTCGACATAGATCTGGTACGGGCCGTTGATCATGATGTCGGTTACGCTTTCGTCGGACAGCAGGGCCTCCAGCGGTCCCAGGCCCAGCATGTCGTTGATCAACAGGGTCACCAGGTCCCGCTGTTCCATCGAATTCAACTGGATCTGCTTTTCTTTCAGTACTTCCGCCAGAATGCCGGTGATCTGGGTGGCCAGTTCGCCGCGCGACATTTTCGCCGCGGCGCTGATGTCGATCTGTTCGGTCAGCGGCGTGCGTACGGCTTCCGCCGCGGCCTCGACGCTGGTGCGGCTGGGGGCTTCCGTATCCCCCTGCGGGTCCACCGGGCC
>JANQIT010000103.1 GCA_028282025.1 Hwanghaeella sp. | reverse complement strand
AAGGCTGGATGCGCGGTTTTCTTTTGATACCGCATCCCTTCCGACGGGGCGCGCCTGTTCCGGCCGCCCCGCCGAAGCGCCCGGAACCGGGGCGCGGAGGCCAAAACGACGAAAGGGATGCGGTATCAAAAGAAAACGGCGCATCCAGCCTTCCGGATGCGCCGTCTCCACGGTTATGAGTAAAGGTGAGACGCTCTTAAGCGGTTACGGCTTCTCACCCGCGGCCAGACGACGGGCGATGTCGTCCAGGCAAGGCTGAACGTCCTCGATCGTCGGCACGACGTAGTGCGCGCCGGTCTGGTCCAGGCCGACACGCGCGGTCTCGAACGCGTCCTTCTGCGCATCCGCCGACAGCGCCGCCCACTCTTCCTGCGACAGGCCGACTTCGTTCCCGGAACAGGCAAGACCGATGGTCCACATGCCGGCCGCCAGACCGGCTTCCAGACCCGGCGCGCTGTCATCGATATTGACGCAGCCCCGGACATCGGTGGCGCCCACGCCCATGGCCGCCTGAAGGCACATATCCGGATAGGGCCGCCCGTGGCTGACGTCGCTGGCGCAGATCCGCACGTCCGGCTCCAGTCCCTGCGTCGTCAGCGTCTCCGCCAGAACGTCCATGACCTCTTTCGGATAGCCCGTGGTCGTCGCGATCTTCATGCCCGCTTCACGGGCTTTGGAGAACAGCGCGTCCGTTCCGGGAATGACGGTCGAATAGTCCGCAAGGCACTGGATCTGGAGCGGCAGGAAGTCCGCATACATCGCGTCGACATCCGCTTCGCCGGCAGCCGTCCCATGCTTCGCCTTCCAAGCCTCCGCCACGCGCGGCATCGCCAGGATCTGCACGATGTGATCGCGCTTCGCGGCCCCCATCGGCTGGCGCGCTTCCGGTACCGTGATGTCGATATCGCGGCGCTTGAAGATCTCGACAAAGGCCATCACAGGCGCGATGCAGCCGAAGTCCACGATTGTTCCGGCATTGTCGAAGATCAGGGCCTGAACCGGACCGGTGTAGGTCCCGTTGGAACGGTTGGTCATATTGATACTGCCTTTGTAAGAATGAGATCAGGCCGCGTGCGGCCGGCGGTTTTGGACACCCATGTCGCCAAGCACGTCCGCGACGGCCTCAACGACGCCATCGATATCCGCCGGCCCCATCGCACCGATGCAGCCCACACGGAAGGTTTCGACCTGGGTCAGTTTCCCCGGATAGATGACATACCCGCGCGCGGCCAACTTGTCGTAAAAGGTGGTAAAATCGTAGCTCGGATCCTGCGGCGCATGGAATGCGACAATGATCGGCGCTTGATTCTCGTCGCTCAGGAATGTCTCGAAGCCCAACGTCCGCATGCCGGTCACCAAATGACGGCAATTCGCAGCATAGCGGGCGCCCCGGCCGGACACGCCTCCCTCCGCCGCATGCTCCTGCAACGCGATGTGAAACGCGGCCAGAACATGCGTGGGCGGCGTAAAACGCCATTGGCGGGTCTTTTCCATATAGGCCCACTGTTCATGCAGGTCCAAGCTGACCGAATGCGCATTGTTTTCAGCTTTCCGAAGCGCCTGCTTGTCGGCCAGGACGAACCCCATGCCCGGAACCCCTTCCAGGCATTTGTTCGCACTGGCGGCCAGGGCCGTATAGCCCAATGCCGCACCGTCGAGCGTAAGGGCTCCGAACGCGCTCATCGCGTCGATCAGCAGGCCGACCCCGTGACGCGCGGTAACCGCGGCGATTTCTTCCACCGGATTGCGGATGCCGCTTGTGGTTTCGCAATGCACGACGAACAGATGGCTGAAGGTTCCCGCCTGCAACAGACGCTCCACCTCCGCCGGATCGGGCGGCGTATTCTCGGCGGTCCGGTAGACGTTCACGTCCCGCCCCATCCGTTCGCAGATCTTGATCGCTCTGTCCCCGTAGGCGCCGTTCGTCAGCATCAGGACCGAACCGTCCCGCGGCACGAAGGTTCCCAACATTGCTTCGACGACAAAGGTTCCGCTGCCCTGCAAGGGAATGGCGGTCAGCCGGTCGCCGCCGGCGGCAATCGCCTCCAGGCGCGCCCGGATATCCGCATTCATATCCCGGAACGGCGCATCCCAGGACCCCCAATCCTTCAACATCGCTTGCTTAACGCTGTCGGTGGTGGAAAGCGGTCCAGGCGTCAACAGCAATGGACGGTCCGCCGTCGGACCGCCGTCGCGCGGCGGATAGATAACATCGGTCATCGGGAGAGGTCCCTTCAGAAAATTCGCATCCGCTCTATGCCATCTGGACGATTATGCGTCTAATCGATATTTTTCATTTATTGTATCGGCAAAAGCGATAAATTAAATGCTCAACCCCACCCATCTTCGCGCCTTCCACGCTGTCGCCGCCGAGGGGAGTTTTTCCCGTGCGGCGCGGGCCTTGAATGTCGGCCAGCCGACGCTGTCGGCACAGGTCAAGGCGCTGGAGGAAACCTATGGCGTACGCCTGTTCGAACGGCGGGGACGCGGCGTGGCCCTGACTGACCTTGGCCGCGCGCTGGCGGATGTTTCGACCCGGATCGAAACGCTGCGCGATCAGGCCGAGGCCATGCTTTCAGGCGCTCAGAATGTGGCGCGCGGAACGCTTGCCGTCGGCGCAGACAGCCCGCGCCACGCCATGGAGCTATGCGCGGCTTTGAAACAGCGGCACCCGGGCCTCCAGGTCAGGATCTCCATGGGTAACCGCGACAGCGTTCTGGCCAGCCTTGTCGACTACCGTGTCGATGTGGCGCTGCTGTCGAACGTTCCGATTGAAGACCGGCTCCATGCGGTGCCGTACCGTCGCTCGCCCTTGGCGGCGGTGGCCCGGCGCGATCACCCTTTGGCGGAATTCAAGCGTCTTCGCCTGGAAGAGCTTCTGTCGCATCCGCTTGTCGTCCGCGAGCGTCCATCGATTACGCGCGAAGTGTTCGAACGCGCCGTGGCCAAGACCGGATTGGAATTCCCCGCGGCCCTGGAAATCGAAACGCGGGAGGCCGTGCGCGAAGCCGTCCTCGCAGGTCTTGGCGTCAGTGTCGTGGTCACCGCGGAACATGAAGAACACAAGAACCTGCGCCTGATAGCGTTGGAGGCCGACGCGCTGGATGTCGCGGAATATGTTGTCTGCCTGCGGGCGCGCCGCCGGCTCGCGACCATCCGGGCCTTTTTGGATCTGGCCTCGGAGATGGCCGCAGAGACCGGCTAGCGCCCGTCGCGCGCGACGGGTTAGGGACGATCAGTCGTCATCGTCATCATCATCGTGATGGCGGTGTTTCTTCCGCCCCAGCTCGCGCTTGGTGATCGCACCGTCGCCGTCTCGGTCCATCCTCACCAAGGCCCAGTCGATACGCTCATTCAACTCCTGCTGGGTCAGTTGCGCGTCACCGTCTTCGTCGAGCCGCTGGAAGGCCCGGACCATGGGGGACCGCGTCATCTCCAGCCACACGGCTTCGAATTCCTCCAGCGACAGAGCGGAATCTCCGTTGGCGTCGTTCGCCTCAATCCGCGACGCCGCACCGCTCTTCAACTCGGCTTCGGTCAGAACGCCGTCCCGATCGGCATCGAACTGCCGGAACATCACCGCTCCGGCCCCGTGACCCGCACCGTGATGACCCCAGCCGAACTTACTTTTGTAGCCGTCGCCGGAAGCGATTGCGTTACCGACCACGGCGGCCGTTGAGATCGCAGCGCCCGCGATCAGAAGCACGAAGAACCAGCGCGCCCCGCTGCGGTGAGGTTTTCGATTGCCGTTCTCTTCTTGAGTTTGCCCGTTCTGCATCGTTTCATCCTTTCCCGATTGCGTTTCAAGATGCAGGAGGGAATAGACACCGCAGATGTCGCAGAACTATGGCGGCGACCGGCCAAAAGGGTCGCAAGCTGTATCAAACGGCAGGACTGATACAAACGGTTACATTTTATGCCGGGCTTCCCCACCGGCCCGCCTGTAGACTGATCCGAAAGCAGCCCAGGATTACCGCACCGTGAATTCGGGAACCGCACCGCCCCAAAATCTGCACATCCTGGTGGTCGATGACCACCGGGAAATCCGCGATTTGCTGGGCAAGTATCTGAACAAGAACGGCATGCGGACCTCCCTGGCGGCGAACGCGGCGGAGGCGCGCAAACTGTTGGGCGGCCATGCGGTCGATCTGGTGGTTCTCGATATCATGATGCCGGGAGAGGACGGGCTCAGCCTGTGCCGGCATATCCGGGAATCGATGGACCTGCCGATCATCCTGCTCAGCGCCATGGGCGAAGATACGGACCGGATCGTCGGGCTGGAGGTGGGTGCGGACGATTATCTGGTCAAACCGTTCAACCCGCGGGAGCTTCTGGCCCGCATCAAGGCCGTGGCGCGCCGTTCGCCCAAGCAACCGCCGGGGGAAGCGGCGGTAGCCGCCGGAAATACCATAACCTTCGACCGCTGGCGGTTCGACCCGGAACGCCGGGAACTCTTCGACGAGACAGGCGTCGCCCAGCCGCTGAGCACGGGAGAGTTTCGCCTGCTGGCCGTTCTGACCGCCAATCCGGGCGTGGTGATGAACAGAGACCGCCTGCTGGATCTTACCCGCGGCCGGTCCGCCGCCCCCTTCGACCGCAGCATCGACAATCAGATCAGCCGCCTGCGCAAAAAACTGGAACGCGATCCCGGTGCACCGGAAATCATCAAAACCGTCTGGGGCGGCGGTTATGTCTTCGCCAGCAAGGTGACGCAGGCATGACGGACCCGGTGCTGCACAAACAGCCGCCGCGCTTCTCCCGCCTGCGGAGGCTTAGGCGCGGACGCGGTTTTCAGTCTCACAGTCTGGCAAGCCGCCTGATCGTCATCATCCTGATCGTTCTTCTGCTGTCGCACATCCTGGCATTGCTGATCGCGGCCGACGACCGGCGGCAGGCCCTGCGCGGCGCCGCGCGGGAGGCGGCCGCACAGCGGATCGTCGCCGTGGTCCATCTGCTCGAAGCATCGGCCCCGTCGCTGCACCGGGAAATTCTGGCCGCCGCTTCCTCGCCGGGTCTTCGGTTCCGGCTGACATCCGCGCCCTTCGTCAGAACTGAAGAGATCGACAGCCCGGTCGAGGATTTCATGCGCGACCAGCTTGCCGAGGCCCTGGAACGGCCGGATGCGCATGTGCTGTTGGCTTTTCAACCAGAATGGGCGCACGACCGCGCCTGGTTCGAACCGCAACGCTGGAAACCCTTTTCATCTCCGGCATCGAAACCCCGCTGGCACGACGATGACTGGGACGACCGCGACCGATATCGCGACGACCATAACGACGAAGATGAAGATGACGACGACCGTCGCGGCCATCTGCCCAAGCGATACCTCGACGACCAGCGGATCGGCCTGCTGGCCAGCGTGCGGCTGAACGACGGCGCTTGGCTGAACAGCGCCAGCGCACTGCGCAGGCCCGATCATGCCTGGGGCGCGCCCGCGCTGATTTCCTTCGGCCTGTCGGCCATCGCCGTCATTGTCGTGGTCACCTGGCTGGTGCGTCGGACCATGCGGCCGTTGCGCGCGCTGACGGAGGCCGCCGAGCGCTTCGGCCAAGGCGAACGGCCGGAGCCCGTGCCGGAGGACGGGCCTGCCGATATCCGTCAGTTGATCGCGGCCTTCAACATCATGCGGGACCGGATCGACCGGTTCGTCGGCGAGCGGATGCAGATGCTGGCCGCTCTGTCCCACGATCTGCGCACGCCGATCACGACGCTGCGGCTGCGCGCCGAACTGTTGGAGGACGAGGAACAGCGCGACCGCTTCGTGGCCACACTGGAAGAACTGCAAGCGATGACGGACGAGGTCCTGGCCTTCGTGCGCTCCGAAACGGCCAGCGAGGAAACCGTCCCCCTCGACCTCGCGGTCCTGTTGGAAGGACTTGCCCGCGAGTTCCGGGAAACCGGCGCAGATGTCGCTCTGGACAGTGCGGCGACCGCAGAGGGGGCAGACGTTCGCTGCCGGCCGCTCGCGCTGAAGCGGGCGCTCCGCAACCTGATCGGCAATGCCGTCCGCTATGGCGAACGCGTGCGGATCGAAACGAAGGCGGTCGGCGGAATGGTGGAAATCGAGATCTGCGACGATGGCCCCGGAATACCGCCGGAGGATTTGGAACGGGCGTTCGAACCGTTTGTCCGCCTCGACCCGGCCCGCGGCGCGGAAACGGGCGGTGTCGGCCTGGGTCTATCCATCGCGCGGTCGGTCGCTCATGCCCATGGCGGCGATATCAGCCTGGAAAACCGGGCGGAGGGCGGCCTCTGCGCGACCTTAAGCCTTCCGGCCGCCTTCTGAAGACGCCGGGACCGTCAGGCGTGCACCGGGCGGCCGTCCGCGTCGGACCAGCGCCAGAGCGGGCCGTTCCCCACCAGATGAACGCCGCCGCGCCATTCATTGATCCCGTTCGTGCGCACCCAGTCCTGTTCGCCACGCAACAGCGCCTTGCCGAAGGTTGTAAGCTCCAGCGGATCGCGCCAGTCCCCGGCGGCCTGCAAGGCCGGCTTGGTCCCTTCGATCAAGTGTTCCATATCCCGGAAGAACATGACGTCGCCCAGGAACGGCATCGGCTCGGTCTCGCTGTACATTTTCCGGAACACACCGACCCCTGTCTCCGCCCCGTCGGCAACCGCTTTCAGCATAAGTTCCTCGGTCAGGCCCAAGCCGTTTCGCGTGTTCGGAAACTCTTGCAGATGCCGCAGCAGCGCGCCCTTCAGGAAGGGCAGAACGGAGAGATCCTCGCCGGTCAGCGTGAACAGGGTGGAAGGATCGGGCTGCCGAAACGCGTCCCAGGCGCGCACCGCCAGATCCACCATCTCAGCGGTCACCGCCGTGTCCCGTCCGGATAGGGACGCCAGTTGCTGCGGGGAAAGCTGCCCGAAGCCGATAAACCGTTCCTCCCCGTCGAATCGGTCGACCGACATCAGGCGCATCTTCTCCAGAATGCGGGGTCGGTCCGACAGCCGGGACAGAAAGTCGATCAGAACGGACTGGTCATACAGGTCGTGTTCGAACCAAAGCAGTATTCTGTCGTAGCCGCCCAGGGTTTCGAGCGCATTCGCTTCCCTGGTCAGCCGGGCGCGGGCAACCGTTTCGGACAGGATCTCCCACTGCGCGATATATTGCGCCCGCACCGCCCGGTACTCTTCCCCTTCCAGGTCCCTGGGCACGGGGCCCCGGCAGACGGGGTCGCCCCATTCCAAGAACGCGCCGTCAAATCCGGCTTCCACCAGACTGTCCCGAATATCCGAACCGCAGCGGATGTTGATGCTCTTCACACGCCGTTTCCGTCGTCTTCTCTTCTCCCTCACTCTAGGGTCCAAGGTCTCAAAAAACCATTACCGCCGCTGTTACTCTCCGGAAAAGGCGGGCGCGCGTTTATTCAGGAATGCATCCAGGCCTTCCCGACCGTCGCGGCTGCCCAAACTGTCCGCAATCGCCCGGCTTTCCATCTCCATCTGGGTTTCCAGCGAGGCCGAGGCGCCGTCCAGCAGCAGCCGCTTGGTGCGCCCGTAACTCTTTGTCGGCCCGGCGGCCAAGTCGGCTGCAAGCGCGTCCACCGCCGCGTCGAGTTCCTCCGGCGGATGAACCCGGTTGATCAGGCCCCAGTCTTCCGCTTCCTCGGCGGAAAGCGTCCGGTTTGTCAGGGCAAGATCGTAGGCCCGGCGAAGACCGATCAGGCGGGCCAGATAGAAGGTCGAACTGCCGTCCGGCGACAGGCCGCCC
>JANQIT010000087.1 GCA_028282025.1 Hwanghaeella sp. | reverse complement strand
TGTCCCGCCTGTCGCAACCCCCGTGCCTCCAAAGCCCCTTCCGGCCGCCGCGTGCGCAGCAATCTCGGTGATCAGGAATGACTTTCCGTTGCCGGCCGGCCCGGTGAGTAGCGTCAGCTCGCCGGCCGGGATAAGGCCATCAAGGACCCATTGTTGCGGCGATGGCGGCGGCGCCGCGGCAAGCGAGACCGCATCGGCCCAACGCGGGGGCTTGGCCATTTGGACCGGTGGAAGCACGGCCGTTGAAAACGGCTTCTGGACGTTCGATTGGAAGGCAGGATAGCTATCCAGTGTCCGATTGGCTGGCCGCCCGTCGGCAATCCATGCCTTGTATCGGCTATGCGCGTCCGCAAGCTTACGAAGCCGATCGTAGCCGAGCTTCGGTACAGGCGTGTCTTCAAGGTACTTGCGTCGGCCTTCCCCATAATCCCCGTCGTTCTGCGCTGAGAACGATGCGACCACATCGACGGCTTTCGGATCGTCCCAGACGTCGCCCAACATGCCCTTGAAGGCGCAGAACGTCGTGAACCAGTTGCTATACGTCCAGCCGGTATCGTTCGGGTCGCTCGGGTCGTATGGCGCGCCGGGGTTGTTGTCGATGACCGTCGTTATTTCGCGCGCCAGTTCAATCCGATCTTGCGCGGAATACGGCGCTTGATCCAAGGGATCATCTGGCACCCCGTGCGAAACCCGGCAGGTAGGGATACTGGCACGCCTCGCCGCCGTCACCAACGCCGTCAACGCTTGCTGTAGGTCTACTTCGGCGGCGGGATCGCTCCTTATGATCCGACAAAGGCGGGGATTGGCCGGGTCTTTCGTATGAAGCGAGCCGGGCAGGCGCAGCGGCTGGGTCGGCGTCGCTGCCGACCTGTCACCGCCGCCCAACGCCGCCGCCAGCGCGCGCGCTTGCTGAAGGTCGCCAAGGGCCGCCTGTCTGTCGGCCGGCGCGGTCAAGCGCCAGTGCGCGTGTAGTTTGTCGTGCCCCGCGGCAGTACGGCCGCCCGACGCGACAACCACCGTCGCCGGTCCGATCACGGCTTCAATCGCCACAACGCCCGCCGCCGGATCGCCGGACAGCCCTTCGTCGATATCAACCGCGATCGTTGGCGCCCATAAAATGTTCGCCTGGCAGGCGCGAACGGGCGTTTGAAACAAGCAAGCGGGCGGCGCCAAATTGATCGGGTCGAGCGACTGAGCCGCCTGCATCGCCATTGCTTCGCAGCGGTCAATAATGTCGCCCAAATTCGCCAAGCCGGCCTTTAGCGGGACCGATGTTATGATCGGCGGCCTCTTGCCCCTCGTGCCGTAGAATCCGCGAATGGCAAGATGCCCATCGCCGCAATGCGGAAAGATAAGTTCCAGGTATTTGGCGATCTGTGCCCGATTGACTTGTGGCTTAACAACGGAAAGCTGAGTATGTTGATTTTGATCACGCATTTTTATCTCCAAAGGTGGTTGAGCTGAGGATTCATCTCCCTTCGATCTGGCTTGCAAGGTTCTTCCCCACCGCGATCCGGCCGCGGCAGGGGTTTATTTGCCCGCACGTCAGGTCACTCAAGCCAAGCTTGCACTATAGAATGGGAACCGTGGTATCAGGGAGCAAAACTGTGCGCTTTTAGACAGCTGTCCGCTTATTACAATTCGCCGAGGCACATTCCGGGATATTGCAGTTTCCTTATCACTTTCCGCAACGTGGCCAGATCAGGGCCGCGGCTGTAGACGCCATAGGAGATCGTATTGATTTTGTGGCCTAGCAGCGGTGCGGCATGCTGTTCTGGCACGCCAGCGTTATGTAGCTGTGAAGCAACGGTCTTGCGAATGCTGTGAAACGTCAGGCTTTCTGGGTATTTGAGCGCGGTCTTTAGCACTGAAAATCGCCGCTGAAGGTTACGAGATCTCAGTCCGTATTTGTTCGGCACCTGTCCATCAAACAGATAGCCGTCAGATGATGCCGCCCGTAAGCGGGCGATAACCGGGCGGAGATTGTCGTGGATCGGAACGCTGCGTTCGGCGCTGTCCGTCTTACCGCCGCGGATCGTTAGCGCGTTGTCGGATGCGTCATCGACCCGCAACGCGCAAATCTCTTCAACCCGTGCCCCAGTAAACGCCGCTACCGCAATCATATCGGCAACCTGTTGGTCGCCGCGATCCAAAGCTGCACTATGCAGCGCGGTGACTTGACCAGGCGCAAATGCGTCACGTCGGTTGACGCGGCCGCGAACGCGCAGACGGACAAACGGGTCGGGCGCGTCTTCTCTCTCTTCGATAATCTCGCTCTCGTGAAGCCAATTCCAGAAACCGCGTGCGTCTGAAATCATCCGCTGCACCGTCGCGCGCGCTTTGTTATCGGCGGTCAGACCGTCCACCCACGCGCGCAACGCGCGGGGAGTGATGTCACCGCTCAACGGGAAACGCGCTGCAAAGCGAAGCAGCACCCCGCGACGCATATCTGCCGTCTTGGCCTTCACGTGACAAGACGCGATGTAACGGTCGAGATGATCGGCCAGCCGGACGGACTTCCCGGTCGCCTGATCTCGCCATCGTTCAGCACGGGCCAAGGCATCGGCGTCATAGGTGCCGTATTCGACCCCCGCCGCGCGACTCTCGACTTGGGCGCGGATGTCGGCTTCCTCAAAAATCATCTCCCGGATCTCCCGCCGATCTTTGGCGGTATCCGCTTCAGCGAGCTGAGCGCGCCAGTAGGCCGGGTTAGCCCGCATGGCCTCTCCTCTCGCAGCGGCCTTGCAGAAGGCGCGGTCTTCGTCCGTGGTTGCTTGGGCGGCTTGCGCTTCCCAGAACGCCCGTGCATCGCCTGGCGCGCCCCGGCCGTCTTGCTCGCGTGCCTGGCGCACTGCCGCCTCCCAGTGCGCTTCAACGGCCGCCCATCGCCCCTTTGCGATTATCCGATCATCGGTTTTGAGGGCGACCGTCACGCGGGTTTTTCCGAAGATCCGCTGTACATCGCGGGGCAGGCGGTAGATTCCGAAATACCGGTTCCGACGCTTCTCGATCGGCATGACAGAGGGCCTCTCGCATTGGACTGTGCCCTACACCTTGCCCAACGTCTGCGCCCAACGCAAGGCCGAAAAATCCCTTAAAATGCAGTGTTCTGGGAAATTTCGGAGCCGTCACGACCCATCCCCTAGGGGACGCCAAACCACTCGGTGCGCGTAGCGCAATCGAGCACCCAGTGGGTGGTCGATAGAGTGGTTTCCGGAGCGCGACAGCGCGAGGGATTCCGGTTCGCGAGGCGAAATCGAGCGCCCTGCATTCATCCTTCAAAAGCCCGGTCAGCAACGTGTCCAGACGCCCAAGGGCTGCGGATCGCCGATCGCCGCCG
>JANQIT010000057.1 GCA_028282025.1 Hwanghaeella sp. | reverse complement strand
GGCGTCGCGGCCCTGGCGCCGCTTGTTCTGGCCTATTGCATCCCGCTGGGCGTGGTCGCCGTATTGTCGGGAACGGCGATGGATCTTCCTTCGGGCGAGGCCACCGGCCACGACGCGTGGTTCTGGGTCCATATCGGGATCGCGGTTTCCGCCTTTGCCTTTGCAACCTTGGCGGCGCTTGCCGGGATCGCGGTGCTGCTCCGGGAACGGATGCTGAAGCGGAAGAAGCAATCGGACTTCGTCGGCCGGCTTCCCGCAATGGTCGATGCGGAAAACCTGCAATTCCGCCTGCTTCAGGGATGTTGCGTACTGCTCGGCGCGGTGCTGGCCACCGGATTGGCCACCGCCTATACGCAGGGCGCGTCTCTTCTGGACGTGGACCATAAAAGCCTGCTGACGCTGATCGCCTTCATCCTGGTCGTCTTCCTGCTCGTGGCGCACCGTTGGCTGGGTTGGCGCGGCCGCAAGGCGGTCCGGATCGTCCTGGCGGTACAGCTTTTGCTTGCCTTGGGATATCCTGGGGTCAAGTTCGTCACGGACATCCTCTCCACCTAGAAAAACACCAAAGCCGCCCCCTAAAGTGTTGAAGTGTGATCAAAATTTGTGCACATCAAGGGCCCTGCGCAAAAACGGGTCACCTGTTGCATGTTGAAGCCTATCTCGCTGGGGAGCGTCACGATTGACGAGCCTGTGATCCTGGCCCCCATGTCCGGGGTTACGGATCTGCCGTTCCGGCGTATCGCCAAGCGCCTTGGGGCCGGGATGGTGGTTTCCGAGATGGTGGCCAGCAACGAGGCGCTGCGCCACACGGAAGGCACCGCCAAAAGACTGACCAGAACCCACCCGGGAGAACCGATGTCCGTGCAACTGGCCGGACACGACCCGGCGGCGATGGCCGATACGGCCCGTTTCGCCGCGGATCTGGGCGCGGACATCATCGACATCAACTTCGGCTGCCCCGCCAAAAAGGTGACGAACAAATATTGCGGGTCCGCCCTGATGCGGGACTCTGTCCAGGCCGCCGCGATCATGCAGGCGGTGGTGGACGCCGTCGACCTGCCGGTGACGGTCAAGATGCGCACCGGATGGAGCGCGGAGGCCCGAAACGCGCCGGAAATCGCACGGCTGGCCGAAGATACAGGGGTTCGGATGATCACCGTGCACGGGCGCACGCGAGAGCAGAAATATACCGGAACGGCGGACTGGAACTTTGTCCGAAACGTGAAACGGGCGGTCACTCTTCCGGTCATCGTAAACGGCGACATCAAATGTTTCGACGATGCGCAGGCCGCCCTGGCCGCATCCAGGGCGGACGGCGTGATGATTGGGCGCGGGGCCTATGGCAGGCCGTGGCAACCGGGCGTCATCGCGTCCCAATTCCGGACCGGCAAGCCCGGTTCCCAACCGTCGCTGGCGGTGCGTGAAGCGCTGCTTCTGGAACATTATGACGCCATGCTGGACCATCACGGCGCCCATCGCGGCGTCCGCATGGCCCGCAAGCATCTGGGCTGGTACGCCGCCGCGCTGCCGGGTTCCGCGCGGTTCCGCGACGCCATCATGCGGGAAGAAAACCCCGGCGCGGTGCGGGGCCTGGTCCGGGCCTTGTTCGACAGCGCCGCCCAAATTCGCCGGAAAGCCCCCGAAACGGCCGAGGATCTCGCCGCATGAGTACAGTCGTTCAACATCTGGCCAGATTGACCGGGCGCACGAAGTCCGTTCCGGGCGAAACCATCCTGAACGCCATTCCGGCACCGGTCTTTGTGGTGGACGGTAACGACGATCTGACCTTTCTGAACGCGGCCGCCGAGCAGTTCTTTCAGGGCAGTGAAGCCACCTTGTTGGGGGAAAACCTGCAAGACCTGTTTCCCCAGGACAATCCCATCCTGTCGTTGGTTCAGAAGGTCCGCCGCCAGGGTAGCAGCATGACCGAATACGGCGTGCGCGTGTCGACGCCGCGGATCGGGCAGCATTCGCTCAGCGTCGATGCGGCGCCGCTTTCGGATTCCGGCGAGGATGTGGTTTTCGTGCTGCAGGCGGACCGGATCGCGAACAAGATCGACGAGAATATCGTCCAGAAGGGGGCGGCGCGCTCCGTCAGCGCCTTGTCCTCCATGTTGGGACACGAGGTGAAGAATCCGCTCTCCGGCATCCGTGGGTCCGCGCAGCTTCTGGAGACGCTCGTCCCGCCGGAGGACCGCTCGCTGACCCAATTGATCATCCGCGAAACCGACCGGATCGTGAAACTGGTCGACCGGTTCGAGGTGTTTTCGGAGGGGCCGGTGCTGGATCGTTCGCATGTGAACATTCACGAAGTTCTGGACCATGTCCTGGATCTGGCGCGCAACGGTTTCGGCAAGGGCGTCAAGCTCACGGCGGAATACGATCCGTCGCTGCCGCCGGTCTTCGGCAACCGGGACCAGCTTGTTCAGGTCTTCCTGAACCTCGTGAAGAACGCGGTGGAGGCGCTGGACGGCAAACCGGATGGGGAGGTCACCGTGGCCACCGCGTTCCGGCACGGCGTCCGGCTGGCGGTGCCCGGATCGGAAAGTCGCATGTATCTGCCCATGATGGTCAGCATCCGCGACAACGGCAGCGGCGTTCCGGACGACCTTCGGCCGCATCTCTTCGACCCGTTCATCACCACCAAGCACGGCGGCAGCGGCCTCGGTCTGGCGCTCAGCGCCAAGCTGGTCAGCGACCATGGCGGCATCATCGATGTGGAGAGCAAGCCGCGGCGCACCAGCTTCAATGTCATGCTGCCGCTGGTGCGCGCGGAAGACAGGGCATGAGCGTGCAAGCCACCGTTCTGGTCGCTGATGACGACAGCGCCATCCGCACCGTCCTGACGCAGGCGCTGACACGCAAGGGTTACGAAGTCCGCACCACCGGCAACGCCGCCACCCTGTGGCGATGGGTCAGCGACGGAGATGGCGACATCGTCATCACCGACGTGATGATGCCGGACGGCAACGGCCTGGATCTGCTGCCGCAGATCAAGAAACGGCGCGAGGATCTTCGCGTCATCGTAATGAGCGCGCAGAACACGCTGCTGACCGCGGTCAAGGCGGCGGAGCGCGGGGCGTTCGAATATCTCCCGAAACCGTTCGACCTGCCGGAACTGCTGGACGTGGTCGACCGTGCGCTGACGGAACACGAACAAACCGCCGAACGGCTGGGAGAGGCGGATGCCGGGGACGACAATCTGCCGCTGATCGGGCGTTCGCAGGCGATGCAGACGGTCTACCGCGCCATCGCCCGGCTGACGGCGACAGAGCTTTCCGTGCTGATCACCGGCGAATCCGGGACCGGCAAGGAGCTTGTCGCACGCGCGCTGCACGATTTCAGCAAGCGCAAGGGCGGCCCGTTCGTCGCCATCAACATGGCGGCGATCCCCCGCGACCTGATCGAAAGCGAGTTGTTCGGACATGAGAAGGGGGCCTTCACCGGGGCCGCGAACCGCTATGCCGGGCGTTTCGAACAGGCGCAGGGCGGCACGTTGTTCCTGGACGAGATCGGGGACATGCCGCTGGAGGCGCAGACCCGCCTGCTGCGCGTGTTGCAGGAAGGCGAATACACGACCGTCGGCGGCCGCACGCCGATCCGCACGGACGCCCGGATCATCAGCGCCACCCACCGCGACTTGAAGCAGTTGGCCGCCCAGGGACTGTTCCGCGAAGACCTCTATTACCGGCTGAACGTGGTGCCGATCCGCCTGCCGCCGCTGCGTGAACGGCGGGAGGATATTCCCGATCTGGCGCTGCATTTCCTGAACAGCCTGTCCGATATGGGGCTTGGGGCGAAAACGCTGACCCCGGCGGGTATGCAGGTGTTGCAGCGCTATCCCTGGCCCGGAAACGTGCGGGAGTTGGAGAATGTGGTGCGCCGGCTCACCGCGCTCTACGCCCAGGAAACCATCGACGCGGTGGAGATCGAAGCTGAACTGCTGGAAGCTTCCGGCGGGCGGCCTACCGTGGATCTGGACGCGGACAGGTCGGAAAGCCTGTCCGAAGCCGTCGAACGCCAGCTGCGGCGCTACTTCGATTCCCATGGCGGCGCGCTGCCGGCGACGGGTCTGTACACCCGCGTTCTGCATGAAGTGGAACGCCCGCTGATCGTCCTCACCCTGGCGGCGACGAACGGGAATCAGGTGAAGGCGGCGGATTTGCTGGGATTGAACCGGAACACGCTGCGCAAGAAGATCCGCGAACTGGATATCCCGGTTGTTCGCGGACTAAACTCTTAACGGTTCCAGCGTCCCAAGGAGATCGGCCCCGTGTCGGCCAGTCAGTCAAGCGACGAGATCAGGCCATTGGCCGCACCGGGAGCAGCGCCGCCCAACCCCGCCGCCGCGCGCCCGACCTCCTTCGGGACGGCTTTTCAATTCCTCGATCAGCCCGCCGTCGTTCGGACAATTACCATCGCGCTCGCCATTCTCTCCCTGGCCGCGGGGTTCGCGACCTATTGGGTCTTTTCCGAACGCGGCGCGCCGCTGAACCAGGACTCCGACTATCTGGTCGCCCTGATCTATCTCGATCTGGTTCTGTTGCTGCTGCTCAGCGTGTTTATCGCGCGCCGGCTGGTCAGATTATGGTCCGAACGGAAGCGGGGGGCGGCGGGATCGCACATGCATGTGCGGCTGGCCGCCATGTTCGGCGTGTTCGCCATCGCGCCCGCGATCATTGTCGCCGGATTTTCACTGCTGTTCTTCAACTTCGGGCTGGAGTCCTGGTTTTCCGACCGCGTTCGAACGGCGGTCACCAGCAGTTCCGCCGTCGCCCAGGCCTATCTGAACGAACATCTGCGCACGGTGGAGGCGGACGCGCTGTGGATCGCGGGGGCCCTGAACCGGGACGCCCCGGTGCTGGCCGCGAACCCGCAACTGCTGGAACGCGTCCTGGTCTTTCAGGTCGGCACGCGAAACCTTAGCGAAGCGCTGGTCTTTGAGGAAAACGGCCGGATTCTGGGCCGGGCAGGCTTCACCATCGTGTTGGAGTTCGAGCCGATCCCGACCAGCGCCTTCGACGAGGCCCGCAGCGGCGAGGTGGTCATCCTGCGCAGCGAGGCGGACGACCGCGTGCGCGCGCTGATCCGTCTGGACAGCATCATCGACACGTTTCTGATCGTCGGCCGTTCCATCGATTCCAGCGTTCTCGCCCATGTCGCGGAAACGGAAGGGGCCTCTCAGCAGTTCGAACGCCTGGAGACGGAACGGTCGCGCTTTCAGGTTTCCTTTGCGCTGGCCTTCGTCATGGTCGCACTGCTGCTGTTGCTGACCGCCGTCTGGGTCGGGCTGAACATGGCGACCGGGCTTTCGGAGCCGATCAGCGGCCTGATCGCCGCCACCGAGCGGGTGCGCGGCGGGGACCTGTCGGTGCAGGTCCAGCCGACCACCAAGAACGACGAGGTGGATGTCCTCAGCCGGGCCTTCAACCGGATGACCCAGCAGTTGAACAGTCAGCGCAACGAACTGCTTCAGGCCAACGAACAGATCGACGAACGCCGCCGCTTCATCGAAACCGTCCTGACGGGCGTTTCGGCGGGGGTGGTCGGCCTGGACAAGGACGGGCAGATCGAATTGGCGAACAAACGCGCCTCCGCCCTGCTGGGCGTGGAACTGGAAGAGTATATCGGCCACAGCCTGACCTCCATCGTGACCGAAATGGACGCTGTTATCGTGCCGGCCCTGTCGGGCTTGGAAGACATTACGGAGCAGGAGGTTCGGTTCGACGGCAATACCGCCGCGCGGAATCTGGTGGTGCGGATCGGCCCGCTCAACCAGGAAGATGCCAACGCGGGCTTCGTCATGACCCTGGACGACATCACCGATCTGGCGAGCGCCCAGCGCAAGGCCGCCTGGGCCGATGTGGCGCGCCGGATCGCGCATGAAATCAAGAACCCGCTGACCCCCATTCAGCTTTCCGCAGAACGGCTGAAACGTAAATATCTCAAACATATAGAGAACGATCCGGAAGTCTTCGAAACCTGCGTCGATACGATCATCCGTCAAGTCGGCGATATCGGCCGCATGGTCGACGAATTTTCGAACTTCGCCCGTCTGCCTGCGCCCGCAATGCAGCAGACCGACCTGTCCGACCTCTGCCGCCAGCAAGTCTTCCTGCAGCGGAACGGCAATCCGGCGCTGTCCTACGATCTGGAATTGCCCGAAGCCCCGATCCAATGCGTCTGTGACGGTCGTCAGATCGCCCAGGTCTTGACCAACATCCTGCAAAACGCCAAGGAGGGGATCGACGGGCGGGTCGGACAAGAAGCCCCACCCGGCAGAATCGCGCTATCACTGCGCCGCGACGGCGAAACCGTCCGCGTTACCGTCGATGACAATGGCAAAGGGTTTCCGGCGGAAGGCAGGGAGCAACTGACCGAGCCGTATGTCACATATCGCGAGAGAGGCACCGGTTTGGGTTTGGCGATCGTGAAAAAGATCATGGAAGACCATGGCGGCGCTGTCGAACTGTTGGACGCGCCCATGGGCGGCGCGCGGGTGGCGTTGTCCATGCCGGCCGATTTACAACCCGGCGACCGGGCGGCAGGGGCCGAGTAGTCCATGGCGCAGGAAGTTCTGATCGTCGACGACGAAGCCGACATTCGTACGCAGATCGCCGGCATCCTGGAGGATGAAGGATATCAGGCGCGCGTCGCCGCAAGCGGCGAAGAAGCGCTGGAGGCCGTGGCGAGCCGGCTGCCGTCGCTGGTGATCCTGGACGTCTGGCTGGCCGGCAGCGCCTATGACGGCATTCAACTTCTGGAATTGCTGAAGCGCGACCACCCCGCGCTGCAAATCGTGATGATCAGCGGCCACGGCACCGTCGATATGGCGGTGAACGCCACCAAGAAAGGCGCCTACGATTTCATCGCCAAGCCGTTCCAAACCGACGTGCTGCTCCATACAATCGAACGGGCGTTGGACGACATCAAACTGAAGCGCGAGAACGAAGCGCTGAAGACGCTAACCGGCGGGGCGGAAGCAGAACTGGTCGGCAGTTCCACGGCTTTGCAGGAGATCCGCCGCAGCATAGAACGCGTCGCGCCGACCGACAGCCGGGTCATGATCACCGGGCCTTCGGGCGTTGGGAAAAGCGCTGTCGCGCGGCTTATCCACAAACGCTCCAACAGGGCGGACGGGCCGTTCATCGTGCTGAACTGCGCCTCTCTGGACGAAGAGAATTTCGAAAGCGCCCTGTTTGGACGCGAGCCCGCCGCCGGGGAACCCCGCATGGTCGGTGTTCTGGAACAGGCGCATATGGGAACCTTGCTGCTGGACGAAGTGGCCGACATGCCGGATCCGATCCAGGGTAAAATCGTGCGCGTCCTGCACTCGCAACGGTTTCAGCGCGTCGGTGGGGGAAACTGGGTCGACGTCAATGTCCGGGTGCTGGCCTCCAGCAACCGCGACCTGCAGGACGCCATGAAAGCCGGCCTGTTCCGGGAGGATCTTTATTACCGGCTGAATGTCGTGCCCTTGGTGATTGCCCCGCTTGCGGACCGCCGCGACGATATTCCGGCGCTGGCGGAACATTTGATCCGCCGTTCCGCTACGGCGAAGGGCAGGGCGCCGACGCCCCTGACGCCCGATGCGGTCACCGCGCTTCAGGCGCACGATTGGCCCGGCAATGTCTGGGAATTGGCCAATGTGGCCGAACGTCTCTTGCTGTCGGCCTCGTCGGATGCACCGGTTCAGGCGGATGCGGTCGTGCGCGCCATCGGCGAGGATGGGGCCGATGTTCTACGCTGGGAACGGGCCCAGGAAGTGATGAACCAGCCCCTGCGCGAGGCGCGGGAAGATTTCGAACGGGAATATCTGCTGTTTCATCTGACGCGTTTCGGCGGCAATATCAGCCGCACGGCCGAGTTCGTGGAGATGGACCGCGCCGCGTTGCACCGCAAGCTGAAGGGCCTGGGCGTGCAGAACGTGATGCGGTCCGCTAAGGAGTAGCCCACGGCCAGCGTGGGAATTGGGGCGAGTTTTCAATGAAAGTTGTGATCTGCGGCGCCGGCCAGGTCGGCTTCCATATCGCGCGGTATCTATCCAGCGAGCAGAACGACGTCACCGTCGTCGATCAGTCGCCGGAGTTGATCGGTAAGATCAACGATTCCCTCGACGTGCAGGCCTTCGTGGGCCATGCCTCTCACCCCGATGTGCTGGCGCGCGCCGGGGTGGGCGACGCGGACATGCTGATCGCCGTTACATTCGCCGACGAAGTGAACATGATCGCCTGCCAGGTGGCGCATTCGCTGTTCAACGTGCCGACCAAGATCGCCCGGATCCGGCAACAGGACTATCTGCGCGACGAATGGGCCAACCTGTTCGCCCGGGACCAGTTGCCCATCGACGTCATCATCTCGCCGGAGATCGAGGTGGCGCGCGCCATTCGACGACGGCTTAGGGTTCCGGGCGCGTCCGACATGATCGAAATGGCGGGCGACATGGTCCGGGTGATCGGCGTGCGCTGCACGGATACCTGTCCCATCGTGCACACGCCGCTGCGCCAACTGACATCGTTGTTTCCCGACCTCAACATCACGATCCTGGCGATTGTTCGCGACGAAACCCTGATCATCCCGAAATCGACCGATCAGATGCTGCCCGGCGACGAGGTCTATTTCTGCTCCGAAACGGGCAAGATTAGCCGCGCCATGGCGGTGTTCGGACATGAGGAACAGGAATCACGGCGGGTCATCGTGGTCGGCGGCGGGAACATCGGGGTCAATCTGGCGAACTACCTGGAAAACGATGAATATACGGTGCGCGTTATCGAATCGGACAAGGCCCGCGCCCGCAAAGTCGCCGAACTGTTGCCGACCACCACGATCATTCAGGGCGACGGGTTGGAAAGCGAGATCCTGGAAGAAGCGAACATCAACCAGACGGAAGCCATCGTCGCCGTCACCGATCATGACGAAACGAACATCCTGGCTTCGCTCCTGGCCAAGCGCTATGGCGTCGAACGGGCGGTCTCTCTGATCAACAAGTCGAGTTACGGTCCGCTGATCACGACATTGGGCATCGATGTGGTCGTCAGTCCACGGGAAATCACCGCCTCCACCATCCTGCAACATGTGCGCCGCGGGCGAATCCGCTCGGTCCACAGTCTGCGCGACGGTTTCGCCGAGGTGATCGAGGCGGAAGCGCTGCAAACCTCCCCCCTGGTCGGCATGCCGTTGAGAGAGGCGAAATTGCCGCAGGGCGTGATCCTGGGCGCGGTGATACGCAACGACACCACCATCATCATCCCCAGGCCGGACACGGAGATCATCGAGGGCGACCGCATCGTCCTCCTTGCCGCGGCGCAGGCGGTCAAGAAGGTGGAAAAGATGTTTGCCGTAAGGCTGGAATATTTCTAACAGAGCCCGAAGGCTCATTCGCGACCCGGGAGATCCCTGCATGCCCCGCTATTGCTATGTGAACGGTCAATTCGCCCCCCATAACGAGGGCGCGGTGCATATCGAAGATCGCGGTTACCAATTCGCCGACGGCGTCTATGAGGTCGTGACCGTGGCGGACGGCCGATTGGTGGATGAGGGGCCGCATCTCGACCGGCTGGAGCGGTCGCTGAACGAATTGCGCATGAAGATGCCGATGGCGCGCAAAGTCCTGGCGCTGAAGATGCGTGAACTGATGCGCCTTAACGGGCTGCGCGACGGGCTTGTCTATATGCAGGTCACGCGCGGAGTGGCGCCGCGCAATCATGCATTTCCGGCAGACAGCGTGCCGTCCTCCCTGGTGATGACGACGAAGAAAATGAACTTCGCCACCATGAAGAAGTTCACCGATGGCGTCAGCGTGATCAGCACACCCGACATGCGTTGGGCGCGCTGCGACATCAAGACCACCAGCCTGCTGCCGAACTGCCTGGGCAAACAGGCCGCCGTGGAAGCGGGCGCTTATGAAGGCTGGATGATCACCGAAGACGGCATGGTGACGGAGGGGACATCCTCCAACGCCTGGATCATCAACAAGGACGGCGCGCTGGTGACCCGCCCGCCCGGAAATGAAATCCTAAACGGCATCACGCGCCAAACCATTCTGGCGCTGGCGGCGGAGGAGGGGATTCCCTTCGAGGAACGCGCCTTCTCCCTGGAAGAAGCCTATGAGGCCCGCGAAGCCTTCGTTTCCAGCGCAACCTCCTTCGTGACGCCGGTTGTGAAGATCGATGACAAGGCAATTGGTAACGGCAAGCCGGGCTCTCTGTCGGAGCGCCTGCTGGGGTACTACAAGGAATATGCCGCCGGTCTGCGGACCCGGGCCGCCTAGAACGCTAGAGTATCGCGATGCAGCGAACCGATCTGACCCGCCCCAGCGCGGTCGTTTTCGACTGGGATAATACCCTGGTCGATACCTGGCCGGTGATTCATGCGGCCCTTTCCCGCACATTCGAGGCGATGGGCCACGACCCGTGGAGCCTGGCGGAGACAAAGGCGCGGGTTTCGAAATCCCTGCGAGACAGCTTCCCCGGCCTGTTCGGCGACCGCTGGGAAGAGGCGCGGGAGGTTTTCTACGCAACCTTCCGGGAAATCCATCTGGAGGGGCTTGGCGTGCTTTCCGGCGCGGAGACCTTGCTGCAGCGCCTGAAGCAGGACGGCGTTCCGATGGCTATTGTCAGCAACAAGACCGGCTCCTTCCTGCGGACGGAGGTGGCGCATCTGGGGTGGACCGGTTATTTCGCCGCCGTCGTCGGCGCCGGCGACGCGGCGCGAGACAAGCCGGATCCGGCGGCGCTCCGCTTGGCGCTCGCCCCTCTGAAGCAGCCGATCCAAGAAACCGTCTGGTTCATCGGCGATTCCCGCAGCGACCTGGAATTGGCGAAAGCCGCCCGTTGCACCGGCATCCTGGTTCATCCGGATCATGAACAGGTCGCAAGCCTGTACGCCGATTGTGCTCCTCACGCGTCCATGGATCGGTTGGACAATCTGACGGAAATCATTTCTGCAATCCGGAAACCGGCGTAAAGAGTTTCCGCCCTTAAAACTGGGCGGTTGCGGTTGTTGCGGTGCATCCTAAATTCTCTTACAACGTATATACTGTTAGGATGTGCGTACCGCGCGCCCTGAGCAGGCAACGAAAAATGAGACTACTGGCCCAACAATAACATAAGGGGGCATTTTAATGTCGTCCGATAAGAATCAGAATTTACAGGATGTTTTCCTTAACAGCGTCCGCAAACAAAAAATGCCCGTCACCGTATTCCTGGTGAATGGTGTGAAACTTCAAGGCATTATCACTTGGTTCGACAATTTCTGCGTGCTGTTGCGCCGCGACGCGCATTCCCAATTGGTGTACAAGCACGCGATCTCTACCGTCATGCCCTCACAGCCGCTGTCGCTTTTCGAAGGCGGTGGGGAGCAGGAAGAGGACGTTTGACAAGGCGGTTGCCGCACACGTTCAGCCTTGCAGGACTGAGTCATGTCGGCGTCTGGTAAAGGGGCCGGCAAGAAACGCGCGCCCTGGCGCGGCGAAGGCAGCCGCCGGACCGTCGTTCTGCATCCAGATATCCGGGTGCGCGGCCAGCCGGTCGCGCGCCGCTCGGCGGCGTCGCGGCTGGAAGAAGCCGTCGGGCTCTCCCAGGCAATCGACCTTGATATCGTTCATGCGGAATCGGTCCGCGTCGACAAACCACGCCCCGGCACCCTGTTCGGCGGCGGCGTCATCGAACGCTTCAGGCAATTCGCAGAGGCGGAGGAAATCGAGCTGGTCGTCGTCGACGGGCAGTTGACGCCGGTACAGCAACGCAACCTGGAACGCGACCTGGGCAGCAAGGTGATCGACCGGACCGGGTTGATCCTGGAGATTTTCGGCGCCCGCGCGAACACGCGGGAAGGGACCCTGCAGGTCGAACTTGCGGCGCTGAGCTATCAGCGCTCGCGTCTGGTGCGCAGTTGGACCCACCTGGAACGGCAGCGCGGCGGCCTGGGCTTCATCGGCGGGCCCGGCGAAAGCCAGATCGAATTGGACCGCCGGCTGATCGACGAACGGATCGCGAAGCTGAAGCGGGAACTGGAGCAGGTGAAGCGCACCCGCGCACTGCACAGGTCCGCACGGCAGAAGGTGCCCTATCCGGTGGTGGCCCTGGTCGGGTACACAAACGCGGGCAAGTCGACCCTGTTCAACCGTCTGACCAAGGCCGACGTGCTGGCGAAAGACATGCTGTTCGCCACCTTGGACCCGACGATGCGGGCGATCGATCTGCCGTCGGGGGCGAAAGTCATCCTATCCGATACGGTTGGGTTCATTTCCGACCTGCCGACGGATCTTGTCGCGGCCTTCAGGGCGACCCTGGAAGAAGTTGTGGCGGCGGACCTGATCCTGCATGTCCGCGATGCGGCGAACGAAGATACCGAGGTGCAGAAGGACGATGTCGAAGGCGTCCTGGAATCCCTGGGCCGCCCCGACGCCGGGGACCGGCTGGAAGTAATGAACAAGCTGGATCTGTTGGGAGAGAACGAACGCGCCGCCG
>JANQIT010000030.1 GCA_028282025.1 Hwanghaeella sp. | reverse complement strand
GAACAGAGAACACTACAAACAATCGACACACCGTTCGGCTCGAGTGTGCTACCCATGTCTTAGGTACGTTCTGTTACCTATGTCTCCGGGTCGGACATTGGAAGAAATGGTGGCGGATCAGGGATTTGAACCCCGGACACATGGATTATGATTCCACTGCTCTAACCACTGAGCTAATCCGCCGTAACGCGTGCCGCGTTTGAAGAGCCCGTTGTTTATTTTCGGCACCCTATTCTGTCAAGCGCCGAAAGCGCCTTTCCCTCAGGCTGCCGCCGCGGCTTCCTCGCGCAGGATCCAGCCGCCGCCCAGGACCGTGTCCCCCTCGTAGAACACGCAGGCCTGGCCCGGGGAGACGCCGAATTGAGGCTCTTGAAACGTGACCGCGACATCGCCCAGCCGGGTTGCCGCCACGGCGGCCGGAACAGGGGCCATGGTATTGCGGATTTTCACTGTCACGGGCCGCGGGGTCAGGTCCAGCTTTTCCGTCCCCAACCAATTGACCGCCGTGAGCCGGATCGTCTGCACCGCCAGCGCCTGTTTCGGGCCGACAATCACCTGATTCCGGTCCGGGTCGATACGGACGACATACAGCGGATCCGTATCGCCGCTGCGCCCCCCAATGCCCAGGCCCCGGCGCTGGCCGATCGTATAGTTCACGACGCCGTCGTGCCGGCCCATCACCGCCCCTTCCAGGTCGACAATGTCGCCGGGCAGCGCCGCGTCCGGACGAAACTTGGTGACGACGGACGCATAGGAGCCGTTCGGCACGAAACAGATATCCTGACTGTCCGGCTTTTCCGCGACAGGCAGGTTGAACCGCGCGGCGTGTTCACGCGTCTTGGACTTGTTCAGGCCGCCCAGCGGAAAACGCAGGAAGTCCAACTGCTCCTGGGTTGTGGCGAACAGAAAATAGCTCTGGTCCTTGGTCGGATCGACCGCCGCCTGAAGCCGGGACCGGCCATCCACCACCGCGCGCTGCACGTAGTGGCCGGTAGCCAGCGCCTCGGCCCCAAGATCCCGCGCGGTGCCCAAAAGGTCGCGGAACTTGACGGTCTGATTACAGCGCACGCAGGGAATAGGGGTTTCGCCGCGGGTATAGGCATCGACGAAATCGTCGATCACGCTTTCCCGAAACTTGCTTTCGTAATCCAGGACATAATGCGGAATGCCGATTTCCTCGGCCACGTTGCGGGCGTCGTGGATATCCTGCCCGGCGCAGCACGCGCCCTTGCGCTCCACGGCCTTGCCATAGTCGTAAAGCTGCAGGGTAATGCCGACCGTATCGTAACCGGCCTCTTTCAAAAGGGCGGCGGTTACGGACGAGTCGACCCCGCCGGACATCGCCACGACGATGCGGGTATCCGCAGGATCCTTATTGAGTCCCAGATCGATCATGGCGCGGAATATAGGCATGGCGCGGGCGAAGGCAATGCCGGGCCGCCCCGTCCGGCTGCAGAGGGGCCGCGCCGCGCGCCGAACCGCATGGTCAATGCATGCAGGAGATTTCCCTCAGCAAGGGCTCGTAGTCTTCGCAGAAACACTCCACCGCGCGGACCAGCCCGTCATATTCCGGATGCCCCATCGGCAGCGACAGGGTGATCATGCCGCGCGGGGCGAGATACTGTCCGCGTTCCAGCATGGAAAAGTGAAACAGCTTTTTGAGTTGCGGAGTTAAGCCCGCCACATCCTGCGGCTTGTGGATCGGCGCATCGGTGAAATGCAGCGCCATAATCGACCCCAGCCCCGTCATCCGCGCCTTGAGCCCCACCTTCTTGAAGCAGACATTGAGACGCCGCCGCAGGTCGTCGCCCGCCGCGTTCAGGGCGTGCGCCGAACGTTTCGTATAGATCTTGGACAGGCCGGTAATACCCGCCGCCATGGTCAGTACATTATTGTTGAACGTGCCCGCGTGATAGAAACCGTCTTCCCGCCCGGGTTGGAACCGATCCATGATTTCCCGCTTGCCGCCGAAGGCCCCGAAAGTCAGCCCCCCGCCCAGATATTTGCCCAGCGTGGTCAGGTCCGGCGTTACGCCGGTTACGGCTTGCAGGCCGCCCATGGAGAGCCGGCTGGTGATAACCTCGTCAAAGATCAGCAAGGCGCCGGCCGACCGCGTCTCCTCCGCAAGATCGTTCAGAAAATCCGGAGAGGCAGGGATGCAGCCGCCCGCGCCGATCATCGGTTCCAGGATCACCGCCGCAAGGTCGTCTCCGGCTTCCCGGATCGCCGCGGCCGCGCTTTCGATGTCGTTATAGTCGGCAAGCGTGATGGGATAGGGCGCGTTCAACTGACCGTGGGCGTCGTCCAGCATCAGAAAACCGCCGTGATAGGCGCCCCTGAACGCGACGATCCGGCTGCGCCCCGTCACGGCGCGGGCGACCGACAGCGCCATCAGGTTCGCTTCCGATCCGGAATTGCAGAACCGGACCAGGTCGATGCCGGGGAACCGGTCGACGATTTCCGCCGACAGTCTCGCTTCGTAATTGTTCGGTCCGCCAAGGACGACGCCGCATTGCATCGCCTCGGAGATAGCGTCCATGATCGTCTGGTTGGTGTGCCCATAGAGACCGGCGGAATACTCACCAAGGAAGTCGACATAGCGGTGCCCGTCCAGGTCCTCGATCATGCAGCCGTCTGCCATGCCGATGGCCAGGGGGGCGGGGTCGAAATGCAGGATCGACCGGGTATTGCCGCCCGGCATGCTGCCGCAGGCTTCCTGATGTCGCTTCATGCTGCGGGGGTTGCTTTCCATGTACCGCGCCCGTGCGTCCGCGACGGCTTCATCCAACGACATATTTCTCAAGGCGCGGTTCATCCTGACTAAATCGACGTTTGCGTGGCCTGTCTTCAGCCTAAAGTGTCGGATTGCGAATTGGAACCGCTGTCATAAGCGGCGCTTCAACGGCTGTTCATCTTCCGGTAGGGCGCGGCTTCGTCGAGATAATCCATCACCTGTCCGACCTCATGTCGCTCGGCTTCGAGGAACTGCTCAACCGCGTCCCGGAAGCCCCGGTCAACGATATGGTGGGCGGAAAAGGTCCGGACCGGAAGATAGCCGCGCTGGATCTTGTGCTCTCCCTGGGTTCCCGCTTCGACGCGGCTCAGCCCCCGTTCGATGGCGAAATCAATGGCCTGATAGTAGCAGGCTTCGAAATGCAGAAAGGGATATCTGCCGTCCGAACCCCAATTGCGGCCATACAGAGCGTCCGAGCCGATCAGGTTCAGCGCCCCGGCCACGGGTACATCATCCTCATAGGCCATGACCAAGAGAACCCGGTCGCGCATGCGCTCCTGCAGCAGGTCGAAAAAGCGCCGGGTCAGATAGGGGTGACCCCACTTGCGGTCATAGGTTTCCTGGTAGAACAGGTAGAACGCGTTCCAGTGTTCCGGCTTCAAATCGTCGCCGGTCAGGCGTTCCACACGCAAACCCAGTTCCGCGACCTTCCTGCGTTCCTTGCGGATATTCTTGCGTTTGCGGCTGCTGAGACTCTCCAGAAAGGCGTCAAAATTCTCATAGCCGTCGTTTGGCCAGTGATACTGATGCCCATGCCGGATCAGGAACCCCATATCCTCCAGTGCATGCGCCTCGGGTTCCGTTGGAAAATTCACATGGAGCGAGGAGACGCTGTGCTGACGCGTCACCTCTACCAGTCCGGCGATCAAGGCTTGGCGGATGCCGTCCGCCTCCGCGTCGGGCCGGACCAGCAGGCGGGGGCCGGTGACGGGTGTGAACGGCACCGCCGACAACAGTTTCGGATAGTACCGCCCGCCCGCACGCTCATAGGCGTGCGCCCAGCTATAGTCGAAAATGTATTCGCCCTGGCTATGCCCCTTCAGATACAAGGGGACCGCGCCCAGCAAAGCGCCGGCATCGTCCTTGACCACCAGGTGTTGCGGCAGCCAGCCTTCGTCGGCGCAGACGGACCCGCTCTCCTCCAGCGAGGACAGAAAGTCGTGGCTGACGAACGGATTGCCGTCGCCGGCGCAGGCGTCCCAGTCCGCGCGCGTCACCATGCTCAGGTCGCGAACGATATCGATCCGGACGGGGTTGTCGCCATCGGGCATTTCGGGGATCCCATGCTGTCGTCTAGACATGCGCTGTCGGAGCGGTCTGATCAAGGGACAGGGGAGTGCGCCCTCTTGACCCGGCCAATGGAAACGGCACT
The DNA here is from genome assembly GCA_028282025.1 of Hwanghaeella sp. Classification (GTDB taxonomy): domain Bacteria; phylum Pseudomonadota; class Alphaproteobacteria; order UBA8366; family Aestuariispiraceae; genus Hwanghaeella. The sequence goes on along the minus strand of JANQIT010000030.1, from coordinate 12,954 downwards.
CTGCCTGTTTTTACGGTGTATGCGGGGAAAAAGTTTATGTCGCTCAACGACACGGCGGACGTCGTCATCATCGGCGCAGGCCATAACGGTCTGACTTGTGCGGGGTATCTGGCGCGGGGCGGCCTTAAGGTCACGGTCGTCGAACGGCGGAACGTGATCGGCGGCGCCGCGGTGACCGAAGAGTTCCACCCCGGTTTCCGAAACTCCGTCTTCTCCTACCTGGTCAGTCTGTTGAGCCCGAAAGTGATCGCCGACCTGGAATTGGAGCGGCACGGCTTGCAGATCCTGGATCGCACCTCCGGCAGTTTTTCGGTCCTGCAGGGGGATCACTTCTGGCTGCCGCGGGACGGAACGGTCGCCGCGAGGGAGGTCGCCCGTTTCTCCAAGGCGGATGCCGATGCTCTGCCGGAGTTCGAAGACCGGATCGCGACGGTGGCCGAAGCGCTGCGCGCGGTTGCCGAGGATGCGCCGCCCGACTTCGGCGGCGGTTGGGCCGATTTGCTGCGGCTGGTCTCGGTCGGCAACCGGGTGCGCAAGCTGGGGGCCAAAGCCCAGGCGGACCTTGCCGAACTGATGACCATGTCGGTCGGTCACTACCTGGAACGCTGGTTCGAAAGCGATCCGATAAAAGGCATCTTCGGCTTCGAAGGGGTAATCGGCAATTTCGCCGGGCCGTATCAGGCCGGCTCCGCTTATGTGCTCTTGCATCACGCCTTCGGTCAGGTCAACGGCCGCACCGGGGCCTGGGGCCATGCGAAAGGGGGCATGGGCGCGATAACTCAGGCGCTGGCTGCGTCTGCGCGGGAAGCAGGTGCGGAGATCTTAGTGGATGCTCCGGTTCAGGAGGTCATTACGGAAAAGGGTAGTGCGGTCGGTGTCGCCCTGGAAGACGGACGCACCATCCGGGCCAGGGGCGTTGCATCCAACGTCAACCCGTCGCTGCTGTTCGGAAAGATGGTGGACCCGGGTCTGCTGCCCGCAGATTTCAAACGCCGGATCGACGGTTGGCGCAGCGAGTCGGCAACCTTCCGGATGAATGTGGCGCTCAGCGAGATGCCGCGCTTCTCCTCTCTGCCGGGCGGCGATGAGGACGCCGAATATCTAAACGGCACCATCGATATCTGTCCGTCGCTGGATTACATCCAGGCCGCCTATGACGATGCAAACGCCCAGGGTTGGGCCCGCAGGCCGATCATATCGATGTGCCTGCCCACCACCTTGGACGATACGCTGGCCCCGCCGGGCGGCCATGTGATGAGCTTGTTCTGCCAGCATTTCCGGCGGCGCCTGCCGGACGGGTCTTCCTGGGACGAACATCGGGAAACCGTCGCCGATATGATCATCGACACGGTCGATGCCTATGCGCCGAATTTCAAGGCCGCGGTCGTCGGGCGGCAGATCAATACGCCGCTGGATATCGAGCGGACGTTGGGCATGCCGGGCGGCGATATCTTTCACGGCGCCTTGCATCTCGATCAGATTTTTTCGCTGCGGCCGGCGGCGGGGCATTCGGATCACCGGATGCCGGTCAAGGGGTTGTATCTCTGCGGCTCGGGCGCGCATCCGGGCGGCGGCGTCACGGGCCTTCCGGGCCGCAACGCCGCACGCGAAATCCTGAAGGATATCCGGTAGCGTCCGAAGCTCTATTCGACTTCGAAAATCGCTTCGACCTCAACCGCGACGTTGAAGGGCAGGGACCCTACGCCGACGGCGAAACGGGCATGCGCGCCCTTGTCGCCGAAGATCTCGCCGACCACGTTGCTGGCGCCGTTGATGACGGCGGGGTGCTGTTCGAAATCGGCCGGGCAATTGACGAAGCCGCCCAGCTTCACGACACGCGTGATCCGGTCCAGGTCGCCGTCCAGCACGTCCTTGGCGACGGCGATGGCGTTAAGGGCGCAGAGGCGTGCGGCCTGCTGGCCTTCTTCCAGGCTGTACTCGACGCCGACCTTGCCCTTCCAGGCCAGTTCGCCATTGTCGAAGGGAACCTGTCCGGACACGAAAATCAGGTTGCCGGACCGGACTGCCGGAATATAGGCGGCGGCTGGTTTTGGGGCTTGCGGCAGTTCGATGCCGAGTTCGGCGAGACGGGCGTCAATTTGACCGGCCATGGGGATCTCCTCACGCTTTTCGTTTTGTGCTGCGTTGTTCGGTATTGCGGAAAATCGGTCCGGTTGCATGTGCCGATTGGGACCGACGCCGGACGATACACAGAGTTTAGCCATAGTCGCGGGCGCGGTCTATGGCGTCGGCGGCGCGAATTTGCGCAAACGCCACGAGCCGGTCTCCGGATTGTGATAACCGTTTGTGGCGCAAAAAACGCCTTCTGAAATTGACGCCTGTTGCGCCCGCCGTAGAGTCTGCTGGACACGCATTCGCAGTTCGGTAAAACAGGCGGGACGTATCGCGTCGTCTGACGGAGTTCAGGATTTGGAGCGTACATATATTCCGGGGGTGCTGACACTGGAACGGCCTGTGGCCGGGCAGGTGCCGGTGATCTACGACTCACCGCATAGCGGCGGCGAGTTCCCGTCCGATTTCGGCACCATCGTTCCGCATGAAATCCTGAAACGCGTCCAGGACAGCTATGTCGACATCCTGTTCGAGGATGTTGTGAATACGGGCGGCAGCCTGCTGCGGGCGCTATTCCCGCGCAGCTATATCGACCCGAACCGCGCGCCGGACGATCTGGACAGCAGATTGCTGGCGAAACCCTGGCCGGCGCCGTTGCGGCCCACGGATAAATCCCGTCTTGGGCACGGTTTGGTCTGGCGCAGTTGTCCGACCGACCGGGCGATGTACGACCGGCGCTTGACGGTTGCAGAGGTGGAACAGCGGATTCGCGAATACTGGACGCCGTATCATAAAACGCTGGCGGACGAGATCGACCGGATGGAAAGCGTTTTCGGGCGTGTCTGGCATATCAATTGTCATTCGATGCCGGACGGCAGCAGCCCGATCGTGTCCCGGAAGCGAGGGCCGAACCGGGCGGATGTGGTGCTCGGCGACCGGGATGGCAGGTCTTGTGACGCGGAGTTTACCCATTTCGTCCGCGAGCGGCTGGAAGCCCGGGGCTATGCGGTACGCCTGAACGACCCGTACAAGGGCGCCTATCTGGTCGAAGCCTATTCGGACCCGCGCTGGGGCCGGTGCAGCCTGCAGATTGAAATCAACCGGTCGATCTATATGAACGAAGCCAATCTGGAACTGAAACCCGGTTTCCAGCAGGTGCAGCACGATATGGCGGACTTGGCTGCGGAGATTGCCCGCTATGCATTAGACCGGACCATGCCGCAGGCCGCTGAGTAGCATCATGATTACGATTTACGGATTGAAGAACTGCGACACATGCCGCAAGACCTGGAAGTGGGCGGATGCGGAAGGCGTCGATTACAGTTTCAAGGACCTGCGCGCCGACGGCTTGCCGGAGGAAGCGCTGGACGCGTGGTTGTCGGCCGTCGGGTGGGAGGTTCTTCTGAATCGCCGCGGCACAACCTGGCGCGGTCTGGAAGAGGCGGACAAGGCGGATCTGGATGAAGCCAAGGCCCGCCGCCTGATGTTGGAACATCCGGCTTTGATAAAACGTCCGGTCATCCAGAACGGTGCGCATGTTACTGTTGGCTTCACCGATGCAGCCAAGCAGGCGTTGAAGGCCTGACAACCATCACTGCCGACGCCGGGCGGGCTTGCTGTGCCGTCCGATTTTCTCAAGCGGTTGCCGGCGGACCCATTTCACAAAAGATGCGATGTCGGGATGCGTCAGCAACCGCTCCGCGTCGGAATATTCCCGGGCCAATTCGCGTTCCGAGAACAGGGAATGCAGTTTCTTGTGACAGATCCGGTGCATGTAGGACCATGGTCCGCCGCCTTCCGCGCGGGGCATCCAATGGTGCCTGTCGGTGCTGGGGCCCGGCAGCATCGGGCGGCCGCAAAGCGGGCAGGGACCCAGGTTGTCTGCGTCCCGCGCCTCTTTCATCCCTCATCGGGCCCTAAACTTCGATGAAACTGTCGACGTAGGTTTTGTAGGTCTGCCGCTTGGGTTTGCTCCAATCGGCTTCGTCCAGATAGGAGATGGAGCTTTTGCCCAACAGGGTTCGGGGCAGGATCATGACCCGGACAAAGCCCGTGCCCTTCTGTGTCGAGGCCGAGCCGCACACCGGGTCCGGACCCGGTTCGAACCAGGCATCGTTGGGCCCGAAGGTGTTTTTCTTACCGCCGAACTCAAGATTCAGTTCCCCACGGTGGATGCAGCGGATCCCGCCGCCTGCATGGGTGTGCTTGAAGATTTCGCAGCCAAGCGGGAAATTCACCGCGTCGCAGCGGATCAGATAGCCATGCGGAATTTCAAGCGTCATCTCCGATTCAGCGACGTTCTCGGAGGAAAGCGCACCGAGCGCCGGTCCCCGAACCTCCAGTTCGTCCGGGATCAATTCGAAGCGCCAGACAATCGCGCCGTCGATCGATCCTGTTACCGATGTGGTGTCCGTGCACAGCGCCGCACCGTCACAAACCAATTCCGCCGGATGTCCACTGATCGCAATGCCGCCCCACCGGCAATAGAGGATGCGGTTGACAGCGCCTTCATAGGTGACCGTTTCACCTTGCCCGATACGGTCGTGATACAGGCGTATGGTGTGCGTCCCCATGTGCTGTACTCCCTATTCGACGGCGCCGCCGGGCGGCCGTCAGATGCCGCCCACGCAAATGTATTTCAGCTCCACCCATTCATCCATGCCGTAGTGGGACCCTTCCCGTCCCAGCCCCGATTCCTTAACACCGCCGAAGGGTGCGACCTCTGTCGAAATCAGACCGCTGTTGACGCCGACCATGCCGTATTCCAGCCCTTCCGAGACCCGCCACGTGCGCGCGTTGTCCCGGCTATAGAAGTACGCGGCAAGCCCGTACGGCGTATCGTTCGCCATGCGCACCGCGTCGTCTTCGTCCTTGAAGCGGATCAGCGGGGCCACGGGGCCGAAGATTTCCTCGTTCGCGATTTCCATATCCGCGTCGACGCCGGTCAGGATCGACGGTGTGTAGAAAGTACCGCCCAGGCCGGACGGGTCGCCGCCGAGAACCGCCGTCGCCCCCTGTCCCTTCGCGGCGGTGACCAGACGGTCGACCTTTTCAATCGCCTTGTCGTTGATCAGCGGGCCGATAGAAATACCATCATCCATGCCGTTGCCGACCTTCAGGCCGGAAACAGCGGCGCTGAGTTTATCGACATAACGGTCGTAGATCCCGTCTTGAACGAAAATCCGGTTGGCGCAGACGCAGGTCTGACCTGCGTTCCGGTACTTCGAGATGATGGTGCCTTCAATCGCGGCATCGACATCTGCGTCGTCGAACACGATGAACGGCGCGTTGCCGCCCAGTTCCAGGCTGACCTTCTTCACGGTGCCGGCGGCTTGCTCCATCAGTTTCTTGCCGACGGCGGTCGATCCGGTGAAACCGATCTTGCGAACGGTCGAACTGCCGGTCAACTCGCCGCCGATGGCGGGCGCATCGTCCCGGTCGCCGGTCACGATGGACAGGATGCCCGCCGGAATGCCCGCACGTTCGGCAAGCTCGGCCAGGGCCAGCGCCGAGAGAGGGGTCGCTTCCGCGGGCTTCACCACCATGGCGCAACCGGCGGCGATGGCCGGGGCGGCCTTGCGCGTGATCATGGCCGATGGGAAATTCCAGGGCGTGATCCCCGCGGTAACGCCGATGGGTTGCTTGATCACCAGAATACGGTTGTCCGCGCGGTGCTGCGGAATGGTGTCGCCATAGGTGCGTTTGGCTTCCTCGCCGAACCATTCCAGGAAGGAGGCGGCATAGACGACCTCTCCCTTCGCCTCGCCCAGCGGCTTGCCCTGCTCCAGGGTCATGATCTGGGCGAGATCGTCTGCGTTCTCCGTCATCAGGTCCGCCCATTTGCGCATCACCTGCGCCCGTTCCTTGCCGGTCCGTTTCGACCAGGCGACTTGCGCCGCCGCCGCGGCGTCGATGGCGGTCTTTGTCTCAGGAGTTGAACAGCGGGCGACGTCGGCCAGTTTTTCGCCGGTCGCCGGATTTTTGATCGGGTAGGTCGCGCCGTTGGCGGCGTCGATCCAGGCGCCGTTCACATAGGCTTGGGTCCGCAAAAGGGATGGGTCGCGCAATTGCATATCCATGATCTCCCGTCCATAGAGGCAGCCAGCCTCTTCGTTCTTGATTACACAGCGAGGTAGCGCTTTCGCGTGCTTTCGTCCAGGTCCAGCGCGGCAATCGTGCCTTCATACTGTAGTGAGCCACTTTCAATAATGACCGCGCGGTCCGCGACCTTGCGCGTGAAGGAGAGGTTTTGCTCGCACATTAAGATGCCGACGCCTGCATCCCTGATCTGGCGCACCGCGTCGGCCATGCCGTCCACGATAACCGGCGCCAAACCTTCCGACGGTTCGTCCAGCAGCAATACCGACGGTTCGCCCATCAGGGTGCGCGCGACGGTCAGCATCTGCTGTTCGCCGCCGCTCAACTGGCCGCCGGGCCGGTCGCGGGCCTCGGAAAGGTTGGGGAAGAGGCTGAAGACACTTTCCTCGTCCCACAGGCCGGACTGCCCGGTGCGCCGGCCGCATTCCAGGTTCTCCCGAACCGTCAGGCCGGTGAAGATCCGGCGTTCCTCCGGCACGTAGCCCAGACCCTGACGGGCGATCCGATGGACCGGCCAGGATGAGATGTCAACGCCGTTCAGTTCGATAGCGCCGCCCCGTCGTGAAATGATCCCCATCGCGGCTTTCAAGGTGGAGGATTTACCGGCGCCGTTCCGCCCCAGCAGGGCGACGACTTCTCCGGCCCCAACGGATAGCGAAACGTTCTCTATCGCCAGCGCCGCGCCGTAGGCGGCGGAAACCGCGTTCAGAGAGAGGCCGGCCGTCATGTTTCCTCGCCCAGATAGATCGCCTGAACCGTTTTGTCCGCCCTGATCCGGTCCGGCGTATCCATGGCGATGACCTTCCCGCGGTTCATGACCACGATCCGGTCCGCATGGCCGAAAACGACGTCCATATCATGTTCGGTGAACAGAATGCCGATACCCCGGTTGCGGGCCGTCTCGCGGACCAGCGCCATCATTGCCAACCGCTCGCCGGCCGCCATGCCGGCGGTCGGTTCGTCCATCAGTAGCAGGGCGGGGCGGTTCACCAGGGCCAGCGCCAGCTCCACGCGCTTTAGGTCGCCATAGGCAAGCTGCTGGCAGGGAATGTCCGCCAGGGACATCAAGCCGACATCGTTCAGAAGCGCGTGCGCTTGGTCCAGGGCGTAGGACCGGGCGGGCCGGAAGATGGATAAAGACACCCGGTCTCGGGACATCATGGCCGTTTGGACGGCTTCCCCGACCGTCATCGACCTGAAGACGGACGCGATCTGAAACGTGCGGCCGATGCCGGCGCGGAACAGGTTGCGTGCCGGCAGCCCGGTAATGTCGCGTCCGTTGAATTGCACAGTTCCGGCGTCGGGTTGGATCTGGCCGCCGATCATGTTGAAGCAGGTCGACTTGCCCGCACCGTTGGGTCCGATGATCGCAAGGGCTTCCCGATCCGCAAGCTCGAAGCCGACCGCGTCCGCCGCCTGCAGGACGCCGTAATTCTTGGAAAGTCCCTGCACGCTCAGCAACGTCATCGCCGCCCGCTCCACAAGACGGAGAGGCCGGCCAATCCGCCCGGGGCCAGGATTGAGATTGCGATGATGGCGGCGCCCAGCATGAGACGCCAATGCTCCAGCCTGGCCAACTGGTCGTGCAATAAGGTGAACAGGCCGCCCCCAAGGATCGGTCCGCCGAGACTGCCGAGCCCGCCCATCAGCACCATCACCAGCCCATCGACGGACCGGGCGATTGCCGCTTCGTCGGGGAAGATGCTGCCTTTCGCGAATACGTATAGCGCCCCGGCGAGGCCCGCCGCCGCCCCGGCCAGGGTGAAGGCCAACCAGCGTTGACGCCGTGTATCGATGCCCAGCGCCTCTGCGCGCAGCGTTGCGTCGCGGCCCGCCCGCAGGATGAATCCGAACGGGGCGTGCACCGCGCGATGCAGCAGCAGCAGGGTCGTCAAACTCAACGCCAGGACCAGATAGTAGTAGACCGTCCGATCGTCGGCCCATGCCGACGGCCAGAGCCCGAGCAGACCGTCATCTCCCCCCGTCACCGCCGACCATTGTACGGCCGCCGACCAGACGATCTGCGCGACGGCAAGGGTCAGCATGGCGAAGTAGATGCCGTTGAGCCGGACGATCAGCCAACCGACGATCAAAGCGGCCAGACCCGCCGCGACGGGCGCGGCGGCCAGCGCCAGTTCCATGCCGCCCACAGGCAGTCCTGGCGCAATCAGGGCCGCGGCATAGGCGCCGACCGCGAAGAAGGCGGCATGGCCGAAGGAGACGATGCCGCCGGGGCCGATCAGGAAGTGCAGGCTGGCGGCAAACAGTATCGCGATGACGGCGTCGGTGGCGAGCACCACCGCGAAATCGCCGCCGACCGCCGGGATCGCAAGCGCCGCGGCCAGGACGGCGAACCAGACCGCCCGAACGGGCCGGGACCAGGGACGGTAGGCGTGGGCGGGGCCCTCGTTGTGTTCTTCCGTTTCAGGCTTTCCGAACAGGCCGTGTGGGCGGACCGCCAAGACCAGCGCCATCACCACGAACATCAGAACCAGTGTGGCTTGCGGCAGCAGGATGACGCCGAACGCATTGGCCAGCCCGATCACGATGGAAGCCACGTACGCGCCGACAAGGCTGCCCATACCGCCCAGCACCACGACGACGAAGGCGGGCGCGATTACGGTCAAATCCATCAGCAGGTCGGCCCCACCCTTGGGTAGTTGCAAAGCACCGCCGAGCCCGGCCAGTCCGGCGCCCAGGATGAAAATGCCGGTGAAGAGAAGGCGCTGATCGATCCCTAGGGCCGCCGCCATCTCCCGATCCTCGGTCGCGGCCCGGACCAGTACGCCCCATCGTGTGCGGTGCAGAATCAGCCAGAGCAGACCGAGCACGACAGGACCGGCGGCGATCAGGAAGAAATCGTAGGCGGGAACCGTTGCGCCGAGGATCTCCACGGCCCCTTCCAGGCCCGGAGCACGCGGGCCCAACCGGTCTTCGGGCCCCCAGACCATCAGGCTTAGATCCTGAATGATCAGCAAGACGCCGAAGGTCGCGAGCAGTTGGAACAAAGCCGGTGCGCGGTAGACGGGTTTCAGACAGGTCAGCTCGATAACCGCGCCGATACAGCCGACAAGTATCGCGGCGACCGGGACGGCAATCCAGAATCCGAGGTCGAACGGCGGTCCGCTGAAACTGACCGCAATGTAAGCCCCGAGCATATACAGCGAACCGTGCGCGAAATTCACGATCCGTGTTACCCCAAAGATCAGGGAAAGGCCGGCGGCGATGAAAAAGAGAATCGACGCCCCGGCAAGACCGGTCACAAGTTGCCCGATAAGCATTCTAAGGATTACGCCTGTGAAGGGCGCACGGCCCGGTCCCTATTCGTCGGGACGAAGATGCTGCACTTCTTCTTCGCCGGGCAGATGATCCGCGCCATCGGCATAACGCCAATTCACCATCCGGCCTTCGCCGTTTTCGACCGTCGTACGGCCGACGAACGCCCCCATGGTCGACTGATGGTCGCTGGCCCGGAAGGTTATTTCGCCGAGCGGCGTATCGACCACGATGCCTTTGGCCGCGTCGACCATGGCTTCGGTGTCCGTGGATCCCGCCTTGGCGATGATTGCGGCGATTGCCTTGAAGGTATTGTATCCGACAATCGATCCCACCTTCGGATTCTCGTCGAATTTGGCCGTGTATGCGGCGACGAAGGCGTTATGGGCCGGTGTGTCGATGGCGTACCAGGGGTAGCCGGTGACAATCCACCCTTCCGGGGTTTCGTCCTTGAGCGGTTCCAGATATTCGGGCTCTCCGGTCAACAGGCTGACCACGGTCCGGTCCTTGAACAGGCCGCGCACGGATCCTTCGCGAACGAATTTGGCAAGGTCACTTCCGAAAGTGACGTTGTAGATGGCGTCGGGTTGGGCGGCGGCCAGCGCCTCCGCTTCCGCGCCGGCATCTATGGCGAACAGTTTCGGCCACTGCGCCTTGACGAACTTCACATCCGGCCGGCGCTCTTTCAGCAATCTTTGGAAAGCGGAGACTGCATCTTGTCCATACTTATAGTTGGGGGCAATCGTCGCCCAGGTCTTCGCGGGCAGTTTCGCCGCTTCCTCCGCAAGCATGGACGCCTGCATGTGGGTGCTGGGCCGAAGCCTGAACGTATACCGGTTCCCCTTACTCCACACCAACGCGTCGCTCAGCGGTTCGGCGGCGACGAACAGAACCTTGCGGCGTTTGGCAAAGTCCGCGACGGCAAGGCCGATATGGGAAAAGAACGTGCCGGCCAGAAGATCGACGCCGTCGCGCGTCACCATCTCTTCGGCGATTTTCACCGCGTCTCCGGGTTTACCGGCGTCATCGCGGGAGATCACCTCGATCTGCCGGCCGAGTACGCCGCCGGCCGCATTGACTTCCGCGACCGCCAGTTCCCAACCGTTCCGGTAGGGAAGGGTGAAAGCGGGCAGCCGTGTATAGCTGTTGACTTCGCCGATCTTGATCGGGTCGGCGGCACCGGCCTGTCCGATGACGCTTACCAGAGCAAAAGATGCGGCAAGCGCCGCCGCCACCTGTCGTCTGGTCGATTGAATTCTCGATATCACAGTCCCAGCCCCTATATGCGCCGACTCGTCCGCTGGAACAGGGGCGACGCGATACGCTCAAAGCCCACAAACCGTAAACGGTTTCCTCACATTCTTACGTAAGATGGCTCGCCGTCTATCTCAACAAGTAAATCTCAGCATTCGGTGATTGCGGTCGCGGGTCCTTCTTTCTCATATCCGACCAGCCGTAAATCGCCGGTCTCCATATCCGCTTCCAAGGCAAGCCGGGTATCCTTGTTCAGGATCGGCGGTTTCAGCCAGTCGAAAGGCTCCGTGGTCCGGGACATCTCCAGGGTCATGCATTGGGCGCGTTCGGCGCTTTCCCGTCCCCGGGCGCGCGCCGGCCCACCGACCAAACGCCAGTGATTGGCGGCCAGACCGCTTTCGCGGTCGATATGCGCGGCCGACCCGGTATGTTCTATGGTCGCTACCTGTCCCGGTTCCGTCCCCGCGAGGGTGAAGATCACCGGCAGGGCGACGGGGGTTTCGGCAAGATGGCGGACGGCGTCCTCGAAGGATGTGCAGGTCTCGAACGTCTGGCGCAGCAGATGGGCGGGGGGCAAGGCCTGACTGCGGCCGGTCGTCCATCGCGCCACGGCCCAATCGATGGGCAGGATGCCGGTGCGCCGGGCAAGCGGGGCCTGGTTGATCATGACGGCGAAACGTTGAGGGGCGATGCCGCTGATCACGCCCAGGAAACCGGGCCATGTGGCGTATTTGACCGGTCCGCAGCGCGTTTCCGCTTTGACCACTATGACGTTCCTGCCGATCTCGTGAAACGGCCAGTCCAGCGTCCGCCGGACGATGGGTGCGCGGGCTCCGTCGGGGCTGGCGGCGCCGGTCGTGCAACCCCACTCATAACAGAAATTCATGAACCAGATGCCGCGCGGGCTGTATTTCGACAGCCTGTCTACTTGCTCGAAATACGGATTCCGGCCGCGTTGCGCCCAATCGCGCGAACGTCGATCCATGACCGCCAGTGGAATGCGTCCCAATTGGCGCTGGCCTGCACGTAAGATCGCCATCAGCCTGTCGGGTTCGCGCTCCGCCAGAACGGAGAGGCACTGTGCGCCGATATCGTGAACCGGAATGGGGGGAAGCATCGCGTCAGCCGCCCGCCCGTTCGGCGACGATGAACAGCCGCAGGAATGGCAGCAGGGTTTTGCCGTCCCGCTGTTTCGGATAGGCGGCGGCCACCCTGTCCCTATAGGCGCGTTCGAAGCCGGATCTCTCCGGCTCGTCCAGCGCCGCCAGGAACGGCCGCAGCCAGGTTCCCTTGGTCCACTCTGCGACGGGATTATCGCCTTCCAGGGCCTGGATATAGTCGCTTTCCCATATGTCCAGGCCGGCCGCGCCGCCGCTGAGCAGATCGTAGTATAAACCGGGCTCATGTGTGGGGGCGGGCTTCAGCATTGGGCGCAGCCGGTCAGCCCACGCACCGTCGCGCGCGGCTTGCTCGACGCTGATATGGGACGGGCGGCCGAAGTTCCGCGGCATTTGCACGGCCAGAATCCCGCCGGGACGCAGTTGAGAAAGCAGATGCGGAAACAGTGTGCGATGGTCGGGCAGCCAATGCAGGGCAGCGTTGGAATAGATCAAGTCGGCCGGGCGGTCCGCCTTCCAGGTGGCGATGTCGCCGGTCTGAAAACGCGCCGCCGGTATCGCCGCCCGGCCCTCCTCCAGCATTTCCGGTGAGGAATCTATGCCGAGGATATCCGCTTCCGGCCAACGCTCTTGGAGGAACCGGGTGACGTTACCCGGCCCGCAGCCCAGATCGACGATATGGTCTGGCGTCATATCCGGTATCCGGGCCAAAAGATCTAGCGCCGGGCGAAGCCGGTGTCCCGCGAACTTGAAATACTGAACCGGATCCCAACCCATGCGTCACGCTAAGTTTCTGTTGAATTCGGGGCAGTCTAGCGGACATAACGCACCTGGCAAATTTTCGGTCGGGCGACGGAGGCGACAGTGAAAGTAAGTGAACAGGAAGCGCTGGAATTGGCCCGGCAGGTATTGGTGTTTTTAGCTCAGGATCCCGAACGGATCGGCCGTTTCCTCGCGGTGACCGGGGTCGGGCCGGCGGAGATACGGCAGCGGGTTGAGGATACAGGGTTTCTGACGGGCGTGCTGGACTATCTGTTGTCGGATGAACCGCTGCTGATGGCGTTCGCGGAGCAATTGGATATTCCTCCGGAACCCTCCGTTGCAGCGCCCGGCAAGGCCCAGCGCGCCGCCGCCG
>JANQIT010000327.1 GCA_028282025.1 Hwanghaeella sp. | reverse complement strand
AAGCTGAAGGCCGGTGACCTCGGGCAGGGCGAAGCCCGGCCAAGAAAAGTCGATGACGGCCTTGGACAAGCCGGCCGTGCCCCGCGCGTCCAGGGAGACATCGCGCACCGTTGCCCGCCATGGCGTCAGGCTTTCCAGGGTGAATCGGGTGTCGATTAACCCCAGAGCCGCCAGGCGGTCGCGCACCGTGGCCTCGGCAAGGGGAAGGCGGTTGGCCCAGACCAAAACCAGAGCGGCCGCAAGCACCGCGACGGCCGCGACGACGGCCAGCACGGGGCCGCGCGTTCTGGCCGGACGCGGGTGCGGGTCGGATGATGGCGGATGCGAATCGGAAGAGGTTGCGTCAGTCAACGGATCGATCCCCGGGTTGCGGAGATCATACCGCGACCAGGGTCAAAGCGGGATGTTGTCGTGCTTCTTCCAGGGGTTTTCCAGTTGTTTGTTTTTCAGCATCCTGAGCGAGCGGCAAATGCGCGCCCGTGTATTGTGCGGCATGATCACGTCGTCGATGAAGCCGCGATGCCCGGCGATAAACGGGTTGGCGAAGCGTTCCTGATACTCCGCGGTCCGCTTGGCGATCTTTTCCTCGTCACCGATGTCCTGGCGGAAAATGATTTCGACCGCGCCCTTCGATCCCATGACCGCGATCTCCGCCGCCGGCCAGGCCAAGTTGACGTCGCCGCGCAGGTGCTTCGATGCCATGACGACATAGGCCCCGCCATAGGCCTTGCGGGTGATCACCGTGACCTTGGGCACCGTCGCCTCGGCATAGGCGTAAAGCAGCTTGGCCCCGTGCTTGATGATACCGCCGTATTCCTGTGCCGTGCCCGGCAGGAAGCCCGGGACGTCGACAAAGGTGACGATGGGAATGTTGAAAGCATCGCAGAACCGGACGAAACGGCCGGCCTTGATGCTGGAAGCGATGTCCAGGCAGCCGGCCAGGACCATCGGCTGATTGGCGACGATGCCGACGGTGGCGCCTTCCATGCGGGCGAATCCAACGACGATGTTGGCGGCGTAGTCGGGCTGCATTTCAAAAAAATCGCCTTCATCCACGACCTTTAAGATCAACTCCTTCATGTCATAGGGCTTGTTCGGATTGTCCGGCACCAGGCTGTCGAGGGACATTTCCACCCGGTCATGGGGATCCGGCGTCGGTCGGGTCGGCGGCTTCTCCTTGTTGTTGGCCGGCAGGAAGTCGATGAACCGGCGCAGGTAGAGCAGCGCCTGAAGGTCGTCGGTAAACGCCTTGTCGGCGACGCCCGATTTCGACGTATGGGTCGTCGCGCCGCCCAGTTCTTCCTGGGTAACCTCTTCATGGGTCACGGTCTTGACCACGTCCGGACCGGTAACGAACATGTAGGAACTGTCCTTAACCATGAAGATGAAATCGGTCATCGCCGGGGAATAGACCGCGCCGCCGGCGCAAGGCCCCATGATCATTGAAATTTGCGGCACCACACCGGAGGCCATGACATTCCTGTGGAATACGTCGGCATAGCCGGCGAGCGATGCGACGCCTTCCTGGATGCGGGCGCCGCCGGAATCGTTCAAGCCGATGACCGGTGCACCGACCTTCATGGCTTGGTCCATGATCTTGCAGATCTTTTCCGCATGGGCCTCGGACAGCGACCCGCCGAAGACAGTGAAATCCTGACTGAAAATGAAGACCAGGCGACCGTTGATGGTGCCATGGCCGGTGACCACGCCGTCGCTCGGCACGGTCTGATCAGCCATGCCGAAGTCGGAGCAGCGATGTTCGACGAACATATCCCATTCTTCGAAGGATCCTTCATCCAACAGAGTTTCGATGCGTTCGCGCGCGGTCAGCTTGCCTTTGCCGTGCTGCGCGTCGATGCGTTTCTGTCCGCCGCCCAGGCGGGCCGCGTCGCGCTTTTCCTCCAACTGCCGGATGATGTCATGCATCGTCGAAACCTCGCTTTCTTTGCCACAACCCCCTTATGGCGGGCGACAGCATACCCTTGCCCCCCGTCAGGACCAAGGCATTTACCGGCCGAAAAGTTGACGTTACGTCAACAGGTTCAAGAAGGTTTCGGCTTCGGAAATTTCCCTTTCCAAGGCCGTCAGGCGGGCGCGGGCTTCATTGTCCTCGCCCCATTTCTCACCCTGATAAGCGTCGTCCAGCTGTGACGCTTGCACGGCCCTCGGCGCATCCAGGAAACCGGACACCAGCGCTAGGCCGATGACCAGCGATCCCGCCGCCTGGGTCACCGCAACCAGGGCCGTCAAGCGCCAGTCGTCCAGATTGTCGGCGGCACCCCGCAGGGCCGCCAGGGCCGCTTCGGGCTGATCGACCGGCAGAACGCCGGCGGTTACATTGAGGCGGGCGTTCAGAGTCTCCGCCGCCCAATCAAGCAACGGGTCCCAAGCCGCCGCCTGGCGCGCGACCAGGTCCTCGGGCGCCGAGGCGCGATAACAGATCAAATCCGTTTCGCCGTATTTCGCGACGCCGGCGACAATCGCCCGGCGTTCGCGGCCGATCCGATCGATCGCCGTGAAAGCCAACTGGGTCAACGGCATGGTCCCCGGTTCGATCCGCGCGTCCTGGGCCCGCCATTCTCGGGCGATAGCCTCGGCAAGCGTGGCGCCCGGTACCGCCAGTTCGGCGCCCAAAGGCGATTTCACCGCACGGCCGTCCAAC
>JANQIT010000302.1 GCA_028282025.1 Hwanghaeella sp. | reverse complement strand
GCCGACCGTGGACGCCGCAGATATCGACCGGCTGATCGCCGCGTTCAACCCGACCGAAGGCCGGGCCATCTGCATGCCGGTGCACCGGGGCAAGCGCGGCAATCCGGTCCTTTTCGCCAAACGGTTCGCCATCGACATGGCCGACCTGGAGGGCGATATCGGCGCGCGCCGGCTGATCGGGGCCTATGAGGACCTGGTCTGCGAAGTCGAAACGGAAGCCGGGGTGCTGACCGACATCGACACGCCGGACGCCCTGGAAGCATTCACCGCACGGACGCCTCAATGAAATCGATCACACGCGGGCCCATGCCGAAATCGTAAAGATTGGTATGGTGCGCCTCGTCGATCATGATGAATTGCTTGGGATCGGCGGCGGCCTCGAACAGCTTCTTTGCGAAACGCGGTTCTATCACAGTGTCCAGGCCGCCATGAACGATCAGCAGCGGCGCGTTGACCGCCGCAATCCGGGCGGTGGAATCGAAGCGATCCTTCAACAGCCAGCGTACCGGCACATACCAGTAGATCGAAGCCGCCACGTCCGCGATGGAAGAATAAGGGGCCTCCAGGACGAGCGCGCCGAACCGGTCTTCGCCGGCAAGCCGCACCACCAGTCCGGTTCCCAGGGACTCTCCATACAGCACAATCCGCGACGGATCGACGCCGCGGGATTTCAGCGCTTCGAACGCGGTGCGCGCGTCCGTCGTCAACCCTTCCTCGCTGGGCTTACCGCCTGCCCCCGCATTGTAACGGTAGGTCACCAGAAGGACGCCGTATCCCCTGTCGAGATAGGGCCGGACCTTGTCCGCGCGGTCGCCCAGATGTCCGGCATTCCCGTGCAGATACAGCAGGACGGGCGCGTCCGGCGACGCCGGGGCCCGCCACCACGCCAGCAGCGGGTGGCCGTCGGGCGTTTCCAGCCTCTCCAGCGCCATTTCCGGCACGCCGTAGCTGGCCGGCGTCGGCACCGTCCGGTCCGGATGGTACATCAGATTGCGCTGAAAGACGGTCAGTGCGAGAACCAGGAGTGCATACGCACCTAACACAACGAGAATGGCGTAGATCATGTCGCTGAATACCTTGGGAAGACGCTTCACGAAAGTCTGTTCCGGTTTCGGCTGGCCAATGTTGAACGGTGTTGCAAATGCGCGTCTAATCGCCGAATGCGAAAACCGACCCGACGGACGTTCTTGCGGGACGCTTTGGCCGCTGGCTGCGCCGGCGGCCTGTTGGCCTCGGTCCCCGGCACGGGCCGCGCGGTGGAACTGGTCGATCTGCAGCTTGTTCTCGCCATTGACTGTTCCTACAGCGTCGATGCACGCGAATACAATCTGCAAATCGGTGCAATCGGGGACGCCTTCCACCAGCCCGAGATCATCGAGGCGGTCGGCCAAGGGCCGCTCGGCGCAATCGCCCTTGCAATCGTTCAATGGTCGTATGACGGCAGCCAGATCGACGCCCTGCCCTGGACCCGGATCGATCCCGAAAACGCGGCAGCGGTCGGCAACCGGATCGCCGCCTTACCCCGGCTGACACTGGAAGGCGCCACATCGATGTCGGCGGCGGTGGACTATGCCTCGGGCCTGTTCAACAGATCCCCCTATCAGGCCGCGCGGCGGACCATCGATGTCTCCGCCGACGGCCGCAACAACAACGGCCCCTACATGCCCGACGCCCGGGACCGCGCAACGGTAAAGGGGATCACCATCAACGGCCTCGCCATTCTACTGGAGGACCGCACGCTGGATATCTATTTCCGGCGCGACGTGATCGGCGGTCCGGGATCGTTCGTCGAAAAGGCGACCAATTACGAAGATTTCCGCCGCGCCATGCACCGGAAGCTGCTGCGGGAGATCAAACATGTTCCGGTGGGGTAAAGCCTTGGTCCTCGCCCCACCCTCTCCCTCCCGGACAACGATCACAGCGCTACGAGGATCCCTTACGCCGGGAATTGACAAACAAATACGTTAAACACCAAAAGAGTATTCAAAATTTCTAACTTACCGTGAATATTTTGACTGAACTGTGATTTATTTGAAATTACTTCGTTTTCGTGTATCTATTTGGCGTTGTTCCCGATGGTAGGGCGTCTTTGTTCCACAAACTGTTACTTTGGTTTCGGCCTGTTCTGATGTATGACAAAGTGGCGCGGGTACGGGATAAAGGCCCAGCAGGTAACGAAATAGGCAGAGTTCATGACTGATCTGTCCCGCGAAGAGCTGCGAGCGCATCTATCCGCCGTCGAGGCGCAGGTTCGCGCCGCGTTGCGGATTATCGCTGCGGAATCGAAATCCGTTCAGCAGGCGCATGGCGCTCTGCGGGCTGATCTGTCCGCCGCGCTCGTGCGGTTGCAATCGGACCTGAATTCCGGCCAGACCGAAATCCAGACCAAGATGGACCGCACGCTGGCGGAATTGGAAGCCCTGGGGCGTACCCGCAGACTGACGACCGCCATACTGACGACCCTGGTGCTGGTTTTCGGCATCATGGTAGGGGTCGTGGCGGGTGGAAGCTGGTATTTCCTTCAGCAGTCCGCGGATGGCCGCCTTGGGCTGAACATCCCGGCAATCGGCGCGCCGGCAGCCGCATCCACGCAGACGCCCGGCGTCAGCGGTTCGGAAACGGCATCTCAACCGCCCCAATCAGGCTTCATTCTGGAAAATCAGAATAACTGAGCCAGCGTGCCGGCAGCGCACCAGAGGGACCGCCGCACCTGACCTTCCCGGCTGTTTGAGGCGGTTGCGTTCGTGCCGGAACGCCTAGGATCGCGTTAGCCGTGCGCCTTCCGTTCGAAACGCATCGAATAGGATTGGGTCGAACCGGGGTGAATGTTGACCGTATATTCCACGATCCCTTCCTCGGCCGACATCACGCGTTCCACGCGCAGCCCCGCCGTCCCGTCCGGCACTTCCAACTCCTTCGCTGCGTCCCCTTCTATTGGAATTGCACTGATGGTTTGGTCGACATCGGAAACGGTGATCCCAAATTCATTTTCGATGATCGAGACCACGGCCGAATTCGCATTCGCCAGATGGGGCCGAATACTGTCGTAGCGGTTGTTGATGAACACCCGGGTCCAACTGATCGGCGTGTTGGAATTGGCCGCGGTACGGCAACCCTCTATGCACAACCAACCGTCAACGCGCCGCGCCACATGCGGCGGCACCATCGCATCCTCAGGACCGATTTCCCGGATGCTCTTGATCTGCAAACGGGTGTCCGACGCAGAGTGAATGAGCTCGTCTATACTGCGCAGGAAATGCTGATACCGCACCAAAGGCCGGTTGCGGAGGACGGTTGTCCCGCGTTTTCGAACGCGCTCGACAAACCCCAGCTCGGTGACATGTCGAAGCGCTTCTCTCACGGTGCCGCGGCTGACGCCCAGTTCCTCGGCCAGCTCAATCTCCGTCGGAAGCAGATCCCCAACGCCGTAAGTTCCATCCTCGATCCGAGTCTGGATTTCCTTGGCGATGCGCCGATGCATCGGCGTAGAGTCAAGCATACAAGACACCGTTCGCTCTAATACCTTCTCCTATCTTATGACCCTAAGACTCCAGGGGGTATTTGCAAGCGAAACCCAGCGTTTCATACAGAATTTGTTCCTACACATTTTGGTTTCTGCCGGTGCTTTGCCGCGTTGCAGCCGTTCCGGCCACTTAAATCGTCCTTAATAGCCCGTGTCGTTTCAGAGTTTAGTAGGAGTACGATTCAGAGCGCCTGGATCATCCGGACCATTGCCGCCGTCAGTGGCTCGGACGGGTCTGTCAGCGATTCAACGATTGAGAAGTGGTTGTGGCCGGGCAAGTCGATTACATCGACACGAAAATCATGCCCGCGCAGATGGGATGCGAACAAGAGGGATTGCCGGAAAAACTCGTCACTCTCCTCGCGGCCCACCGCAATCAGCACCGGGACGGGGGGCCCGGGCTGCATGTTTACGGGACTAAGTTCCGCAATATCCGCGGCGCTGAACTGGAACACGCGGTTCATGCCTGTCTTCGACAAGGGTTCCAGATCGAAAAGCCCGGAGATCGCCGCCGCCGCCTTGATAAGGTCCGCTGGAAGTCCGGCCTCGAACGCCGGCCAATCCGTGCAGATCAGGGCACCGGCCAGATGGCCGCCCGCGCTGTGCCCGGATACCGTCAACCGCCCGGAATCGTATCCATAGGTTTCCGCCAAGCGATAGGATTTCACCACGGCCGCCCGGCACTGGCGCAGAATTTCGGCAAGGTCCGTGTCGGGCATCAGATCGTAATTGACCATACCGACCGCAATGCCCGCCTTGAGCAGGGCGTCGGCCATATGCGCATGGTTCCGCTTGTCCAGCGCCTGCCAGTATCCACCATGAATGAAGAGATGCAGCGGCGGCCTTACCGCCGCGTCCGGCAGAAAAAGATCGATGCTCTGCCCTGCCGTCTCTCCGAACCGGATCTCCGCCGCCCGCCGTTTCTGATAGGCCGGCCCCGCGACGCGCCAGTGTTCGAAATAGCGCTCAGGATTCTCGGTCTGCTGCCGCGGGCTATACTGAAAGTCCAGCTCGGTCTGCGTATAGCCCCGGTGAACCGACGCTGTCGGGTCCGGAGGATCCAGTTTGGCCGACAATGCAATTCTCGGTCCGGACGCCGAGGTGTCTTGTGTGACGTAGATCTCGGGAAAGTTACCGGCCAGCACTTCACGGAACGCCAGATCATAATCGGTCAGGTCGGCGCGGAATTGCTCCAAGTCGGGCACGGCCATGGTCATCTGATACAGTTCCGGGGGTCTCGCGCCCTGGGCCGCCAAATCCGCAAAAGCCTGCCCCAAAGCCGCACGGAAGGCGGCGATGGCGTCGCCGCTCGTTTCCGTTCCAACCGTCTTTTCCACGGATGTCACGATGTCCGCACCATCGGCGTCGGTCAGCGCCGGCAAGTCGTTTGTTTCGATGACCTTCATAATTGCTGTTCCTTCTTGTGCCCCGGTTTGGCCTTTGCCGGTCCGGGCAAATCTTTATATTCGGCCCTCCGGTAAAGACAAAAGCAGCACGGAGGATGGGTCAATGTCAGCCCCGAAAATTGACGGCGAACGGTTGTGGCGGTCCCTGATGGATATGGCCCAGCACGGCGCGACCCCAAAGGGCGGCGTGTGCAGACTGACCCTGACGGATATCGACAAGGCGGGGCGCGACACTTTCGTCGAATGGTGCCGGAACGAGGGTATGACGGTCCGGGTCGATAAGGTCGGCAATATCTTCGCCCGGCGCGACGGACGCGATCCGGCGGCGAAACCCGTCGTCACGGGCAGCCACCTGGACAGCCAGCCCACGGGCGGCAAGTTCGACGGCGTCTATGGCGTCTTGGCCGGTCTCGAAGTCGTGCGCAGCCTGAACGAACAGAATATCACGACGGACGCCCCCATCGAAGTCGCGGTCTGGACCAACGAGGAAGGTAGCCGTTTTTCGCCGGCCATGATGGGGTCCGGGGTCTTCGGTCAAGCCTTCACGCTGGACGAAATCCTCGACAAGCGTGATACCGACGGCAAGCGGCTGGGCGATGAATTGGAGCGGATCGGTTATGCCGGCGACCTTGACCCGACAGGTCACGAAATGAGCGCCTATTTCGAAGCGCATATCGAGCAGGGCCCGATTCTGGAAGCCGCCGAACTGCCTATAGGCGTCGTAACCCACGCGCAGGGACAGCGCTGGCACGAAATCACGGTCACCGGCATGGAAAGCCATGCGGGCCCCACGCCTATGGCGGTTCGCAAGGACGCGCTTGTCGGCGCTGCGAAGATCATCCAGCGCGTGAACGAGATCGGGCACGCCTTCCAGCCCGGCGCATGCGCGACCGTCGGCTATATCGAGTCGATGCCGAACTCCCGGAACGTTATTCCGGGCAGGGTCTTCCTGACCACCGACCTGCGGCACCCGGACGATGAAACCCTGACGGCGATGGACCGGGACTTGAAGACCTTCTGCGAAACGCTTGCCGAGGAAGCCAGCCTTACAATCGACGTCAAGGACTTCTGGTACTTCCCGCCGACGCCTTTCGACGAAAAGCTTGTCGCTCTGGTCGGTCAGGGGGCGGAAATACACGGCCTGCCATCCCAGAAGATCGTCTCCGGGGCGGGCCACGACGCCGTTTACGTCTCCCGGCGCGTGCCGACCGCGATGATTTTCACACCCTGCGAAGGCGGCGTCAGCCACAATGAAATCGAGAATGCGACGCCGGAAGACCTGGAAGCGGGATGTAATGTTCTGCTGCACGCCATGCTGGAGGCCGCCGGGTGGCGGCGTGAGGGTCACAATCTCTGAGGACATCGCCTGATGGCAAAACCGGACGACACGACAGCCGATCTGCACATCCTCGGCTACGGCGACGAATCCATTCAGCGGATGATCGACTATGCGGGAATCGGCCTCTATGTGAACGGTGCCGATGGCCTGTACCGTTTCATCAATCAGCCGCTCGTCGAAATGTTGGGTTTCGAGGATAGAGAGGCATTCGCCAAAACCGGCCTCCGCGCCGAGGATTTTTACGTCAATCCCAAGGATTTGCTGACGTTCCGCAACAGGATCGAGGAAACCGGCGCGGTTAAAGGCTTCCTTTTCCAGGCGAGAAGGCATGACGGCAGCACCCTGTGGCTCAGCGAGCACGGCACCGCAGTCCGCAAGCCCGACGGTACGGTCGACCGATATGTCGGATCGCTGATCGATGTCACGGAATTCGTGGAAACGCAGGGGAAACTGGCGGAGGCGCAGGGGGATTACCGGCGCTTTCTGGACCACGCCCAGGAAGGGATATACCGGACGTCACTGGACGGACGGCAGCTTATGGCCAACCTCGCCCTGGTTCGTTTGAACGGCTATGAAACCGAGCAGGAACAATTGGACGCCATCACGGATATCGGCCGGGAATGGTACGTAGATCCCGGAAGACGCAATGAGTTCCAACGATTGCTGGCTGAACATGGCGCCATCGAGAACTTCGAATCCGAAATCTATACGCATAAGACGCGCAAGAAGATCTGGGTCTCGGAAAACGCCTATGTCGTGCGGGATGAAAACGGCGCGCCGCTCTATTACGAGGGAACCGTTCGGGAAATAACCCAAAAGAAAGAAGCGGAAAGGACGTTGAGAGATGCTTTGCGCAGCGCGGAACAGGCCGATAGTGCGAAGGCCCGTTTCCTGGCGCATATGAGCCATGAACTCCGCACGCCGCTAAACGCCATTCTGGGTTTTTCCGACATCATTCGAAATACAGCGGAACAAGGCGCAACCCCGGACAAGATCGTCGAATATGCGGAAGACATTCATCAAAGCGGCGCCCACCTCCTCGAACTGATCAACGACGTCTTGGATCTTTCAAGAATCGAGAGCCAGGCAATGCCGGTGGAACTGGAACCGGTCGATACCATTCGCGCGATCGAGTCCGGCTTCAACTTCATCCAACCCATGGCGAAACAGAAGAACATCACGCTCAGCATCGGCGGGGACACAACCGCCCCGCTGATGGCCGACAGCCGGCGCTTGCATCAATGCCTGCTCAATCTGCTGTCGAACGCCGTGAAGTTCTCCCACCCGGATCGTCCCGTTACGGTCAACGTGACGGAAGCCGGGGGAATGATCTCCATCGCCGTGGTCGACCAGGGGATTGGAATTCCGAAGTCGATGCTTAATGAAATCGGCAAACCGTTCGTGACCGTAGACGATCCTACCATCACCGCCCCAAAGGGAACCGGCCTGGGCCTGACGATCACCCGTTCGCTGATCGATCTGATGGATGGAGAACTTTCCATAGTGAGCGTGATGAGCGAAGGAACGACGGTGACGATCACACTGCCGAAGGCCGATCTTTAGCCCCCCAGGTCCGCCCCCATTGACATTACCTCGGTCGGTGGATTCAGCGCTCCCGGAATGCTTCCAGGCGCATCTTCAAGACAGGTTGAAGAAGGAAATCCCAGACCGTCTTCGTTCCTAAATGCAGGTCGACCTGGGCCTGCATACCAGGGAACAACGCATAGCTGGCGTCCGCCGTTTCAAGCGTACTGCTCTCTGTTTCCACGATAATCGGAAAAAACTGAAGACCCGTCGCTTCGTCAAGATCGATATCGGCGCCCACGGTCAGCACGGTGCCGGGCAGGCTGCCATAGCGGATGAAATCATACGTGGTCATTTTCACCGTAACCGGCATGCCGGTATGGATGTAGCCGATATCCAACGGATCGACCCGGGCTTCGACAATCAGTTTGTCCTGCACCGGAACGATCTCCAGGATCGGCTCTCCCGGCCGAACCACGCCGCCGATTGTATTGATATGCAGCACATTGATGATACCGTCCGTAGGACTGGCAATGGCCAGACGCCCGGCTTCCTGATCCGCCCGTTGCACCAGTTTCTCGGTTCGGGCGATTTCCAGTTCGGTATCGCCCAGCATGTTGGACGCCTCGGCCTGGAAATTCTTCAGAACATTCGCCTTGCGCTCCTCAAACTCGGCCAGCGCTGCGCGGGCCCGCGGCAAGGTTGCTTCCACCGAATCGAGTTCGCCACGCATCCGCTCGACCTCACGCTCCAGGTCCAGCAATTCCATACGCGTGATCAGCTTCCGGTCGAGCAGCGGCTGTGACGTATCGTACCGTTCCTGGGCCAGCCGCAGGTCGTTTGCGATGGCCCGGCGGCGCACGTTCAACTCGTTGATTTCTAGACGCTTTTGCTGTTCCTGCCGCTCCAGGACCGTAAGCTCGGAGTCGCGGTTTTGCAGTCGGCTGAGATAGGCTTGCATCTCAGCATCGGCCAGGCGCGCACTGCGGGTGGCCAGCTCGGCGGGGAAATCGGGTGTCTCATTCCGGCTTTCCGCCTGCAACCGCAACCGCTTCAATTGCAGACCGTCCAGCCGGACCAGCAGTTCTTCACGGTTGGTGGCCGAGGCGTCGACATCCAATTGGATAAGCGGCTGGCCTTTGACCACCTGATCGCCTTCGCGCACCAGAATTTCCTGAACGATTCCACCTTCGAGATGCTGTACGATCTTGGTCTCACCTTGCGGCTTCACCTCGCCCATCGCCACAGCCACCGTATCCAGTTCGGCTTGTGACGCCCAGACCGCCAGCAGCACCAGCAAAGCCATGATCCCATAGGCCAACGGACGCCATGTCGGCACCGGATGGGCGGCGATCACCTGGTCGAGCGGCCTCATTCCGCGGCCTCTCCAGTGGGGGTTGGCGGCGTCGGCCGGGGTACGGCGGTTTTCATCGGCGGCCGTGTCGGGGGCTGTTGTTCCTGCGCCGCGGATTGCAGTTGGCCCAGTACGTCCTGTGCATCGCCGGCAAGCGCAACGACGCCTTTGTTCAGCG
>JANQIT010000297.1 GCA_028282025.1 Hwanghaeella sp. | reverse complement strand
CGGCGGGCGCAGGCGCCGGTTGCGGCGCGGCGCGGGCCACGGTGGGTTGCGGCGCGGGCGCGGGCTGCACACGCGCGGGCTGCGGCACGGCGCGCGCGGGCTGGGCCGGTTGCGGCGCGGCGGCCGCGGCAGTGGCGGCGGCTGCACCCTGTGTCCGGCGGATCTGCTGGTCTGTATATTGAGCGTTCGCCTTGTCCGCGACCAACTGGTTCTGCAGCGCCGCCTGTTCCTCCAGGATAGAGGGCGGCGGCGGCTTCTGCGGGACGCTTCCGACCGAGGGAAAGGCGTCGGAAGAGCCGGGTACGGGTTTCGGCTCTGTCGATTCCACTTCCTCGTCGTCGTCGAACCAGTTCAGCGGGTTGGCGGCGGAGGCGATATCGCCCGCGGTCTCGCAAGCGGAAACAGAAACGGCTAAAACGACAGCGAGCGAGAGCCGTCTCCAGACAGCCCATGATGTCGGACGGCTTTCCATGTCGGCGTGTTGCATCTTACCCAACCCATCTTCACTCAAGAAACCTCAGCGCGCCGACCGGGCGAATGCCAAGTAAGCGCATCTTACGGGCATACTATAGGATTCCGGCCTTGTCCAAAAATGTCCGTCTATTCCCGCTTAAACATCATGCAGCCCCTGCCTCTTGGTATCCCGGCTCTGCTGGATTATAACCCGAGGTATTCCAATGCTGCGGTGCAGCGGAACCGGAAACGCAACAACGAAGGCGAAGGGTCTCATGGCCGAAAAATCCGAGAACAATTCCGGCGCGGATAACGACTGGCCGGATCCCGTCGAAATGTCCCGTCAGATGGCGGGTATCGCCGAGCGCAGCCAGAAGCTGGTGACCGAGTTCCTCAGCAAGCATCCGGGACGCTCCGAGGGTGCGCTGGGTCACGGCGACCCGTTGAATGTCGGCTCCGCCTTTATTGAGATGACCCAACGCATGATGACGAACCCGGCCGCCGTCATGCAGGCGCAGGTCACCCTGTGGCAGAATTATATGAACCTGTGGACCTCAACCACCCAGCGCATGATGGGCGGAGAGGCTGCTCCCGTTATCACGCCGGACCGCAGCGACACCCGTTTCCGCGACGACGCCTGGAGCGAAAACGCGCTGTTCGATTTCATCAAGCAGTCCTATCTGCTGACGGCGCGCTGGATGCAGGACACGGTCGGAGAGGTCGAGGGACTGGACGACAAGACGGCGAAGAAGGTCGATTTCTACACCAAACAGTTCGCCGACGCCCTGGCGCCGAGCAACTTCCTGCTGACCAACCCGACCGTCCTGCGGGAAACGTTGGACAGCAAGGGCGAGAATCTGGTGCGCGGCCTGGAGAACCTGCTGAACGATCTGGAGAAAGGCGAAGGCCAACTGAAGATCTCCATGACCGACGCGGAGGCATTCGAGGTGGGCGAGAACATCGCCACGACGCCCGGCAAGGTCGTCTTCCAGACCGACCTGATGCAATTGATCCAATACGAGCCGACGACCGAGAAGGTCCATCAAACGCCGCTGCTGATCATTCCGCCGTGGATCAATAAATTCTACATCCTCGATCTGCGTCCCAAGAACTCGTTCATCAAGTGGGCGGTCGAACAGGGGCTCACCGTCTTTGTGGTCTCTTGGGTCAATCCGGACGAGAAGCTCGCCGAGAAATCTTTCGAGAACTACATGCTCGAAGGTCCGCTTGCGGCGCTGGACGCGATTGAGAGCATCACCGGAGAGCGTCAGACCAACGCCATCGGCTACTGCCTGGGCGGAACGCTGCTGGCGTCGACCCTGGCCTATATGAAGGCGACGGACGATGACCGGGTCAAATCGGCGACCTTCTTCACAACCATGATCGATTTCGAGGAAGCGGGCGAACTGTCCGTCTTCATCGACGAGGAACAGCTCTCCTCTCTGGAAGAGCGGATGAACGAACGCGGCTATCTCGACGGGTCCGAAATGGCCACGACCTTCAACATGCTGCGCGCCAACGACCTGATCTGGTCCTTCGTGGTCAACAATTACCTGATGGGTAAGGACCCCTTCCCGTTCGACCTGTTGTACTGGAATTCCGACTCGACCCGGATGCCGGCGGCCATGCACGGCTTTTATCTGCGGAAGATGTATCTGGAGAACCAGTTGATCCGCCCGGGCGGGATAGAGCTGTGCGGCAAGCCGGTGGATCTGACCTCCGTCGAAACCCCGATCTTCGTCCTGTCGACACGGGAAGATCACATCGCGCCCTGGGTCTCCACCTATGCGGCGACGCAGACCTATGCGGGTCCAGTGAAGTTCGTGCTGGCGGCCAGCGGCCATATCGCGGGCGTGGTCAATCCACCGAACCCAGACAAGGTGAAATATTCGCACTGGACCAACGCCAAGAACCCGAAAACAGCGGACGCCTGGTTTGAATCGGCGACCGAGCATCCGGGTTCATGGTGGCCGGAATGGATGAAATGGATGAAAAAGCACTCAGGCCGGAAACAGACTCCGGCCCGCATCCCCGGCGAGACCGAAAAGTTCCCGGCCCTGGAGGCAGCACCCGGATCTTACGTGAAAGTGCGCATCACCTAACCGCCCTCTCCATGCGAGGGTTCGCCGTAAGGCGCGGTATCAGCCGCGCCTTACTTTTTCCAGGAAGGCCGTCACCGACGACTGCATGGCGTTGGCCTGCTCCGACAGTTCGCTGGTGGAACTATGCACCTGCTCGGCGGCCGCCCCCGTCTCGGCGGCGTTGGCCGAGAGCGTGTCCATCGTCCCGCTGACTTCCGCAACTCCCCGGGCCGCGTCCGACATCGACTGGGACATGGTGTTGGTGGTTGCGGACTGTTCCTCCACCGCCGCGGCGATGGTGTTGTTCATGTCCGTCAGCTTGTGGATGGTTTGACCGATACCCCGAACGGCGGTGACCGATTGCCCAATCGCATTGCGCATATTGGTGATTTCAGCGCCGATCTCATCGGTTGCCTTTGCGGTCTGGCTGGCCAGGGACTTCACCTCGTTGGCGACCACGGCGAAGCCCTTTCCGGCTTCCCCGGCGCGGGCGGCCTCGATCGTGGCGTTCAAGGCCAGCAGATTGGTTTGCTCGGCAATATCCAGGATCAGGTGCACCACATCGCCGATTTTGTTGGACGCCTTATCCAGGGCGTCGATCCGCGACT
>JANQIT010000290.1 GCA_028282025.1 Hwanghaeella sp. | reverse complement strand
GGTCTCAAACGCCGACGAGAGCTCGATTTTGGCCTTCTCCGCCGCTTCCTTGAGCGGCCGCCCCGCCGCGGCCCGGACCGCCGCGATGTGCCCCAGTGTGTCCGCGCCCGTATCGCCGAACGCGTCGGCGTCCGGCGCCGCGCCGATGCCGAAGGAATCCATCACCAGAATAATTGCGCGTCCCATATCCGTCATCCAATCGCCGGTCAGGAACCGGCGATGCGTTCCATCACAACAGGCCCGGCCCCGCCGTTTTCGCCAATCGCCATCGCCCGCCGCACGGCCGCAACCGCCCGTTCCGCCGATTCTGTATCCGCCGCATGCACGACCGCCAGGGGACGGTCGGGACCGACGGCTTCGCCGATGGCCGCAACCTCCGTCAAGCCGACCCTGTGATCCACGGGATCGGCGGCCCTGGTCCGCCCGCCGCCCAATTCCACGACCGCGACACCGATGGCGCGGGTATCCATGGAGGCGACGATCCCAGCCCCGGAAGGATGGACCGGCAGCGTCACCGGCGCCGCCGTCAGATGGGCCGAGGGCCGCTCCAGAAAGTCCGCCGGACCGCCAAGGGCCGCAACCATCGCGCCGAACTTCTCCGCCGCCTTGCCGCTGTAAAGCGCCGCCTCCGCTTTCGACGCGCCGCCTTCCGGGTTGGCGGCGAGACCGCCGAGAACCAGCATTTCCGCGGCCAAGGCGATGGTCACCTCATGAAGCCGGGGGTCGCGGCGCTCCCCTGTCAGATAGGCAGCCGCTTCGGCCACTTCCAGCGCGTTTCCGACATCGCGGCCCAGAACCTGGTTCATATCGGTGATCAGCGCCGTGGTCGGCGTGCCGGCCCCGCTGGCCACCGTCGCGATGCTGCGCGCCAGTTCCTGGGCCATGGAGATTTCGGCGGCGAAGGCCCCCGTCCCCGTCTTCACATCCATCACCAGCGCATCCAAGCCGGCAGCCAGCTTCTTCGACAGGATCGAGGCCGTGATCAGCGGCACCGATTCCACCGTCGCGGTGACATCCCGGATGCCGTAAAAGCGTTTGTCCGCCGGGGCGAGTTCCGCCGTCTGGCCGATAATTGCGCAGCCCGCTTCCGCCACCGTCTTGCGGAAAAGCGCCGGGCCGGGCGCGGTGGTGTATCCGGGAATCGAGTCGAGCTTGTCCAGCGTACCCCCGGTATGTCCCAGGCCGCGACCGGAAATCATCGGGACGAAACCTCCGCAAGCCGCCACGATGGGGGCCAGCATCAAGCTAACCTTGTCGCCGACGCCGCCGGTGGAGTGTTTGTCCAGGACCGGTCCCCCCAACGATGCGGCGTCCCATTGCATGGTCTCGCCGGACGCCACCATGCCCTTTGTCAGCGCCACGCGCTCATCCATGGTCATGCCGTTGAAGAAGACCGCCATGGCGAAGGCCGCCACTTGACCTTCCGTAATCGTTTCGTCCGTCAACCCTTTAACAAAAAAGGCAATTTCTTCCGGCGAAAGCTCACCCTTATCCCGCTTCTTGCGGATGATTTCCTGTGGCAGCACGGTCAGTATCCTCCACCGTTGGCGGCCCCGGCCCCGCCCTCCAGAACCGAAAGCAGGTCCGCCAGCACGCCGCTTGCACCGAACCGGAAGGTGTGCGGCGACGCCCAGTCCGGCCCCAGGTTCCGGTCGGCCATTTCCAGATATGCGCCCGCCGTCGCCGTGTCGCGGATGCCGCCCGCCGCCTTAAAGGCGCCGTTCCCATGATCGCGAATGGCGGTGAGCATGATCTCCGCCGCCTCCAGCGTGGCGTTGACCGGAACCTTGCCGGTGGACGTCTTGATGAAATCCGCGCCGTTGGCCAAAGCGATGTCGGACGCCGTGCGGATCGAGTCGGGGTCCTTCAACTCTCCGGATTCTATGATGACCTTTAACAGCACGTCCGCACCGCACGCCGCCTTGCAGGCGCGCACCAGATCGGCCCCAATCGCGGCATCGCCGCCGATCAGCGCGCGATAGGGAAAGACGACATCAACCTCATCGCCGCCGGCGGCGACGATGGCGCGGGTGTCCGCCACGGCAAGATCGATATCCGCATCCCCGGCGGGGAAGTTTGCGACGGCGGCGACCCTGACGCCGGAAGCGCCCAGACGCGCCTTCGCCAACGCGACGAACCGGGGCCAGACGCAGACAGCGGCAACGGTTCCGTGCGGTGTCACGGCCTTGCCGCACAAGGCCGTCACAGCGGCCTCGTCATCGCTATCGTTCAAGCTTGTCAGGTCCAGCATCGCCAAGGCGCGCGACGCCGTCTGTTTCAGATCAGGGCTCAAACCCACTCTCCTGCAAAATCGCCAAGAAACGCCCCACCAGCGCCCGCATTTCCGCCTCCGCCCGCTTGGCGGTCGCCTGAGTATGCGCGTGGCTCAAGGATTCGCCGTCCAATCCCGCCGCGCGGTTGGTGACAACCGACAGGGCCGCGACGCGCAAACCGAGATAGCGGGCGAAAATCACTTCCGGCACCGTCGACATGCCGACAAGGTCGCCGCCGACCGCCCGGATCGCCCGGATCTCCGCCGGGGTTTCGAATTGCGGCCCGGTGAGGAAGGTATAGACCGACTCCGGCAGCGTCCGCCCGGCCGCCTGCTGCATCAGACGCCGCAGGCCCGGATCGTAGGCGTCCACCATATCGACGAAAGGATCGCCAAGCCCCGCCTCCCCGATCAGGGGGCTGACCGACGCCCAGTTGATGTGGTCCCGCAAAAGCGCCAGATCGCCTGGATTCACCCCCTCCTGCATCGCGCCGGACGCATTGCTGGTCAACAGCACCCCGCAACCCAGCGCTTTCAGCGTGGCGACCGGCGCATTCATGGCCCGCGCGTCGCCGGACTCGTAGTAGTGTTTCCGCCCCTGCAACACCGCGACCGGGCAACCCGATAGCGTGCCGAGCAGCAGGTTTCCGGAATGTCCCTGGACCGTGAGCCGCGGGAAATGCGGGATCTCCGCATAGGGAACGGTCACCGGGTTTTGGACATCGTCCGCCAGCGGACCGAGCCCCGAGCCGAGGACAATCCCGACCGCCGGGACGACGCCGGCTTGCCGCCGGACGAAATCCGCCGCTTCCTCCGCCCGCTCGAAGATCATTTCAGATGCTCCGGCGCGAACGCATGCGGCAGCAGATCGCCGATGGTGACGGTCTGCCGGACGCCGCCGGGATCGCAGGAGTGGATGCGAACCTCGGGCCTGGAAAACTCACGGAGTTTCTGACGGCAGCCGCCGCAGGGCGTGATGATCGCACCGGCGGGGCCGGCGACGGCAACCTCGGCGATTTCCCGTTCGCCGTCCAACGCCATCGCGGCGATGGCCCCGGCCTCGGCGCAGGTGCCTTCCGGATAGGCGGCGTTTTCGACATTCACGCCGGTATAGACCTTGCCGTTTCTGCCCCGCACGGCGGCCCCGACCTGATAACCGGAGTAAGGCGCATAGGCGTTGCCCCGCACGGCGATGGCGGCGGCGACCAGATCGTCATCGGGTTTGTCCGGCATCCTATCTCTCTTTCACGTAAGGCACGCCAATCGCCTTCGGTGCGACGGCCTTGCCGATGAAACCGGCCAGCAGGACCACGGTCAGCACATAGGGCAATGCCTGAATCGCCTGCACCGGCACCTCGCCGACGCCCGGCAGTTCGACGCCTTGCAGGCGGATGGAAACCGCGTCCAGAAGACCGAACATCAGGCAAGCGCCGAAGGCGGGCCAGGGACGCCACTTGCCGAAGATCATCGCGGCGAGCGCGATATAGCCCTGCCCCGCCGTCATGTCGCGCGCGAAACCGGCATTCTGCGCGATGGCGAGGTAGGTTCCCGCCAGGCCGCACAGCAGCCCGCAGATCATCACCGCGCGATAGCGCAGCCAGGTGACGGAAATACCCGCCGTATCGACCGCCGCCGGGTTCTCGCCCACCGCACGCAGGCGCAATCCGAACCGCGTCTTGTAGACAATCCAGGCCGTCAACGGCACGACCGCCAAGGCGGCATAGACCAGCAGATTGTGGCCGCTGATCAGTTCCGCATAGACAGGCCCGATCAAGGGGATGCCCGCGGCGGCCTCCGCCGCCGGGAAGTCCAGCGGCATAAAGCGCGCATCGGCCGGCAGCGACGGCGTCTGACCGCCCTGCCGGAACCAGGCGTTGCCCAGCACCACGGTCAGGCCGACGACGAGGATGTTGATCGCCACCCCGCTGACCACATGATCCCCACGGTGAGTGATACAGGCGAAACCGTGCAGCAGCGCCAGGGAAACCGACACCATCAGCGCGACCAGCAGCGCCGCCCAGGCCGACCCGGAAATCGTGGCGATACAGGCCGCCGCGAAGGCGGCCGCCAGCATCTTCCCTTCCAGTCCGATGTCGATGATGCCCGACCGTTCCGAGAAGAGGCCCGCCATGGCGCAGAAGATCAACGGCGTCGCCACCCGCAAGGTGGCGTCCAGGGTTCGCAGAACAAGAAGGATCGTATCGTCCATCACGCAGCTCCCCGCACGGCGACAAAGGCGCGTTCCACCCAGGGCCGGGACATATAGGCCAGCGCGCCGGAAAACAGAATGACCAGCCCCTGCAGCGCCACCACCATTTCCCGCGTGATGGTCGGAATCTCAAAAGCCAGTTCCGCGCCGCCCTGATACAGAATGCCGAACAGCAGGCTGGCCAGCACGATGCCGACCGGATGATTGCGACCCATCAACGCCACCGCGATCCCGGTGAAACCGTATCCGGCGGAGAAATTCAGGATCAGCCGGTGCTGAACGCCCAGCAGTTCGTTGACGCCGACGAACCCCGCCAGCGCGCCGGAGATGCACATGGCCACCAGCACGATCTTTTTCGGCGAAATCCCCGCATAGACGGCGGCCTTCTCGCTCTGCCCGACGGTGCGCAGTTCATACCCCCAGCGGGTCCGCCAGATGAACAGATAGACCAGCACGCAGCAGATCAACGCCCAAACCAGCGACAGGTTCAAGGGCGTGCGCGTGATGGTGATGCCGATGGCGGCGAAGATCTCGTGCGCGAAGGGAAGGAAGGCGCTGGACGCGAATTCCGTCGTCTCCGGCGACATGTTCCCATGCTCGCGCATGATCCCGGCCAGCAGGTAGACCATCAGGGCGGCAGCGATGAAATTGAACATGATCGTGGTGATCACGATGTGGCTGCCGCGATAGGCTTGCAGATAGGCAGGCACGAAGGCCCAGGCCGCGCCGAACGCCGCACCGCCCAGAATGGCCAAGGGCACCACCAGCACACCCGGCAGGAAGCCGCCCACCGCCAGCGCGACCAGGCCGATGCCGAGACCGCCGACATAGGCCTGCCCTTCGCCGCCGATGTTGAACAGCCCGGCATGGAAAGCCATGGAGACGGCGAGGCCCGTGAAAATGAAATTGGTGGTGTAGTACAGGGTGTAGCCGATGCCCTCGTCATAGCCGACGGCGCCCTGGATCATGACCTGGACCGCCTGCACCGGGTCTTCCCCAATGATCAGAATGACGACCCCGGCGGCCACCAAGGCCAAGAAAATGTTCAGAAGCGGGACCACGCCGATGTCGATCCAGGCCGGCAGCGCGATGCGGGGTGCGTTGCTCATGCGCTCCCCCCCGCCGCCTGCGCCGCCTTTTCGGCTTCGCCGCGCGGCACGCCGGTCATCATCAGACCGACGGTTCGTTCGTCCGCCTCCGCCGCATCGATTTCACCGACGATGCGGCCTTCGCACATTACCACGATCCGGTCGCTGAGGGAGAGGATCTCGTCAAGCTCCACGGAAACCAGCAGGATGGCGCATCCGGCATCCCGCATGGCGACGATCTGCCGGTGAATGAACTCTATAGCGCCGATATCCACACCGCGCGTCGGCTGCCCGACCAGCAAGATCTTCGGCTGCTTGATCATCTCCCGCGCCAAAATCAGCTTCTGCTGGTTGCCCCCGGAAAATTTGGAGGATTGCAGGCTCGGATCCGGCGGGCGCACGTCGAACGCTTCCATCATCTGTGCGCAGTCTGCCCGGATAGCACCCGGATCGCTCAACAGGCCGGAGCGGTATCCAGCCCCGTTGTGATATCCCAAGATCGCTGTTTCCTCGGCCCTGAACCTGCTGACCAAACCCAGCCGGTGCCGGTCCTCAGGCACATGAGCCACAAGATTGGCGCGGCGCTGTTCCGGGTCGCCGGGATTGTCCGGGGTGACAGAAATATCGCCCAATTGCACCCGGCCCTCACTGGGCGCAATAATGCCGGCCAGCACTTCCAACAGCTCGCTTTGTCCGTTGCCGGAAACGCCGGCGATTCCGACGATCTCGCCCGCCTGGACCTGGAAACCGGCCTTGTCCAATCGGGTGACGCCCTTGTCGTCGCGGACGCTGACGCCATCGACCGTTATCATCGCGCCGCGTTGCCGGACGGGATCCTTGTCCAGCTCCAGCCGCACCTTGCGGCCCACCATCAGTTCGGCCAGTTCCTCGCGGTTCGTTTCAGCGGTGGCGCGGTGGGCCACCATTTCGCCGCCGCGCATCACCGACACCCGATCGGTGATGGCCATGATTTCGCGCAGCTTATGGGTAATCAGGATGACCGTGACGCCCTGGTTTTTCAGCGCCGCCAGGATCTCGAACAGTTGGTCGGTTTCCTGCGGGGTCAGAACCCCTGTCGGCTCGTCCAGGATCAGAATACGCGCGCCGCGGTACAGCGCCTTCAGGATCTCGACCCGCTGCTGCTGGCCGACCGGCAGATCGCCGACCGTTTCATCGGCCGGCACCTCCAGCCCATATTCCCGTTCAAGCCGTTCCAACTCGCCGCGGGCGGCGGATTCGCTTTCCGCCAGCAGAGCGCCGGACTCCGCGCCCAGCATCACATTTTCCAGAACGGTGAACGGATCGATCAGCATGAAATGCTGATGGACCATGCCGATCCCGGCGGCGATAGCGTCATTCGAGTTGCGGATATCGACCGGCGCGCCGTCGACCAGTATCTCACCGCTATCGGCCTCGTAAAAGCCGTACAAGATGCTCATCAGGGTCGATTTGCCGGCGCCGTTCTCTCCGATAATCCCGTGGACCGACCCTTTGCCGACGCGCAGCGACACATCCTGGTTCGCTTTGACCGGGCCGAACGCCTTGCTGATGCCGCGCAGTTCAATGGCGTGTGCTTGCTGTTCCGAATTCATCCCCGAAGCCGCTTTCCCATGAATGAAAGACGGCGCAGACGGTGATCCCGCACTGCGCCGCTTTCCCGGTCTTTTGGCCGCTTAGTACGTGCAGGTGTTGTCCGACATGTAGTCATGCACCTGGATCTTGCCCGCGATGATGTCCGCCTGGGCCTGATCGACCGCGGCTTTCATTTCGGCGCTGATCAGCCCCTTGTTATGCTCGTCCAAGGCCCAGCCGACACCGCCCTCGGCAAGCCCGAGGACGCTGAAGCCGCCCTTCCAGGTGTCGTCCTTGCCGGATTTGAAGGTGTTGTAGGCGGCCACGTCCACACGTTTGACCATGGAGGTCAGCATGGTACCCGGATGCAGGTGGTTCTGGTTGCTGTCGACACCGATGGCCAGCTTGCCGTTGTCGGCGGCGGCTTGCAGCACGCCGATGCCGGTTCCGCCCGCCGCCGCGTAGACGACGTCCGCGCCCCGGTCGAATTGCGACTTGGCGAGTTCCGCGCCGCGGCCCGGATTGTTCCAGGCGGCCGGGGTGGTGCCGGTCATGTTCTGAATGACTTCAGCATCCTTGTTGACGTGTTTCGCGCCCTGCTCGTACCCGCAGGCGAAACGGCGGATCAGCGGAATATCCATGCCGCCGACGAATCCGACCGCATTGGTCTTGGACGCCATCGCCGCCAGCATGCCGACCAGGAACGACCCTTCATGCTCCTTGAACACGATGGACTGCACGTTCGGGGCATCGACCACGCCGTCGATAAGGGAGAAGCGGACGTCCGGATATTCCTTGGCCACCTTGCCGATTGCATCGGCCTGCGCGAAGCCGACACCGAGAACCGGGTTCGCGCCCCGCTGCGCCATACGGCGGATGGCCTGTTCGCGCTGAGTCTCGTTCGTCACTTCGAATTCGCGGTAGGCGATTCCGGTTTCCGACTTGAATTTCTCAACCCCGTTGTAGACACCCTGGTTGAAGGATTTGTCGAACTTACCCCCCATGTCGAAAACGACCGCGGGCGTATAGTCCTGCGCCTGTGCGGCGAAGGCCCCGAAAGCCACGGCCGCAGCCGCTGCGATCCTGCCGATATGCTTCATTATTTGTCCCCTGTTCACGATATCATGGTCTTCACGCTGCAATACGCAGCTTTATTCAGTCATTTTCACTATCCTTTGGGTCAAGGATTAGCAACGTTTTATGACCCTGCCCAGCACCTGGAACGGATGCCGCGAAACCGACCTTTGCGGCAAAGGTCGGTCCGTTCATGAAGCTGTAAAGCCGGCGCATCATTTCCGTCAAACTGATCGCCCATCCTTCCCCTGCAAACGGTTCCGGGGCAGACGCGCCGGTTGATTTTCGTGCGGACGGGAGGGGTCTTTATGGCGGCGGTAGGCATTCACGCAGTCCGCAAGTCCTTTGGCGATGTCAGGGTCTTGAACGCGGTGGACCTGGATATCGAGGACGGGGAGTTCATGACTCTGGTCGGACCTTCCGGCTGCGGCAAGTCGACCCTGCTTCGGATCATCGCCGGTCTTGAGATCCAGGACGCCGGGTCAATCGCAATCGACGGCGCGGCCATCGACGATCTAAGGCCGAGCGACCGGAACCTGGCGATGGTCTTTCAGTCCTACGCCCTCTATCCCCACCTGACCGTCGCTCAGAACATCGCGGTGCCGCTGAAGATGCGGTCGATGAATGCGCTTGAGCGTCTGCCGCTGGTCGGACGCCTGTCGCCGTCGGCTGGATCGAAGTCGGCCGACATAGACCGCCGCGTGCAGCAGGTCGCCAAACAGTTGGACATCGCCCATCTGCTGGACCGGAAACCGAAGCAATTGTCCGGCGGCCAGCGCCAGCGCGTCGCCGTGGGCCGCGCCATGGTCCGCCAGCCGAACGTCTTCCTGATGGATGAGCCGCTTTCCAACCTGGATGCAAAGCTGCGGGTGCATATGCGAACCGAAATCGCGGACCTGCACCGTACGCTGGGTACGACATTTATCTATGTCACTCACGATCAGGCCGAAGCCATGACCATGTCGACGCGGATCGCGGTGATGATGGAGGGCGACCTGCTGCAAGTCGCCCCACCGGATGAGGTCTATGACAATCCCAGCGACGTCCGGGTCGCCGAGTTCATCGGCAGCCCGAAGATCAACATCTTCCCCGCCACCGCCGACGCGGACGGAACCGTGGATTGCCAGGGCGTGCCGATCAGCCTTTCTGTCGATGCGACGCCGGGAACGGCCCTTAAGATCGGCATCCGTCCAGAGAAACTGGCGATCACCGGCACGGGCCCCGGCCGATTGAACGGCGAAATACGGCATATCGAGAATCTGGGCCCCGACCTTCTGATCCATCTACGCCAGGGCGCCAATGACGGCATCATCGCACGCGTCCCCACCGCGAGCGGCCACGGCCACCGGGTGGGCGAGAAGGTCGGGCTTGTCTTCGGTCTGGACGATGTCCTCGCCTTCAGCGCGGACAGCGGCGCGCGCCTGACCGCCCGAACGGCACGGGACGCGCGGGAGCAACGCCATGCCTAGCGCCCAAGCCCTTGCCCTG
>JANQIT010000284.1 GCA_028282025.1 Hwanghaeella sp. | reverse complement strand
GGAGATCGAAGGTGCGTTGAAGGGGATCGGCTACGCCGGGGGGTGATTTCCCGGCGGGAGGAGGCCGCGCTTTTCCTAAACTCTGTACTGGACTCTTCGTCTGCGTCTTCCAGAAACGCGGCGAGCGTTCGGTGCGTGAATGGATGGTTGAGCGCCAGCAGCTTGGCGGGTTTCACGGCCCGTCCATCGACGAGCAACTGGCTCATCTCGCCCATCGCGGATGTAAGAGCGAACGCCGGCACTTTTAGGCGCACCTTGCGTTCCAGCGAATGTGAAAGGGCGTGGGCGAAAGCGCTTTGGCTGAGAATGTCAGGTGAGACGGCATTGATCGGGCCTGTCATCCGCGGGTCGTTCACAGCGGCGATCAGCAGGTCAACGGCATCCGTCAAACTGATCCAGGGGAAGGCTTGCTTTCCCGTCCCGAGGACTGCCCCGAACCCAAGCTTGGCGGAAAGTTTCAAGGCGGGGAAAATGCCGCCGCTTCGCCCCAGGATCAGTCCGAAGCGAACGCGGCAGACCCGGAGGCCGAGTTCTTCCGCACGAACCGCTTCCGCCTCCCAGGCCTGGCAGAGGCTGGATTGAAAACTCCCGTCGGCCGGCGTGTCCTCCGTCGCCAACGAACCGCTCGGACCGTAGTAGCCCACCGCGGAGGCGGATATCAGAGCGGACGGCTTTACCTTCAGCCGGTGGCACAGATCCACCAGGGACCGTGTCGTGCCAAGCCGGCTTTCCATCAAGACCGCGCGGCGTTGAGGTGTCCAGGGGATGCCGGCAATCGGCGCGCCGGCCAGATTGACGATGGCGTCCAGCGCCGTTTCGTCCGGGAGAAGGTTGAGCCTGTCGATCGGGACGATCCTGCCTTCCGCCGCCCGGACCAGCGGGTTGGCGCGCGCCTGTCTGACGTCCCGCGTCAGTATATACAGCCGGTATCCCTCATCGAGGAGCGACCGGGTCAGGGCCGACCCCACGAAGCCGGTACCCCCCGTGATCAAGAGGGTTTTCCCATTGCGGAGCGGAAGCATCGCGGGCGCGGTGCGCGCCTTTGCGAACATGCCGGCGCAGGCGATGAAATTCCGGATCGACCAAGCGCCGACGCCGACAGCATAAACGGTCAGCAGCCAGGACCAAAGGCCGTGGGACGTAACGGGTAGCGCCGTTGGCTGTGTAATCCAATCCAGCAGAAGTGGGAAAAGAAGACCAAGCAGGATGCCGTAGGTCAGTGTGAGGATCGCATGCAACAGGCGTTCGAACGGCGGAAGCGTCCGGGTCCGGTCCTCTTCCAGAAAATCGGTCAGGGTGATCGCCACCTCGACCGCCAGAAGGGTGAGGAGGAGCATGCCGAATACGCCGCGAAACTCGAACCAGGCGAGCCCGAAGAACACGGCCGCATAAATTGCCTCACGGCACGCGTGGAGCAGCGTTTCCACCCTCGACGCCAGCGTTTTCGGCAGCTTGGCCGCCATTTCATGGTGGATCAGATTGTCCAGCGCGCCGAGTACGCCCTGAACGGCGAGAAGCGAGAATATTGCTGTCATCATACGGCCTCCTTGGCGGGGATGGCGGTTGGATCGATGGGGTCGTCGAATTCTCCAGCTTGGTGAAAGGTTTCCCCGTAGAGCGGATGGACCATCCGCATTTCGAAGCGGAACCGGTGCGCGCCCACCGGAATGTGCGAGACCCGGCATATGCCCGGAGTCAGCAACGCGGGAATGGGGATCCGGGCAAATCCGAGGTCCAGGAAATAGCGCTGGCTCTCGAAAATGAGCCCGCCGTCTTCCTCGAAGATCCGCAGCACCATGCCCAGGCCGCCATCGATGCATTCCAACAACCCATCCCGCATATCCAGACGCTTGGTCGACCGGATGACGGTCTCCCCCCGGCCGTCCGGTTTGCAAAGGCGGCGTTGCCAGATGACGCCGCCGTCCCGGTCCTGCCACACATCAACCTGCGCGGCGGCGTCGGACCCGCGCCACAAGGGCAGCGGTCCGCCGAGAAGGATGGCCCCGGCCGCAAACGCCATGCCGATCAAGGACCGCGACACATCCAGGCTGCCCCGGTAGGTGATCGGCGTTTCGCCGTGACCGGGAAGAAAGCGGCACTGTACGGTAGGGTGAAGACGTCCCCAGGCTTCCGGGCCCAGCAAATGCGGAATGTTCAAAGGTGCGCCGGCAAGGGAAGGGACGTCCCGCACGTCATGGTGCGGCAGGGGTCTGATGAATGCGGCTGATACAGTCATGGCTTTCCCTTTCGTCTGTTATTTCTGTATAAACAGAAATTTCATGGGTAAAATTTTTTGCCTATCCGGTCAAAATCGATCCCAGACGGTCGCCGATGCGCAGAAGCCTTCTAAGCACGCTGTTCGGAAAACGGCGCATGGATCCGTACAGCCCGTCCAAATCTTGCAGCAAGTCGTGCATTCGGCGCATCCGTTCCCTGACCTCGCCGGGGGTTTCCATATCGCCTTCCGCGGCGTCCAGGCATTCCCGCACCATTTGAAGCGCGGGATCGATCTCGCGGCGCTTCCTCTGTTCGACGATGCACAGCATCATGTCCCACGGATCTTCCAACGCCTTGAAGTGGTCGCGCCGTTCGCCGGAAATATGAACGCGTTCGACCAGACCATAGGATTGCAGCTCGCGAAGGCTGTTCGAAACGTTCGAACGCGCGACGCCCAGCAGTTCGGTAATCTCGTCAGCCGGCAGCGGTCTGCCGATCACGTAGATCAACGCATGAATCTGCGCCACCGTCCGGTTAACGCCCCAGGTGGTTCCCATCTCACCCCAATGGCGAACGAACCGCTGCATCGGGGCGGTAAGGACAAGGTCTGACCCGGCAATGGACGAACCGTTCGGCATGGAATAATTTCTTTCTGTTATTTCTGTCTTGACAGAAATAACAGATAAAAAAGGCGAGAGTCAACGGCCAGGCACGGAAAAAACTTCGAAGCAGGAACTGACGTCTGGATATTTGCGCGGAGATGGCGTTTGTTCCGATGGAACTGCTGTGGGGAGAGTGAGATGGACCTTACGAAACTGGATCCGCTGGCTTTGGAGGCCGCCGAGGCTGACCTTCAGGCGGAAATGGATCTGCTTAAGGCCGAGGGGCTTAAGCTGGATATGACCCGCGGCAAACCCGCGCCGGACCAACTCTCTCTGGCTGACGGTCTGCTGTCGCTGACCGGTCCCGGCGAGACCGCGTGGGAGGATGGCGCGGATTATCGCAACTACGGAATCCTGGAAGGAATTCCGGAAGCGCGGCGGCTGTTCGCGGACTTCATGGGGGTGGCGCCGGAGCAGGTCATCGTCGGCGGTAACAGCAGCCTGACCATGATGTATGATGCATTGAGCGGTGCGGTGCTGTTCGGCATGCCCGGGGGCGAGGGGCCCTGGCCGAAGGGCGGCAAGTTCATTTGCCCGGTTCCCGGCTATGACCGCCACTTTGCAATCTGCGAGCGGCTTGGCATCGAGATGCTTACCGTCGATATGCTGGACGACGGCCCCGACATGCAGGCGGTCGAAGCGCTTGCGGCGGACCCGGCGGTCAAAGGGATCTGGTGCGTCCCGAAATATTCCAACCCGACGGGCGTCACCTATTCGGAAGCGACCGCGCAGCGCCTTGCCCGCATGCGGACCGGCGCCGCCGATTTCCGGATC
Organism: Hwanghaeella sp.; assembly: GCA_028282025.1. GTDB lineage: Bacteria > Pseudomonadota > Alphaproteobacteria > UBA8366 > Aestuariispiraceae > Hwanghaeella. Next base: position 25,976 of record JANQIT010000284.1, on the reverse strand, counting down.
ATGTGGGACAATGCCTATGCGGTGCATCATCTGGGCGGCGGACCGGCGGAGATTCCGAACATGCTCGACCTGTGCGACGAGGCCGGTCATCCCGACCGCGTCCTGATGTTCGGATCGACATCCAAGATTACGCATGCGGGCGCCGGGGTCGCCGTGATGGCGGCTTCGGAAACCAATATCGCCGATCATCTCAAGAAGTTGTTCTACGCATCCATCGGCCCGGACAAGCTGAACCAGTTGCGGCATGTACGTTTCTTCCAGTCGATGGACGGAATTCTGAGCCACATGGACAAGCATGCGGCGATTGTGAAGCCGAAATTCGACGCGGTGGAATCCGCTTTGTCCCGCCGCCTTGGCGGCAAGGGAGTCGCGGCCTGGACGACGCCTGAAGGCGGTTACTTCGTCAGCCTGGATGTGATGGACGAGTGCGCTTCCGAAGCGATCCGGCTTGCCGGGGAGGCAGGGGTCAAATGCACGCCCGCCGGATCGACCTTCCCGTATAAGAAAGACCCCCGGGACCGGAATATCCGCATCGCACCGACCCTGCCGTCGGTCCCGGAAATAGAAAAAGCGATGGAGGTCCTCTGCGTTTCCGTGGAACTGGCGTGCCTCCGGCGACTGCTGGGCAAGAATCGTTAACGCGCCAGGGCCTCCAGCAGCATCAGGGCTGCACGTTTCGATGCGTTGCGATAGGCTCTCATCGGGCCCAGTGCGGCCGATGCCTCCAAATTGAAGTAAAGGCCCAGGATACCGGCGGCCGCGGCATCGACCGTTTCGTCCCCTGCGTCCGGGAATTCCGCCGACAGAACGCCCGCGGTGTCGGCCCAGGCTTTTTCGGTCCAATGACGCATTTTGCGCGCCGTATCCGGGTGCTTCGCCCCGAACGAGATCAGGGCGTCCGCGACGCGGATGTCGTGGGCGTTGATGGCGGTGGGGTCGAACAGCCAATCCACCAAGGTTCTGGATGTATCGGCCAGGGGCAATTCCGCGAACAGCGTGTCCATTTCCGCTTGGGATCGCGCCAGAAACCGGTCGGCCAACGCATCGATCAACGCATCCCGGTTGCCGATATTGTGCCGGATCAGCGCCCGGGCCAGGCCGGCCTCCTCAGCGACACGCTCCAGCGTCAACCCATCCACGCCGTCATGTGCGGCGCAGATTTCCGCGGCATCCAGGATCTGATCCCGGCGGGCTTCTTTCATGCTGGGGCGGGGCACTATGCGGTCCTGTTAATTATCATTGTTGACAATTTATGGAAGCGATCCTACTTGAATATTATCAACATGGATAATTTACAATCCATATTCCTTCTGGAGACGCCGATGCTGGAAAACCTGCTGCAACCGCTTGCCGAGATGGATATTTGGGCCTGGGAAGCTTTTCTTTCCGACTGGGTGTTTGTCATCTCGATGGCGGTGCTTGTTTTCGAACTGATGCGCTATGCGCTCATGAAGAAACTGGGCTGGCTGATGTTGGGGGACACGGTGGCGAGCTTCGTAACCCAGGCATTGTTCATCGGCATCACGGTGCTGTTCCTGGGAACCTTTTATATCGTCACATATTATACGGTTTCCGAGTTTGCGTTGTTCGAGATTGAAGCGACGTGGCTCTCCTTAGCGGTCTGTATCGTACTTGCCGATCTTACCTATTACTGGGAGCACCGCTTCACCCACCGCGTCGCGGCGGCCTGGGCGACGCACTCGGTGCATCATTCCTCGACCTTCTTCAACATATCGGTGGCCTATCGGTTCGGTCCGATGGATGGAATCTGGCCGGTCTTTTTCCACATCCCGTTGATCCTGGTCGGGTTCGATCCGGCGGTGGTGCTGTTTTCCGAAATACTGGTACAGCTTTATCAGACCTTCCTGCACACAGAGGCGGTTCGGAAACTGCCGAAACCGATTGAGGCGATCTTCAACACGCCGTCGCATCACCGGGTCCACCACGGATCGAACCCGGAATATCTGGACAGGAACTATGGCGGCGTTCTGATCGTCTGGGACCGCATGTTCGGCACCTTTGCGGAGGAGAAAGCCAAGGTCGACTATGGGCTGGTCGCCCCCATCGCATCGGTCAATCCCGTCGTGGTCACCTTCCATGGCTTCTACCGCCTCGGAAAGGAGGTTTGGGCCGCAGACGGAATAGCCGGGAAACTCCGGGTGCTGGCGGCCCCGCCGGGGGAAAACCGGATGAAGACCGACGCCAAGGCAGCCGCGCTGCATCCCGCCGAGTAACCATCACCGGAAGGGACGCCGGGGTTACCCGGTCGTCAGGATGATCTTGCCGATATGCTCGCTGCTTTCCATCAACCGATGGGCGGCGGCGGCCTCGGCCAGCGGGAATGTCTTGTAGAGAACAGGCGCGACCTTGCCGCTGTCTAGGAGCGGCCAGACATGGTTTTCCAGATTGTGGGCGATCTCCGCCTTTTTGCTGACAGGCTGAGGCCGCAGGGTCGATCCGGTAATGGTGAGGCGCTTCAACAACACCTTGGTCACGGTCAGTTCCGCCGTGGGGCCTTTCAGAAAGGCGATGAAGGAATACCGCCCGTCCATCGCCAGACTGTCGATATTGCCCTGGATGTAGGGACCGCCCACCATGTCCAGCACCACATCGACGCCTTTGCCGCCGGTGGCGTCCTGTACTTCCGCAACCCAGTCCTGCTCGCGGTAATTCACGGCGCGGTCCGCGCCCAGCTTCGTGCAGGCTTCCACCTTCTCGGCGCTGCCGGCGGTCGTGATAACCTTGCAGCCGAAAGCCTTGGCCAATTGGATCGCCGTGGTGCCGATACCGCTCGATCCGCCGTGTACCAGCAGCCATTCGCCGGCGGTCAACGACGCGCGCATGAAGACATTCAGATAGACGGTGAAGAAGGTTTCCGGCAGGCAGGCCGCCTTCACCATGTCGTAGCCTTGCGGCACGGGCAGGCATTGTTCCTGCGGCGTCAGGCAATAACCCGCATATCCGCCGCCGGGCGTCAGGGCGCAAACGGCGTCGCCTTCCCGCCAGCGCATCACACCTTCGCCCACGGCGGCGACGGTGCCGGCGACTTCCAGGCCCGGCAGGTCGCTGGCCCCGGGCGGAACCGGGTAGTTGCCGGTCCTCTGCATCACATCCGGCCGGTTGACGCCCGCCGCTTCGACCTTGATCAGAACTTCACCGGGGCCGGGCGTCGGGACAGGCCGTTCACCCGGCGTCAGGACGTCAGGTCCGCCGAATTCGTTGATTTCCACAACCTGCATGGTTTTCGGCATACCCATTCCAAAGTTCCCTCTCGCTAACGATTGTTCTGCCGGTATAGAGTTAGCGCCCGTCGACCCGGACGGAAAGAACGACAATGGAAAAAGGGGGAGGGAATGAACCCGGACGACCTGGAACCGCCAAAACCGAAGTCGTTAGAGCCTGCCGATCTGGAAATTCTCTCCATCGAAGCGCTGGAGGAATACATCGCTGAACGGGAAGCCGAGATCGCCCGCGCCCGCGCCGCGATCACCAAGAAACAATCCGCCCGCGGCCTTGCCGAGACATTCTTCAAGAAGTGAGTTTGCCATGCCGACAGAGATGAAACGCTGGGTGCTTGCCGCCCATCCCACGGGCATGCCGGCCCTGGAGAACTGGTCCCTGGAGACGGCGCCGGTGCCGGAGCCCGGCCCCGGCGAGGTTCTGACCCGCGCTGTCTACCTGTCGGTCGATCCCTATATGCGCGGCCGGATCAGCGCCCGTGCGAATTATGCGGCAGGCGTTCGGATCGGCGATGTCATGCATGGTGGCGGTGTGGGCGTGGTCGTGGAAAGCAACGACCCGTCGCTGCAGCCGGGGGATATCGTCGAAAGCATGCGGTTCGATTGGCAGGAATTCAACGTTCAGAAAGCGGCGGACCTGCGCAAGGTGAACCCTGAACTGGGGCCGATACACTCCGCCTTGAGCTATCTCGGCATGCCGGGGCTCACGGCCTATTTCACGCTTCTTGCGGCCGGGGAGATGCAGGAAGGGGACGATGTTCTGATTTCCGCGGCTTCCGGAGCGGTCGGACAGATCGCCGGACAGATCGCGGCGATCCGCGGGGCGCGTCCCGTGGCGGTGGCCAGTTCGGATGAGAAGTTGGAATGGTGCAAGTCGCTGGGTTATGCGGACGGTATTAATTACCGCACGGCGACGAATCTTGTTGAGGCCGTGGCCGAAGCATTTCCGAACGGAGTCGATGTCTTTCTAGACAACACGGCGGGACCAATTCATGACGCGGTCATGCAGAATCTTGCGCTGCATGCGCGGATCGTCATTTGCGGCACGGTTTCCCTGGCCGGCAAGTTCGACGAACCGGATATCGGAGAGAGGTTCCTGCGAAACATCATGGTGGCGCGGGCGACCGTCCGCGGTTTCCTGGTTTTCGACTATGCGGATGATGCGGAAGCCGCACGCCTGGAAATCTCGAACTGGGCCAAAGACGGGAAGCTGCGCCATAAGGAAGACATTATGACGGGCATCGAAAACATGCCTGCCGCCTTTCTTCGGCTACTAAAAGGCGAAAACTTCGGGAAGCAGTTGGTTCACATCTCCGACGACCCCACGGTTTGACTAGAGCGGAACGGGTGATTTTTTTGAAGGTGAACACATAATAATGCGAGTTTGAGGTGCAGATGACGTATTTTTTAACGATTTGTTAGCGAATCCGGACTATATCTAAGGACGACCCCAGCCCATCAACACTCCCGATGGGCCATGGCACTCTTAGACCCCCTGTTCAACTTGAGCCGCTTTGTCGGCTCATTTTCTTTTTGGGTCGGCGTTTACGCCGTCCGATCCGTCATTGGAAAGCCGTTTTGCTATTTTTAAATGAATATAGAACTGAAATAGAACGCCTAGATTTAAATTTACATCGAGATGCCGGCATTATTTCGTTCGGACCTTAAATGTTATCCCCAGCGGGGAAGAAATTGACTATTTCCCTTTTGACAAATGTAGGGGGTTTGATATCGTCCCCTCCAACGCAAGTTGAACAGGGGTCCCGCTTAAGGGGTTAGGCTTGCAGCTGGGTCGCTTCGGCGACCCTTTTTTTTTGAGCGCCGGGCTTCGCTCGGTTAGTGTTCGCCCGAAACGAACAACGGCGCACGCCAGTCGGGGAGGACACAGTGGTCAAGCCTGATTTCCTGAAATTCGATACCTTGAGCCTGCATGCGGGCCAGCAACCAGATCCGGTTTACGGCGCGCGCGCCGTGCCGATCTATCAGACGACATCCTATGTCTTTGAAGATGTCGAGCAGGCCGCCGCGCTCTTCAACCTGGAAGCCGCCGGGCACATCTATTCCCGGATTTCCAATCCCACGGTCGCCGTGCTTGAGGAACGCATGGCGGCGTTGGATGGGGGCGTGGCGGCGCTTGCCTGTTCCAGCGGGCATGCGGCGTTGCATCTGATCGCCGCCACCTTGATGGGGCAGGGCAGTCATATCGTGGCGTCCAAGTCGCTATACGGCGGGTCCATCAACATGTTCGGGCACACGCTGCCCCGCTTCGGGATCGAGACGACATTCGTCGATCCGCGCGACCCGGAGGCGTTCCGCGCCGCGATCCGGCCCAATACCCGGATGTTGTTTGCGGAGGTGCTCGGCAATCCGGGCCTGGAAGTGTTGGACATCGAAGCGATTGCGGCCGTGGCGCACGACGCCGGTCTGCCGTTGGCGATCGACGCCACCTTCAGCACCCCCTATCTTTGCCGGCCGATCGATCATGGGGCCGACATCGTGATGCATTCCGCGACCAAGTGGTTGGGCGGTCACGGGGCCGCCATGGGCGGTATCATCGTCGATGCGGGCCGGTTCGATTGGGCGGCTTCCAAGATGGCCGACGGGACCGACCGATTTCCGACCATGACCGAACCGTACGCGGCCTATCACGGCATTGTCTTTGCCGAAGAATATGGGCCGGCGGCCTTTGTGATGCGGGCCCGGGCCGAGGGGTTGCGCGATTTCGGGCCCGCCCTGTCGCCGGCCAACGCCTTTTATCTGCTGCAAGGCATTGAGACCCTGCCGCTGCGGATGTCCCGCCATGTCGAGAATGCCGGCAAGATCGCGGCCTTCCTGGAACAGCATGACGGGGTGGATTGGGTCAGTTATCCGGGGCTTGAAAGCCACGCGGACCATGATCTTGCCAAGAAGTACCTTCCGAAAGGGCCAGGCTCCATGCTGTCCTTCGGTGTAAAGGGAGGGCGCGCCGCCGGGGCGAAGTTTATCGAGTCCGTTCAGGTTTTCAGTCACCTCGCCAATGTCGGCGATGCCAAGTCGCTGGTTCTTCACCCGGCCACCACCACCCACCGTCAGCTCAGCGCGGAACAGTTGGACGCCGCCGGTGTCGGCGAGGATCTGATCCGGTTGTCGATCGGCTTGGAAGATCCGGACGATTTGATCGCCGACCTGGATCGCGGCTTGCGGGCCGCGTCCAAGGCGGTTCCGATTGCGGCGGAATAGAGTTGCGGCTGAAAGGGAGCGGTTTTAAGCGATGATTGTTGATGTAGACGGCCTTTCGGCCTTTGCCTCGGAAGGTGGCCAACCTTTTCTGCCCTCGAAACCGACGGTCGTATTTGTACACGGTGTCGGCATGGACCATACGGTCTGGGGGCAGCAGACCCGCTATATGGCGCATCATGGCTTCAATGTGCTGGCCGTCGATTTGCCGGGCCACGGGAAGACCGGCGGCGTCGGCTTGACCTCGGTCGAGGACATGGCCGATTGGCTGAACCGTTTTCTCAAGGCCGCAGGCGTCGAACCCGCTATCCTGGTCGGCCATTCGATGGGAACGCTCGTCGCACTTGAAGCGGCGGCCCGGAACCCAACCGGAGTACGGGCGCTGGCGCTGTGCGGCACTTCGGCCAAGATGGGCGTGCATCCCGTCTTGCTCGATGCGGCGGAGGCGAACCAGATCCTGGCCCCGGAGCTGATGTCGGCCTGGGGTCACGGGCCACGCGCGCACAAAGGCGGGAACATCGCCAGCGGCGTCTGGCTGGTCGGCGGCGCCGTCCGTTTGCTGGAACGCGCGGCCCCAGGGCTGATCGCGCGGGAGCTTCTGGCATGTGCCGATTACAAAGGCGCCGTCGATGCCGCCGCCAAGGTCGCTGTTCCGGTTTTGGTGTTGGGCGGCCGCTACGATAAAATGACGCCGATGAAGGCCGCGGCGTCGATTATCGGCGTCCTGGCCGATGTGCGTGAGCATGTCATCCCGGAGGCGGGGCATATGATGATGCTTGAGGCGCAGGCGGAGACGCGCAAGGTCCTTCACGGGTTTTGCACCAAGGTATGCGCCGCCTAGAAGAGCGGTCCGAGAGGGCAGGCTTTTGCTTTGGGGGGAGATGGTATGGCGAAGCCGCGATTTGTCGCCGACGGATCGCGTATCGTCCTGATCAAGGAGGGCGATTCCGACGATTTGGCGGCGGCGACCGGCGCCTTTCTGATTGAGGTGGTCAGGACGCGAAGCGAGGCTACCGGCCTGCCGGAAGATGAGGATCTGGCGGCCTTCGCGCTTTTGAGCGACGATCAGGTTGCCGGCGCTGTCGCGCGTTTGTTGAACGCGGCCTTGATGATCGGGGCGGAAGATCTGCCATCGACCTCCGCCGCCGTCGAGATCCTGTTGAGCCAATTGCTGGCGGATGTTGAAAAATCCGACCCGGGCAAGATGGTCGAAGCGGCCATGCATTATGTCTTCAAGCAGGAGATGTGGGATCTGGATGTTTCACGCGAGGAGAGGGCGGACGGCATCCGCTTCAACGTTGCCAACGCCGCCGGGCCGGACCTGCCGCATGCGATCTTCATGTCGACCCGGGGGAAAACGCCGGCCTTTTGGGTCATGGAGGACACCCGCATCATCCAGGGCACCCACGCCTATAAAATCCCTATTCAGGCCGCCACGGCGCTGAAGCACGAAATCGCAAGCTATGCCAAGGTCAACGACACCGGCGGGATGATCAAGTCGGCGAAAGGGCGGGCCGGTGGGTAAAGGCGACGGCGTTGAGTTTTCAGAGGAACTGGGTGCCGCCCCGGCGAGAAAAGCGCGCAAGCGATGGATCGCCGCGATCTTCTCTCTCGCTGCTCCGGGAATGGGGCATGTCTATTGCGGGGAGCTTTCCAGAGGAGCCGTCTTCATTGCAGCCAATTTCGTCTTCATGGTTCTGTTGAACGTTGGCTCGAATTTTTCCCATGATCCTGTAGTAATGCTTGCCGTGCCTTCCGGCAGTTTTCTTCTGCTTTTGGCGACCTTAGTTGACTTCCTGTCGATTGTCGGGCCGAGCGGTACCCAAAATCCTATACTGATACTCGCGACGTCATTCGGCAGTTTTCTTCTGCTCGTCGCTGCTATTGTCGACTCTTGGCGCATTGCGGGCTCGACGAGGAACTATAGCGTAAGGGCATTCAATCGCTGGTACTTGTACCTGGGCGCGTTCGCACTGATCTGGACGTTCAATGCAATCGTTTCTTCCGACCGACAGTACAGCTCTTATCACATTGCCAGCATGTCGATGGAACCCACGCTTCAGTTGAACGACCGTCTGTTCGCTGCGACCGGAAGCCAGGATCTTGCAAAGATCGGCCGCGCTTCTGTTGTCGTTTTCAGGCACCCTGGCGACCCTGACGTCGAGTACATCAAACGGCTCGTTGGATTGCCCGGGGATACCGTTCAGTTGCGGAACGGCATTCTCCACATCAACGGATCGGCCGCTATAAGAAAGCATCAAGAAGATGTCGAAATCGCTGACCGTTCTGGAAGGCTAAGGAAGGCTGTTCGTTACAGGGAGACTTTGCCCAGTGGTGAAAGCTACTGGATTCTGGAGCAGATTGATCGATCTATTGCTGACAACACCCCTGAATATGCGGTGCCGGCAGGCCATGTATTCGTTCTTGGCGACAATCGCGACGCCTCGCAGGACAGCCGGTTCTCCACAATCGGCTTCGTGCCGCTGGAGAACATCGTCGCTGTGCCGACTTTCGTATATTGGTCCGAAGATCTTGGGCGTATCGGGCAAAGGGTTCAATGACAATGCGCAAGGCGAGGATTGCCTGATGCGGTAAGGCCGATCCGTCGACTCTTGAAGGAGGTATTATGAAACGAGACGAAGCACCGGGCCGGGCGGAATTTCCGTTGTTTGAGACCATCACCACCCGGTGGATGGATCAGGATGCCTATGGGCATGTAAACAATGTCGAGTACTATTCGTATTTCGATACCGCCGTGAACCAGCATCTTATCGAAACAGCCGGACTGGAGCCGCGAACGACGGATGTCGTGGGCATGGTTGTGGACACCCAATGCAGCTTTTTTCGGGAACTTACCTTCCCGGAAGTGATTGAAGTCGGAATCCGCGTCGCCAAACTGGGCCGAACGTCAATCCGTTACGAGATTGGGATATTCAAGAAGGAAGATCCGCGTCCCGCCGCGTTCGGCAGTTTCGTGCATGTCTATGTGGAACGGGAAAGCATGACGCCGACGCCGCTGCCGCCCCATATTCTTGCGGCGGTTGAGCCTTTGGTCGTGTAACTCTGCAAGCCCGTTCAAGGGCGTCGCGGGCCTTCGGGTCAGATGGCCTTGATTTGGGGTTCGTCCGCCATCTCCGGCGTGAAGATGCAAGCCTGATCCCGTCCCCCTTGCTTGGCGGTATAGAGCGCCTGGTCCGCGTTCTTGAGCGCGGTGTCATATGACGGCATGGGACTCTCCAAAGGTGAGACGCCGATGCTGGTGGTGAAGCGGAACGATCCGCCGTCTGTCTGAATTTCAATGTCCCGAACGGCCTTTAGAATATGTTCGGCGACGACCATTGCGCGGTCTGCCGGTGTTTCCGGCACCAGCACCGCGAATTCCTCCCCACCCATGCGGGCCAGGACATCCTGTTTACGCAGCGCGCCCAGCACGGTTTGGTGAAAGGCGATCAGCGCCTCGTCGCCGGCATCGTGGCCGTAGGTATCGTTAACGGATTTGAAGTGGTCGATATCCAGCATCAGCACCGAACAGGGGCGCTGATACCGCACCACGCGCCCGAATTCCGTCTTTAACTGCGCCATAAAGTACCGGCGGTTGCGCGCGCCTGTCAGTGGGTCGGTGTTCGCCAGAAGCTCAAGCTGTATGTTGGCCTTCTCAAGACTGCGCGCGTAGTGACGCAGCAACAGCTGATTCTGCACCCGGGCTTGGACGATGGTCGGCTTGAAAGGCTTGGTGATATAGTCGATTGCGCCCAGTTTCAGGCCGGCTTCCTCGTCGTCATCTTCGTTCCGCCCCGTGACGAAGATGACGGGAATGGATTGCGTCCTTTCGTCCGCGCGTAACCTGCGGAGAACCTCCATGCCATCCATGCCGGGCATCTCGATGTCGAGCAGGATAAGATCCGGTGCAAGCTGAGACGCCTTTTCCAACGCCGTTTCGCCATCCAGCGCGAAGGCGACCTGTCCATGCTCCCGCAGCAGGCTGGAGAGCACGCGAATGTTCTCCTTGGCGTCGTCAACGACCAAAATCTGCGGCGTGTAGTCCGTTTCCGGTTCGCCGCTATCCTCCTGGGTCACAGTTTCCTGCGCCGTCATACCGATTTCTCCGAATGAATGTAATCTTCCAACTTTGTCGCCGCCTCGGCGAATTCTAGGCCGTCTATTGAGGTATCGACCTCAATCGCCATATCGCGCCGCACCGCCAGCATGGACGGTTTCAATTCCGTCCATTTGTCCGCCGCTTCCATCTGACCGAGTTTCAATTGCTCGGCCAAGGACTCCAATCCGGCGAGAAGGGCTGCCCGATCTATGTCCTCCGCCGGTTCGGTTTCCGTCTCCATGTAGGGCGTCGTTTCCAAAACGGCCAGATCGTCCATCACCGACTTAAGCCGTTCTTCGAACGTGCCGGTGAGGGCCATCAGGGGCCCGTTTACCGGCCCGCGTTCTTTCAATGCCGTCTCCAAATCCAAGGTTATGACAGAAAGCGGCGTAATCCTGAGGTTTCCGGCGACACCTTTGATTCGGTGCACAATTCGTGCGGCGGCTTCCCGGTCGTCTGCTTCCATAGCTTGCCGCAGTTCCGTGCCCGCCGCTGCGTTGTTTCGGCGGAAATCCCGCAACAGGTTCGACAAGGCATGGGCGTCTCGGGTGACTTCTAGCGCCTTTTCGAGGTCGACTGTTTTCAGGCCTTCCAATTCGGGAGCGATCTCCGTGTTCGCAGGTTCGAAGCCGGTTGCGGATTTTTCCTCGTCGCTTAACTCGGGCCGCCGGTCGCCTGCCCAGGTGACCAAGACGTCGAACAACGTGGATGGATCGAAAGGCTTAGCGACATGGCCGCACATCCCCGCGTCGAGGCAGCGCCGCCGCTCCGCCTCCATGGCGTGGGCGGTCATGGCGATGATCGGCAGGTCCTTGTATGCCGGGTCTTCCCGGATCCATTTGGTTGCGGTGATGCCGTCCATTTCCGGCATCTGAATATCCATCAAGACAGCGCTGTAGTATTCAGGCGGATTTGCGAAGACCTTTTCAAGCGTCTTGCGGCCGTTATGGGCCGTTTCGCAAATGACGCCCGCGTTGCGCAAGGTGCTCAGGGCGACTTCGCGGTTGATTTCGTTATCTTCCGCCACAAGGACCCGCAGTCCTTCCGCCATGCTTTCCGAGGCGCTGGTTACTTGCCGGCGGTAACTCCGTTCCTGGACGTTATCTTGGCCGTAGCAGCGCATCAGCGCATCGAACAGGGAGGATTGATTGAACGGCTTCGACAGGTGCGCCCGGATACCCGCGCCATCCAACGATTCCGGGATTTGCGCGGAAGACAGGGCGGAAACCAGCATCAGCAGCGGTTTCGACGGCTCGGTATCCCCGGCCCGGATCTGATGGGCGAGCTCCACGCCGTTCGTTTCCGGCATCATGTAATCGATAAGAATGACATCGTAGGGATTGTCGGGCCCCCGATCCGCTATCGCCTGCAAGGCGGATGTGGCGCCGTCGGCCAGATCGACGTGGAAACCCATGGCGGTCAGGGACTCGCTGACAATGACGCGCGCGGTCTCGCTGTCGTCGACTGCCAGGATCTCCAGATCTTGAACATCGGGGGGAATAACGAACCGCTTTCGTCCATCGGCCGTAAGAAGCGGGAAAACCGCCGTGAAGCTGAAAGTGCTGCCTCGACCCGGTTCGCTCTCGACCCAGATCTCGCCATCCATATGTTCAACAAGGTTTTTCGAAATCGCCAGGCCCAGCCCGGTACCGCCGAATTTACGCGTCGTCGACGTATCGGCCTGCATAAAGGGGGTGAACAGCTTACTGCGTTGATCTTCCGTCATTCCGATACCGGAATCGCGCACGCTGAATTCAAGTTTCACCGTCGTCTTGGTCATAACCCGCGACGTGACGGAGACGACGATTTCCCCTTTCTCGGTAAATTTGATGGCGTTGCTGCAAAGGTTGATCAAAACCTGTTGCAGCCGTGTGGGATCCCCGACCAGATCCAGCGGAATGTTCGGGTCGACCCGGAACAGAACCTCCAGACCCTTTTCATTCGACTTATCTGTCAACAGGTCCGCCAGACTGTGCATGACGGTGTCGAGGTTGAAGTCGATCTTTTCGAACTCGAGCTTCCCGGACTCGATCTTCGAGATGTCCAGTATATCGTTGATCACCGCCAGCAGCATTTCGCCGGATCCCAGGATCTTCCGCATATACTCATGTTGTTTGGCGGTGAGTTCCGTACGGTTGAGTAGACGGCCCAGGCCCAGAATCCCGTTGAGGGGGGTGCGGATCTCGTGACTCATATTCGCCAGGAAGTTCGATTTGGCTTGCGCTGCTTGTTCCGCCTGTTCCTGGGCGACTTCCGCGCGGCGGCGTGCTTCGGCCTGAATCTGCTCCAGATTGCGCATGCGCTCCGCGTAATCCTTGAAGACCACGACCGCATCCGCCATTTCGCCGATTTCGTCGACCCTGCCGCGGCCCGGTATGTCCACTTCCAGCCGCCCGGTGGCAAGCTCCGTCAAACTGTCCCTTATCTGGCGTATCGGCCCGGTGACCTGACGTTGGACCACATAGAGCGCCGCCAAAAGGGCCGCGACGGCGACGATGCAAATCGCGATATCGACAACCAGACGGGTGAATGCCGCGCGCACCGCCGCATCGATGCCCGCTCCTATGTCCCATGACGCCATGGACTGCGCCGCAAGCAACGCCTCGATGCCCACGCTGGCGGTTTCGAACCATTCGACAGGACTGGTCGGATAAGGCCGCCCATCGGTTCCCGCCGCAAGGATCGAGTTGCGCAGGGTCACGAAGTTGCCGATGTAAATCTCCTGCGCTGTATCCAGGGCGTCCCTGTATGCGTTGCTCAACTCGTCCCGCATGACCATGGCGCGGTCGAACCCGCTGTTGAAATGCCCACGGTAGTTACCCAGCATTACCAGATCTTCAGTGGTCAGCCATTTGCCGGCGGCGATGACGCCGACCAGCATGCCGCGTTCCCGGCCCGCGAATTCGCTCGCCATCCACAGGTTATGCCGAATCCCGAAGGCAATGGCGGTGTGGGAGGGAACATTGTTGTCCAGCAACTCTTCTTCGTGGGCGCGGAGGATCTGCGTGTCGGCAATCAGCTTGGTAATCCTGTCGAACACCCGCTGGCGCATGCCGGTCTGGTCGATATCGGCGCCGCTGGCGCTCATTGCGTCCACGATCCGCCGCAGGGCTTTCACCTCCGAATGCGTGATGCGGATCGTGGTGATGTCCTGCAGTAGCTTGCCTGTCCCCTGCGCGTGAATGATTTGGATGCCGCGGTTAAACTCTGCGTCGCCGCGTTCGCGGCTTTCCCGGATTGCCTGAAGCTGTTCCCGCGTCGCCTTGGATGGGTTGCCGAGCACAAGGGCGGTGGTTCCCCGCTCAACCGCCCAGGCCGCCGCGGCGGCGAGCAGTTTCTCGGATGCCATGTTGATCTCCACCGCGGCCTTGTTGTGGCGGTAGATCGTGTATTGGCGGAACGCATCGAGCGCCACCAGGACGATCAGGGATCCGCCCAGCAAGGCAATCGCAACGAGAATTTTTGCACGAATTGACATTAGCACAAGGCCCCCGAGCCGTTACGGTCGGCGCCGTTCCCGCTTTCAGATTCCCGGGCTTTCAACCGTTCGCCTTCCCAAAGGCGATCATGCGACATCCTACGGACATCCTCTCGACAGATTGGCGGTCCTTCATAGAATTATAAATATAAGGGGTTTTCTATTAATAAACACTGAACAGATGCACCTTATGGCGGTGTTCGCACAACCAAGTAACTGGACTGGTTGACGATGCGCGTCTTGTTGGCGGCCGTGCCCCCGGTGTGTCCGATCCTCCGACCGCCGCCGAACTTTACGTACACGACACCGCATTTGCCGATTTAGGGGCCGCATCCGGCCGGGAAACCCCGGTCTTCCCCTCCGGCTGACCGGCAAAGCGACCGAAGGCGGCCTTTGTAGCCTTTCGGACCGCGTCAGCCGTCGCTTGCGATGTATCCAGCATCGCCGCGCAACGCCTTCCTAGCCGAAAGGCTGCAAAGACCGTCTCAGTGGTTCCAAGTAAATGTGGCATGCTCTAGGTTTGCTTTCGTCACGACCGGCGGCGTTTGGAAGGGCAAGTGAGACGAGAAGACCCATTGTGGGGTGGCTACGCCCGGCCCGGAGATCCCGCTGCTGTCCACGATTGTTATTATCAGCGGGCGGTGAACGACCCTGGCGTAGCTCAGCTTTGGGCCTATACGGACGGTCTTTCCTATGCCCCGGGCGAGACCGTGAAGGTGCATGTCAGCACGACCGCCCCCAGTTTTGACATCCACCTGACGCGGGATGGCGCGCGGCCGCGGCAGGTCTGGACGCGGCGTTCCTGCGCGGGTGCTTTCCACCGGACGCCGGAAGACTGTTCCGTGGCCGGTTGCGGCTGGCCCGTAATGCTTGAGATTCCGGTTGATCCGGATTGGCCGTCCGGGGTTTATCTGCTCAGCCTAACTGCGGAAGTGCCGGGCGGCGGCGCGCTGTCCTACGATCATCTGTTCATTATCCGGCCCGGCGGCGGCGCACGTGATGAACGGCTGCTGCTGGTGGCGGCCACGGGCACCTGGACGGCCTATAACGACTGGGGCGGATCCAATCACTATGAAGGTATTACCGGGCCCGGCGGCGACCGGTTTTCGCCGGTGTTGAGCCTGGACCGTCCCTTCGCAAAAGGGTTTGTCTCGCTGCCGGCGGACGCCCCGAGGATTCCGCTGAAGGAGCCGCCGGCGCTTGGGGCGCCGCTGCGCTACCCGCATATGGAATGGGCCTATGCCAACGGCTATTCCAAGAAATACGCGTCCGCCGGTTGGGCGCAGTATGAAAGGCCGTTCCTTTGCTGGCTGGAAGAGCAGGGGTTTTCCGTGGACGTCGTCTCCGGCCAGGATCTGCATTTCCGTCCGGAGATTTTGGACCGCTACGCCTGCATCCTGTTTGTGGGGCATGACGAATATTGGTCTTGGGAAATGCGCGACGCCGTCGAACGTTATACGGAGCGCGGCGGGAACGTCGCGCGTTTCGCCGGGAACTTCCTGTGGCAGATCCGCTACGAGGACCGGGGACGCATCCAGGTCTGCTACAAATACCGCGCTGCCGGAGAAGACCCGTTCAGGACATCCGACCGCCGTCATTTGACAACAACCTGTTGGGATGCCCCGGTGACGGGACGTCCGGGGGCAGAGACCTTCGGATTGAGCGGCACGCGCGGCATTTATGCGGGGTGGGGCGGCTGCGCGCCGCGGGGCCCGGGCGGTTTTACAGTGTACCGTCCGGACCATTGGGTGTTCGAAGGCGCGGACCTCTACTACGGCGATGTGCTGGGCGCTTCGTCGCGCCTCTTCGGGTATGAGGTGGACGGTGTCGATCTTGTCGTCCGGGACGGGCTGCCCTATGCGACGGGCGTCGATGGCGCGCCGGATAGTCTGGAGATCGTCGCCATGGGGCTGTCGACCGTGTTCGAGGCCGATCATGGCAATGGCGGAACCCCCTTTATCGGTGCTGAGGACGCGGCCTTCCTGGCGAATGAACTGCATGGGGATGCGTCGCCCCAAATGCTCGACCGGTATAAGCGGGGCTGCGGCATGATCGCGACCTTCACCCGCGGCGCGGGGTGTGTGTTCAACGCGGGAAGCTGCGAATGGGTCGCCGGTCTGATCGACCGGGACCCGCAGGTGGAACGGGTGACGCGAAATGTACTCGCCCGGTTCCTCAAAAAACTGGCTTGAGACGCCTCTCTCTTTGCCGTGTCGTGAGGCGGTCCACCCTTTGACGACGAACGGATCGCCATGACAGACCCATCCAACCCAGACCGCCCCTTGTCGGATCTCCGTGTGATCGATTTCGGTCAGTATCTGGCGGGTCCGCTGGTCGGTATGATGCTGGCGGATATGGGGGCGGAGGTGATCCGCATCGACCCGCCGGGCGGCCCGCGGTTTCAGGATCCGGCGACGGATATGCTGGGGCGCGGGAAATGCGCGGTGACCCTGGATCTGAAAACGGAGCATGGCCGGGACACGGCCATCGATCTGGCTTGCCGGGCGGATGTGCTGATCGAGAATTTCCGTCCGGGCGTGATGCAGCGTCTGGGACTTGGGCCGGAGGTTTTGCGGCGTGCGAATCCCAATCTGATCTATCTTTCGCTTCCCGGCTTCGCCTCCACGGATGCGGCGCTTGCCGGGTTGCCGGCGTGGGAGGCGGTGATCGCCGCCAGGACGGGGCAATTCACCGACATGGGCCTCAACCGTCGGCTGATGGGTATCGATCCCTCCTTCTCGCCGCTTACGCTGGCGTCGGCCTATGGGGCGGCCTTCGGCGCGATGTCGGTTCTGTTCGCACTGGGCGTGCGGGACCGGCAAGGTGGCGATCATATCGAGGCGCCTTTGGCGTCCGCCTTGATGGAGGGCCTGGTCTATAATTGCGAGCAGATCGAGGATTATCCGGAACGCTACAAGTCACCGCGCGAGGTGGAATTGGAGCGCAGAACGGCCGCGGGCGAGCCGCTCAATCTCAGTTTCGAGGAATTGTCCGAGTTTCTGGACCCATTCTATCGCACCTATACCTGCTCCGACGGCACGGGATTCTATGTGGTCGCCGGAAGCGTGGCGTCTCATCCAAGGCGCGTTCTCCAAATCCTCGGGCTTGAGGATCTGCTGGAAACGCTTCCCGATTTCGACGCCTATCTGAATTCAAGCGATTGGCCCGACGCCTGGTCATTGCGCAATTATCCCGTCGGCCCGGACGCCCGTCAGCGTGTCGCGGACGCCATGAAGCAGGCGTTTCTGACGAAAACGGCGTCCGAGTGGGAGGTCCTTTTCGGCGCGGGCAAAGCGCCCGCGACGGCCCAGCGCCATACGTCGGAGTGGCTGTCGGACCCGCATGCGCTGGCCTCCGGCTTGATTCTGGAAGTGGCGGACCCGCGCCACGGCGCGATGCGCCAGATGGGGAATGTCGCGTGGCTGCAGTCGGACGAAGGGGCGTTGCGGAAGACGCCGGGACCCGAGGGCGATGAGGGGCGGGCGTGGGTTGACGGCATTCTGGCCGAACCGCCGCGAGCGTTTGTCGGAGAGGCGGCCTCCAAGACAGGTTGGTTGGACGGGCTGAAAGTGCTGGATCTGACCAATGTGATCGCCGGTCCGACGATTGGGTCGACCTTGGCCCGCTTCGGGGCGGAGGTGACGCTGGTTCAGCCGGTCGAACCGTCGGTCGATCCTTGGAATACGGTTGTTTTCGGCCTGCACGCACAGCGCGGGAAACGCAGCCTGCTGCTGAACTTGTCCGCACCGGAAGGCCAAGATGCGCTGCGCCGCCTGATCGCAGGCAGCGATGTCGTCACCATGAACGGCACCGACGCCCAGCGTGACCGGCTTGGATTGTCGCCGGCGGATTTGAAAGCGATCAACCCGAAACTGATTCTGGTGCAGTTGGATGCGTTCGGCGGACCCGCGCGCGGTCCGAAGTCGGATCATCTGGGTTATGACGATCTTGCGCAGGCGGCGACCGGGGTCATGACCCGTTTCGGCGGCGGCATGGCGACGCCGGAGGAACACGCGCATTTCGGCACCATCGACGTGCTAACGGGCTATTGCGCCTGCGTTGCGCTGGGGGCGGCGTTGTGGAAGGCGAGGCGCACCGGAATGGGCGATGTGGCGCGGGCATCCCTGGCGGCGGCGGGCAACCTGATCCAGGCGCAGTTCATGGTCGATTTCCAAGGGCGCAGGCCATTCGACGAACCCGCGGGCCGGGAGGCCCTTGGCTGGGGGCCGTTCTATCACTGCTACCGGGCGCGTGACGGATGGTTCTTTCTGGCCGCGCCGACAGAGCGGCGTGAGGCGCTGCGGCGGGTTGCCGAATTGGCGGATATCGCGGACCTGAAGGACGACGCGGCGGTGCTTGAAAAGCTGAAGGAGCGTTTCCGCACTGCGGACGTGGCGGCGTGGCGCCGGAGTCTGTCGCAGGGCTCGACCGCCGTGGCGCCGCTCGCCTTGCTGATGCGGACCCGGGATGAGGCCCGCCAATCGGAAAGCGGCGGCGATATCGACTTGAACCGGGCGACCTATCGGGTGATCCGCCATGATCGTCATCCGATGGGGCGTTGGGTCGATCTGGTCGCGCCCAACGCGGTACGGCCCGCGGAAGCGCCGATCAGGGTTCCGGGTCCGATGCCGAAATACGGCGCGCATACTCGAGAGATCTTGGCGGAGATCGGTTTCGATCCGGGCGAGATACAGCGCTTGATCGATGCCGGTATCGCGGCGGAGAGCTGGTCGGAAGACTATTTGCCGACGTGAGAGGGCCTACCTCGGCAGCGTGCGGAGCGTTGCGTTTATGTCTGTGCAAAAGGCTGCTACTTTTCTTGGAGGAAAGAAAACAGCCGCGGCGGGTCGATATGCCGTATGTTCTGCGCGAGGAAGAGCACGGATTGTTCATGCGGTTTTGGGGCCGCCCGGATACGTCTGAAATCTTCGCGGCTCTGTCTCTTTGTTGGGAGCATCCAAAACGCGAGACGGTGCGTTACGAGCTCTGGGACTGCGAGGATGTTGTCGGAATCGATGCGGCCGACCTCGACGCGCTCGCCTTCGCCTACATGGACAATGCGAACAATCGGCGGCTCCCTTCGAAGAAATTCGCCTTCATCACTCAGAACGCCGACCTGATTGCGTTTCTGGAGATTTATCGCGGGGGTATCGACGGCAGCAAAATCGCGATGGGCATTTTCCCGACGGAGGAAGAAGCCCGTCGTTGGCTCGACGAGTGACCGCCGGCTCTCACAGTTCGGTGCGCAACTCCCAAAGTTCCGGAAAGAAGGTGTAGCTCAAGGCGTGCTGCAGATATCCGACGCCCGATGTACCGCCGGTTCCGCGGCGCATGCCGATGATGCGTTTCACGGTTTCCAGGTGCCGGAACCGCCATTGCTGAAAACTGTCTTCCAGGTCGATCAGTTTCTCCGCCAGTTCGTAGAGTTCCCAATTCTCCTCCGGCGCACGATAGATTTCCGTCCAGGCCGCTTTGACGCCGCTGTCCGCCTTGTAGGGCGTGGTCCGGTCGCGTGTTCGGATAGGGGCCGGGATCCTGTGCCCCTTGCGGTGCAGGGCGTCCAGCGCGGTGTCGTAGAGGCTGGGAGCCTCCAGGGTTCGCGTCAAACGGCCGGACGCCTCCGGGTCGTCGGAGAAGGGGGCCAGCATGGCCCGGCGCTTGTTTCCCAGAAGGAACTCAATCTCCCGGTATTGCGCCGATTGAAACCCGGAACTGCGCCCAAGTTGATCGCGGAACGTGAGATAGTCCGCGGGCGTCATGGTGGACAGCACCGACCAGGATTGAATCAGTTGCGTTTGGATGCGCGCCACGCGGGAGAGCATCTTGAAAGCGGGGCCGAAGGCGTTCTGGTCCAGACACCGGATCGCGCCGCGGATTTCATGGATCGCCAGTTTCATCCAGAGTTCCGTCGCCTGATGGATGACGATGAACAGCATCTCGTCATGGGCGTCCGACACCGGATGCTGTGCGTCCAGAAGCTGCGGCAGATGCAGATAGCCGCTATAGCTCATATCCTCGGAAAAGTCCGTATGCGCGCCGTCCGGCAGCCTGTCTTCGGTCATGATGCATCCTCCCGCCCTTATCGTAGGGCACGGGGCGGGGCGGCACTACTCGCTTTTCTGCGGGGGGCGCGCCATGGCCTGCACGCCGATGGGGCTCGCCGGAACCGCCGTATGCGCCACAGGTGCAGGCAGTCCGCCGCAACGGCTGCGCCCGTCCCGGAGCGAGCAGGGGCGAGCAGGGGCCTTCCGGTTACGGTCTGAAGGTGATCGGCACGTAACCCGGCAGGGCGGCGAACCGGCCGATCCAAGCCCTGATGGCGGGGTAGTCGCTCATGTCCAGTTCCGCTTCCTCAGCGACATGGGTATAGGCGTAGAGGGCGATATCCGCCAATGTCGGGCCGTCCCCCACCAGCCAGTCGGTGTGGGATAGCTGCATTTCCATGATGTCCAGCGCGGCGTAAGCCTTTTTTTCCTTTTCCGGGACCTGCGCCTTCAACTCCGGCGTCATCTCCAGATAATGATGCCAGAAGCGCAGAACGGCGACGTTGGGCTCGTGGCTGTATTGTTCCCAGAACATCCAGGAGAACATCTGCGCCTTCTGAAAGGGATCGCTGGGGATCCAGTCCGTCCCGTCCGCCAGGAACGTCATGATGGCGTTCGATTCGATCAGCCGCCTGCCGTCCTCGAACTCCAGAACCGGGATCTTGCCGACCGGGTTGATCTTCAGGAAGTCGGGCGACTTGGTCTCGCCCGCCAAGATGTCGACACCCACCCACTTGTAGGGCTTTCGTAAAAAGTTCAGCAGCAGCCAAACCTTATACCCGTTCCCGCTGCCGTCCGAGTCATACACCCTATACATCGCGCATCTCCGCCCGTTTGCCGTGACGGGAGGATGCCCAGCCTCGAATACGGCGACAAGCGGGAATGGCTAATACTCGGATAACCATACCTAATGCAAAAGGGGCGGCGCCCTGCGGCGCCGCCCCAACGTCCAGAAAGGTTTTCGCCTGTTACTTGGAGGCGATTTTCTTGGCCTTGCCCGTCGAGATGTCGATCTTGCGCGGTTTCAGTTCTTCCGGCACTTCGCGGACCAGCTTCACATGGAGCAGGCCGTTTTCCAGAAGCGCGCCTTCCACTTTGATGTGGTCGGCAAGGTTGAAGCGGCGTTCGAACGCGCGTTCGGCAATTCCGCGGTACAGATAGGTCCGCTTCGCCTCGGTCTCTTCGTCGAGTTCCTTGCGGCCGGCGATGGTCAGCAGGTTCTCTTTAACCTCAAGCGACAGGTCGTCTTCGGCGAAACCGGCGACGGCCATGGAAATCTGATAGGCGTCCTCGTCGAGCTTTTCGATGTTGTAGGGCGGATAGCCGTTCGACTGTTCGCTGGACAGCGTATCGATCAGGCGGGCCATCCGGTCGAAACCGACAGAGGTGCGGAAAAGCGGGGAAAGATCATAGCTACGCATCGTCATATCCTCCTTCGAAGCGATATGGGTCGTTCATGTTGAGCCCACCACCATGGTCTGGCTCTAAATCGGTCCGCTGAGCGGAAACCCGTAACCGGCATTTCCTTGGGACCGATTTGTATGTGGGAAGCGTTTCGCGGCGTTCAAGAGGGGGCGGGGCGCACATAGAAAAACGCCCCGGACCGATGCCCGGAGCGTTCTTCGAAACCGTCTGCGTCCCAGGGGACGCCGGTAACCCTACTTGAGGCCGAAGGAGCCGAAACGCTTGTTGAAGCGGGCCACCTGGCCGCCTTCCAGAATGCGTTGCGGTCCGCCCGTCCAGGCCGGGTGGGACGTCGGGTCGATCTCAAGCTTCAGCGTATCGCCTGCGTTACCCCAGGTCGAAAACGTCTTGTAGGTCGTCCCGTCCACCATCTGAACGGTGATCTCGTGGTAGTCGGGATGAATTTCGGCTTTCATCGCCTCGTCTCCGTCACCAAATTCAATGCTATTCTCAAAACACAAGGGCGCACGAAACGGGGCCCCGTGCGCCGGACGGCGGTGTGTACGCCCTTGTTAGCGAATTGGCAAGTGTTTGAGAGGAGAATTTTCTTGCCGTGGCGCGCCGCCCAGCATAGCGACTACAGACAGTGTACCGAATCGGGTTCTACCTCAAGAGCATGACCACCCTATCCACCCACCGCCTTTTGTTGCGGCCGTTTGAGCTGTCGGACGTCGAGGATGTGAAGCGCTACGCGCTCGATCCCGAGTTCTACCGCTATCTGCCCGTGCCGGAACAGACGCCGGAGACGGTCGCCGCCTTCGTCGAGGACTGCGTCCGGGAACAGGCGGAAGGTGTGGAAAACCGATTGATCCTGGCGATTGAGTTGAGCGGACAGCAAAGGGTCGTCGGCACCATCCGGCTGGACATCCAACCCACGCCGCTGCCCATCGGCAGTCTGGGGTTTTCCATGGACCCGGCCCTGCAGGGAAACTTTTATATGGTGGAGGCGGCGTCCCGCCTGATCGACCATGCCTTCAAGAAACTGAATCTGGCGCGCGTCTGGTGCACGACGGATGTGGAAAACGCCCGCGGCGTCCGGGTTTTGGAGCAGATTGGAATGACCCGGGGCAAGAAGATCGCAGCGGGAATGACGGTGCGCGGGGAAGACCGCGACGTCTATCACTATACCCTGGACGCGGCGGATTTCGTCAAAGTTGCGTGATCGGCCCGGTCAGCGTTCCGTTAGCTTAAGTTCGATGCGCCGGTTACGGCGGAAGGCGATTTCATCGTCCCTGTCGTCCAGCGGCTGAAACTCGGCAAAGCCGGTCGCCGCCAGCCGGTTGGCGGGGATGCCGCGGGTTTGCAGGAACTTCACGACCGAAATCGCCCGGGCCGTCGATAACTCCCAGTTCGACGGGAAGCGGGCGGTGGCGATGGGGACCGAATCCGTATGCCCGTCGACCCGCAGGACCCAGTTGAGTTCGGTGGGGATCTCCGCCGCGATGGTGCGCAATGTATCCGCCAACTGCGCCATTTGGGCCCGGCCGGCTTCGCCCAATTCGTCGGACCCTTGCGCGAACAGCACTTCGGACTGGAAGACGAAACGGTCGCCGACCACGCGCACGCCCTGGCGGTCGCCCAGAATCTCGCGCAGACGTCCGAAGAATTCGGAACGGTAGCGCGCCAACTCCTGAACCTTGCTGGCCAGCGCCAGGTTAAGCCGCCGTCCCAGGTTGACGATTTGGGCCTTTTGCTCCTTATCCCGGGCTTCCGACGCCTCCAGGGTTTCGTTCAAAAGCGCGATCTGCTGATTCAAGGCGTCGATCTGTTCCCGCAGCTTGGCCGTTTCGGCCCGGGCCAGCAGAACGGCTTCGGTCTGGGCGTTCAATTCGTCCAATTGTGCGCGCAGGGCCTCGTCCTTGCCGGCCAGTTCCGATTCGCGTTCGGCCAGCGCTTTCTCAAGCGCGGCTAGCCGCGCCGCGCGGACCGCCAGTTCCTCGGTCTTCGCATCCAGGTCGGCCTGGGTGTCGTCCAACAGGGTAAGCTGATCGCCGATCTGCGCCGACTGCTCTTCGATGGTCTCATCCCGCGCGGCGAGGTCCTGCCGCTGCAACTGGCTCAGCAATTCCAGATCGGCCACCTGCTCCAGCAACTCCCGGCGCAGGGCGTTCAGCGCCGATACATCTTCGGTCAGTTGGTCGAGCTGCTGAAGCTGCAGGGCGATTGTTTCCTGATTGGCCTCGACGGTGGCGTATGCCTCTTCCAGTTCCGCACGGGTCCGGGACAGCAGCGCGTCCGAATCCGCCAGCCTTCCTTCGGCGTCCTGCAGGCTGTCGTTCAATTGCAGGCGGGCGTCCTCGCTATCGTCCAGGCGGCCCAGGATGGAGTTCCGCTCCAGGCGCAGCGCGCTCAGGGTTGTTTCCAGCTCATCGCGCTGCGCCAGGCTGGCGCGCAACTGGGTCGACAGGCTTTCGATGTTCGACCGCAGGTCCTCGTTCGCCGATTGCTCAAGGTTCAACTGTTCGGCCATGTCGGCGATCTGGCGGTTCAGCCTGTCCAGCGCCTCGTCCCGGCCGACCAGCGCCTCGTTCAGATAAAGCTGCGAGATGACGAAGATCATCAGCAGGAAGATGATGACCATCAGAAGGGTGGCCAGCGCATCGACGAATCCGGGCCAGATATCCAGATTGGTCCTGCTGCGCCGGGCTAGCGCCATTGCCGCGCCTCCCTCGGCAGCGGATTACCGGGCAGGGGGGCGGCCATTTCAGGAATCGCCCTCTGCGATTGCCGCGATGGTGCGCGCCAGCAACCGGATCTCGCTGCGGATTTCCTGCACCGTTTCGGTGCGGCCCGTATTGGCCTGATCTATCATCCGCGCCAGATGCGTTTCGATATTCTGCAGATGCCGCTGCGCCGCCTTGTCTCCGCTGCCGGACGCGCCGGCGGCCATCTTTTCCATCACCGTCTGCAACCGCTGCTGCCCCTCGGCCAGCTTCAGCATCAGTTCCTGTTCCGTCCGGATCGTTTCCGTCAGCGCGCCCAGATTGCTCGACAGTTCTTCGATATTGGCGTGGGACGCGGCGCGCGATTCCTCGGCCTTGCCGATCGTGCGCTGCAAAGATTCCAAACTGTCCGCGGTCTGTTCCAAAAGCGCCTGGATATAGGCCGGAACGGATTGTTCGCCATCGGTGATCGTGCCGCTGCCGCCGCTCAGCCGCGTCAGGCCGCTCAACCATTCTTCCAGATCGTTGTAAAAGCGGTTCTGCGCCTGCCCTGCCTGCAATCCCAAAAAGCCCAGGATCAGCGATCCCGCCAGACCGAACAGGGAGGAACTGAAGGCCGTTCCCATGCCGGCGAGCGGCGCTTCCAGGCCCAGCTTCAGTTCCTCGAAGGCGAGACCGACATCGGATCCCCCGACATCGATGCCGGAAATCACGGAACTCACGCTTTGGACCGTTTGCAGCAATCCCCAGAACGTGCCCAGCAATCCCAGGAAGACCAGCAAGCCGACCATGTACCGGTTGATCTCCCGCGCTTCGTCCAGCCGCACGGCGATGCCGTCCAACAGGGTTTGCATGGCCGTCGTCGATAGGCTGAGCCGGGTCATGGTCCGGTCACTGCGTTCCGACAGCATCGTCGCGGCCGGCGCCAGCAGCTTGGGCGCGGCGATGCTGGTCTGCGCGCCGTGCGAGCCGCGGCGGAAATTCTCGATCCAGTTGATCTCCCGGTTGAGGCGGCCGACGGTCCAGAAATCGATCACGATCCCCACGATCAGGGTCAGCAGGATCGTGCCGTTAAGATAGATGTTGGCCACGAATGCGCCGATCAGGGCTTCGTAGATCAGCAGGCATCCGCCGCCGACGATGACCAGGAAAATAACCATACGCAGGAGAAATCCGACCGGCCGCGTCACGTCTGCCTCACCCTGTCTGTATTAAATCGTTTCGATGATGGCCGGTATGCCGGCCCGGAACCGCGAGGGGTAGGGCCGGCGTCGGCAGCCGGCGCGGCGCGTGTGCGCTGCCGGCACGGGATCAGCTTGCGGCTTGCGGCAGAACCACGTCTACGCGGTTCGGCTCGCCCCCTTCCACCTTATTGCCCAGCGCCCGCACATCCATCCGGGTGCTGCGCACGCCCTTCTTGATCAGATAGGTTCGCACCGCCAAGGCCCGGAACAGGGAGAGCCGCCGGGACTGGCTGGCGGTTTCGCCGTCGTTGCTGGCATAGCCTTGCAGAACGATGCGCAGATCGGGAGAGGCGGTGAGCCGGTCCGCGAGACGGTCCAGCGCGGGCGACGCGCCCGCCGGCAATTCCGACGATGCGCTGCCGAAATTGATCGTCAGTTGATCGCTGCCCTCGACAACCGCGTTCGGGTTCAGCGCCGCCACTTGAGAGGAGGTCTGCGCCGCAACCGGCAACCGTTCCACAACCGGCAGCCGCCGCGCAGACCTCCTCTCAAGTGGCGGCGCTGAACCCGAACGCGGTTGTCGAGGGCA
>JANQIT010000241.1 GCA_028282025.1 Hwanghaeella sp. | reverse complement strand
CGCCATGTCCGTGGTGGTCCCGGACCGCGGCCGCCGGGCTGGCGCGGGCGCCGGACAGGCGTATCAACGTGGCCACCACGGACATGGCGAAGGCTATTTCCCAACCGCGGCGCCGGATCTGGTGATCTTTCCGCATAGCAACGAGGAGGTCGCCGACGCGGTCAAGGTCTGCGCGCTGCACAATGTGCCGGTCATTCCTTTTGGGACGGGCACCTCTCTGGAAGGGCATGTCGCCGCGGTCGAAGGAGGGGTCTGTATCGACCTCAGCCAGATGAACGGCGTTCTCGATGTCAACGCGGAGGATCTGGACTGCCGCGTGCAGGCGGGCGTCACCCGAAAACAGTTGAACGAGTATCTGCGCGACACCGGCCTGTTCTTTCCCATAGATCCCGGGGCGGACGCCTCCATCGGCGGAATGACGGCGACGCGGGCCTCCGGCACCAACGCCGTCCGCTACGGGACGATGCGCGAAAACGTGCTGGGCCTGACGGTCGTGACGGCGGATGGGCGGATCATCAAGACCGGCGGCCGGGCGCGGAAATCGGCGGCGGGATACGACCTGACCCGCGTGTTCGTCGGATCCGAAGGGACGCTTGGCATCGTCACGGAAATTCAGCTCCGCCTCTACGGCATACCCGAGGCGATCACCAGCGCGGTTTGCCAGTACCCGGATATGACCGCGGCGGTGAACACGGTCATCACGACAATCCAGCTTGGTATCCCCGTTGCGCGGATCGAGTTCCTGGACGAAGTGCAGATGGCCGCCTGCATCGATTACTCCAAACTGGAGGGGTACGAGGCGAAACCCACCTTGTTCTTCGAATTTCACGGCACCGAAGCCTGGGCCGCCGAGCAGGCGGAATATGTAAAATCCGTATCCGACGATTTCGGCGGCAGCGCGTTCCAATGGACGGACAAGGCGGAAGACCGGAACAAACTGTGGCAGGCCCGGCACGACGCCTGGTATGCGGCGCTCGCCCTGGCGCCGGGCAAGAAGGGAATCGCCACCGATGCCTGTGTCCCGATCTCCCGCCTGGCCGACGCCATCCTGGAAACCCAGAAGGACATCCGGGAAAGCGGTTTGACCGCCCCGATTGTCGGGCATGTCGGCGATGGGAATTTCCATCTGGTGCT
Source organism: Hwanghaeella sp. (assembly GCA_028282025.1). Lineage (GTDB taxonomy): Bacteria > Pseudomonadota > Alphaproteobacteria > UBA8366 > Aestuariispiraceae > Hwanghaeella. The sequence goes on along the minus strand of JANQIT010000241.1, from coordinate 4,358 downwards.
GTTGTATGACGAAAAGGACAGCGAAGAGTTGAAGCGCTGTAAGGATCTGATTGAGCGCATGAACCACCGGGCCATCGCGATGGGCGGAACCTGCACCGGCGAACACGGTATCGGCATGGGCAAGATGCACTTCCTGCAGGCCGAGCACGGCGATGCGGTCAGCTATATGCGGATGCTGAAAAAGGCGTTCGATCCGGAAAACATCATGAACCCGGGCAAGATGTTGAGCGTCTAGCCCTTGGTTTCGCCGTCACCCGGATCCTGCTCCGGGTCGCGGCGGTTTCCATCGAGTTCCCGGTCCGCGCGGTTTCTTTCCATGGCGCTGCTGTCGCGCTCCGCCTTGGTGCGGCCGAAATGGATGCGGTTTTCCGCCGCCGCCTTCGCTTTGGCGTCGCGCTGCTTCCGCTTTCGCACGGTTCTAAGATTGACCACTGTCGACACCGTTGGCGTCTCCCGCTTTTCACCGGGGCAATCATGGACTAACACACCGGGAATGAACAGATTTCCCAACCCGCCGGAACCGCAAGCGTGAGATGGATCGTAGGGATACCGCTGGCGTTGACCGCCTGCCTTGTGGCGCTGGCTTTCCTGGGGCCCCAGCTTGTCGATTGGAACAGCCACAAAACGGCGCTGGAGGATGAGATTTCCCGCGCCACCGGCTATCGCGCGGAGGTCGACGGGAACATCGGTGCGTCCCTGCTTCCGACGCCCCGGGTCACCGTGGCGGCGGTCAGGTTGCTGCGCAACGGCGTCCCGGTGGCGACGATTCGCTGGATGGAAGCCAAGTTGCGCCTGTCGGATCTGCTGCGTGGCGATCTGCAGGTCGTCGATCTGGTCCTGATCGAACCGAGCGTGTCCCTGGGACCGGACGGTATCCCGCTGTCTCCATCGGCACTGGAACAGGACAAGGACGGTCAACAGCCCGGACCCGACGATCCGGCAACCGGACCCGGACCGGCAAACGGGCGGGCTGGCCTGGCCGTATCGGTCCGCGACGCGTCGGTGACCCTGGATACGGGATACGGGCGTTGGCAAATCACGGGGATCGACGGCTCCATGCAAACGCCCACCGTCGGACAGCGACTATCGGTGGCGGCCAGGATCCCTCTCGCGGCGGGGGTTTTCAACATCGAAGCGCGTTTCGCTCCGCCGCAAACCGGGGTTGAGGCCCCCGTTTCCTTCAAGCTGGCGTCTGCGGACAAGACAGTGCGCGCCCGGTTCGGCGGAACATGGCGTTTGACGGATGCTGGGCTTGGGCTGAACGGCGGTGCGTCCATCGACCTTTCGGATGCCGCGCGGCTGAGCGGGCTTTTCGGGGACGCTAGCGGGCGGTTGGCGGCCCTGGAAGGACCGATCCGGTTGGAAACGGAACTTTCCTACCGGCCGGGCGGTCACGCGCTGCTCGATCTGGCCGATCTCAGTGTAAACGGCGACCGATTCAGCGCTGTGGGAGAAGCCGCCGTCGCACTTCGGGAACGGCCGCGGGTGGACCTCGCTCTGCGGTTTTCGCGCCTCGCACTGGATGAGGCAATCGAAACGGCCCTGCCGCCAACGCCGGCACGGGGGGACGATGGGGTTGCGCCGTCCGACATCCCGACGGAAGGCGAAGACGGAGGCGCTGGGTCGTCCGACCTGCTTATCCTCGCCAGGGATCTGCCAGTCGATTTATCTCTACAGATATCCGCTGCCGGGACGCGGTTTCGCGGAAAGCTGGTTCAGCGGCTTGCGGTTCGCGGCTCCATCGAGGATGGGGCGGTGACGCTGGAGGAGTTGAGCGCGCGTCTGCCGGGCGGCGCGGATCTGTCGATCGCAGGATTCGGAGATCTGCGCGAATCGCCGCCGACCCTGGAGGGCAATGCGTCCCTGCGGGCCGACGATCTGCGCCGGTTCCTGGCATGGACCGGGCTTCCTGTTCCGGGGGCTGCGCCGGAACGTCTGCGGCGGTTCTCTCTGGTAAGCGGCGTTTCCTTGCGGCCGGGGCGTCTGGATATCGTCGATGCGGCGATTGAAGTGGACGACCTCGCCGCGCGCGGGGCGGCGGCGGTCGCCTTGCGTGACCGGCTTGGCGTGGGCCTCCGGCTGGAGGTGGACCAGATTAACCTCGATGCTTTCCGGCTGGCCTCTGCCGCGTCCGCGGGGGAGGGGTCGGTTGCGGAAGGCGCAGGCCGGACGCCGGGGGACAACGGCGCCGATGCTGCAGTCCCGGCCCGGACGGCCGATGGATTGGCTTGGGACGCATTCGACGCGACCTTGGATCTCAAAGTAGGGCGGGTGATCGCCGCCGGCGTTCCGTTCAACGATGTTTCTGCTGCCGCGGTGCTGCGGGAGGGCGCGCTTACGCTGAACCGGGCCAGCGTTTCGGACGCCGCAGGTGTTTCCGGCCAGGCAAGCGGCCGCCTGGACCTGAAGGCGCAAGCCGAAGGAGACCGCTTCGCCTTCAGCGGCAGGACGGCCGACCTTGGCCGATTGACGGCGGTCCTGGATGGGCCCGATTGGATCACGGGCGTCCTGCGGTCTATCGGTCCGGGAACCGTCGATATCGACTATGACGGTTCGCGCACGGACGGGCCGCTTCGGATCGGCGTACAGGGAAGCGATGGCGGGTTTTTCCTGGACCTGCTGCCGTCCGGCGGCGATTCGGGGATGCGCGCCGTCGACGTACGGACCGGGCGGTTTTCTGCACCGGACTGGCGGGCAGAGTCCCTTTCGGGCCGTCTGGAACTTGCGCGGGATACAATCGCCCTGCGGGATGGACGGGGGCGCTTCAACGGCGGCGCGCTGGCGCTGGATGTGATTCTGGCGCGACAGGGCGGCGGCATCATGGATCTGTCGATGTCGGGCCGGATCGACGGTTTGAAGATAGATCGCAATCTGGGCGACTTGGACGGCGCGCTCGGGCTTGCAGGCGCGGTAACCTTATCCGGCGAGATACACGCCCGCGGTAGCGACTGGCAGGCGCTGGAAAGCACGAACCAGGGTAGTATCGACTTGGCGGGCAGCGTCGCTGTTTTGGTCGGGCCGCCGCGTACGACGATTGTCAATGTACGGAAGGTGACCGAAGTGCGAGCCGCCCTGCGCGACGGTTTCAGCCGTCCCGGCGCTCTCAGCGGCCGGATTCGTGTCGAAAACGGGACGCTGGTGCTGGACGGGCTTGCCTTGCAGGGGGCCGGTGGGGCCGCCATTGAGGCAACCGGCACGGTAGATGTGAAGCGGCGTTCGCTCTCCGCTCAAGCGGTACTCGAAACGCCCGGAGACGACGGGGTGCGGGCGCGTCTGTCCGCAAGCGGCAACAGTGCGGCGCCCAATCTTCGTCTCAGCAACTGAGGAACGTAAACCGTTTCAGTTCCGCTTAAACGCGAAGAGCCGGGCGGGGAAGCCCGGCTCCATCGCATTCGGTCGCTGTGTCGGCCTTAGCGGGCGAGGTTCGCCGTCAGCACAAAGGTCCGAATTGCACTCGAAAGATTGCCGGTTCTTTTGCTGTCGATCTCCGAGACCAACTGGTTTACCGAACGGCGCTTGTCCGCTGCGATATCCCGCAATTGCTCCCAAAAGATGTTTTCCAACGAGACGCTGGTGCGATGCCCTGCGATCACAACCGACCGCTTCTTGATTTCGGACGGGTCTAAACCGGAGTCAACGGAGAGGGGATCTTCGTTGGGCTGCAGTTCCCGAACAATTCCATGCATGGTCACTATCGTGTTTCCTTGTACTCTGGCCATCCGGCCCAATCGACGAAAGGCGGCTTTTCAACAGGCGCCGTTCCCATGGTTCTTACGGAAAAGAAGTTAAAGAAAGGTGAGCAAGCCTCTCTTCCCATGTTTGCCGACAGCCTCGGTAGGGCCGATATCTAGGGAGGGTGGTGTGAATTACGAGTCCGTCTTCAACGGTTCATGAAGGCAGAAACTGCCGCTATGGCCCCGTTGAGATTCTCGTCCGGCGGGATGCCCGATTTTCGCCGGGGCGTCAAATCGTGATTGCCGTCGGGAAACCACACAATTTCAATTGTTTGTGGCAGTTCTGCTTGTGGGATTTCAGCTTTGGAGCCGAACGGGTCCCGCTCCCCCTGACAAATCAGCAGAGGAACCGGAATCTCGGAAAAGTGATCGGTTCTCATCTTCTCCGGTTTGCCGGGTGGGTGGAACGGATATCCCAGCGCAAACACGCCAGCGATGGATTTCGCGCGATCTGCTTCGGCGGCGAGCAGAGACGCCATCCTGCCTCCCATCGACTTGCCGCCGATGAAAATCCGGGCCGACGGTTCCGTTTCTTCGACGGCGGCGGCGAGGACCCGCTGGAACGTATCCAGCAGTTTCGGCTGCCGGTCCGGCGGCCTGCGCTTTCCGTCCTCCCTGCGCTTC
>JANQIT010000235.1 GCA_028282025.1 Hwanghaeella sp. | reverse complement strand
ACGACAACCAGCCCGACCCGGCCGTGCCGGTTTCCAAAGGGCCACCAGACCGCAACACCGGCCATTGAGCCGGTCCTTCGGTCGATAACGCACCAGGGTTTGCCCAATTCAAGCATGGGCCGGACGTCATCGGCGCGGTGCGGCCATCCGGCTTCGACGATCAGGGCCATGACATCGGCCAGGGCCGAAGCCCCGCATGTCTTGAAGTCGTAAGTGCTGATTCGGAATACTCCCGATTGAGGAACGCCCGGCCGGCGTTCCGTAGCGGTACGGGGCGCAGAGGGCAAGAGAACACGCGCCGGCGTTCACTCCAATGCACGCCCGGGCAGAACATCGGCAGGCGCCGGGAACTTCCGCGGCCGGTGTGGAAACGGGATGTGCAGATCGCCGCTAAGGCGGGCCTTCTCGTGCCATTCCCGAAAGCAGCGGCGATACTCGGTCCGCGCGGGCGAGGCGAAAGGTCCCAGTACCGTAAATCCGTGTCCGCCCGTAAGGCCGTTTGACGACCAGTCGCACACGCCGGTGATGGCCGGCACGTCGACGATACTGTTCGCACCGAACCTGTAGCGCAGTCTTTGCATAAATTCGGTGTCGCCGCTGCATCGCACCGTATCGTAGAAACCGAGCGCCTGTGCGGCGGGAACTCTCCGATAGGTCAGCGAAGACATGTCCCGGGTGACATAACCGCTGGGACTGCTTTCCAGGCCGTCGGATTCCGCACACCTGATTTTCCGGGCCTTGGATGCAATCGCGCCCGGGTTCAGAGCAAGTGTGTCGACCAGGGTAGAGATTTTCTCGGGATGGGCCCAGTCGTCGGCCCCTTGGCAGGTTACATAATCCCCTTTCGCATGGATGAGGCCATGGTTGAAGGCGGTGTATGTTCCCTGATTCCGCTCCAACGGGAAAAACCGTATTCTGTGGTCTTCCTCGCTCAGCTTGCGGAAGATGTCGCGGGTCGTGTCGGTGCTGGCGTCATCGACGACGATCAGTTCCAGGTTCCGGTAGGTTTGCGACAGCAGCGACCGGCAGACCGTTCCAATCGTTTCGGCCACATTGTACGTTGCGATCAGAACGGTCACCAGCGGCCCATCCGTTACGGCGAATGCCGGTTCCCGCGTTTCAAGGTTCAAGACGCTGAACGGCTTTTCACGGTTCTTCAGTTCGGTTGGAAGAAGGCCATGGGAAGAAATCGCTTCGGACAGAAACCTGTTCTGCTCAACGAAGTCTCCCCGACGAAAGGCCAGATTACTTCGGAAACACAGTGCTTCTTCGGCATTTCCAGTATCGATGACCGTACCCTCATACACCTCCAGAAGCGTGCTCGCCGACGCCGATAGGCCCCGCCTTGCCGTCAATTCATACAGGAAGTGAAACCAGGATGGCTTTCCCTGTTTCTTACGGTCCAGAATCACGCGCGTCGACAAGTCGCGAAGCGATTCGTGGCTTGCGAATGGGGCGAGAGCCAGCATTTGTCCAAAATCAGTGTATTGATCGCACCCGGTGCGCAGAAAATATCGCAACGTCGTTTGCAAATCCTGAAACCGGCCCGTGGCCGCCAAAACGAACATGTATTCAAGCAACACTCTGGGATCGCGTTTGAGCTTGGGGGTGAGCGTGCTGAAGTACGTATGCGCCTGCTGCAATTCTCCGGATTTCCGCAGCCACGTGAGCGCTTGTGCGACATCGCTTGGAGTTACGGCGGTATCCGAGTGGGCCAATTCGTCGTAGGCGGCCTTGAGGAACTGTGCTTTTGCCAGTTTTCTGGAACGCGCAAGGGGGCAAAGGCTGGCGGCTTCCGTCTCGGACAGGCCGAGATATTCCAGATAGTTGCTGAACCGCCCCATGACTGCTGCTCGATACCGACCCTGAACCCACCCCAAGCAATCGCGCTTTGACGTACCATAGTAATCAGATGGGGTTTTGACCAGAAGTGGGGACCCGCACATCGGACCTCAGTTTGCCGGCCAGCCCCTTGTTGCGAAGAAATAGACTGTTATAACATAACAAATCATGCTGGCGGAATCCGTACAGCTCTTGACGCAGGGTGCATCGGCTGGAGTTAAAATCGTATGGGCAACTTGGTTCTGGAGAGGCCGGATAGGATACTGGGTGCGCCGGCCCCGGAAGTTCTGATGTGCAGCGACAGGGACGGTCTCGCTTCAATCAAGGAACCGGGTGCAGAACTTGTCATTTGGCGGCGCGACCTTCCGGTGGGTTTGCAGGAATGGCTCGACCGCATGGAGGCGTCTCAGCTTCCTTCGTTGCGGATCCTCGTCAAACCCGCCGAACTGCGCACCGCACTGGAACCGATGCTCGATGATTCCGGCATGGGGGCTGGCGCAATGCGTGGACTGCTCGTTCAGGATATCGAGGATCTTGTCTCCTCCTTTGCCGGCATAATCGGAAGCGACCGGGTGGATGTGCGGCTTGAAAGTGTGAGCCACGATGCGTGCTGGCGATTCCATCGCGACGCGGTCGAGGCGCGGCTGATAACAACCTATCGCGGGCCGTCGACCGAGTGGGTCCAGGCGCCCTTCGCCGAACGGGCCTTACAGGAACAGCGGCGCTTCGACGGTCCGCTGGAACGCTTCGCACCCCACGATGTTGCGATCTTCAAAGGGGGCAATGCGGCCTCCGGCAATGGGGTGGTTCACCGCTCTCCGCCAATCGCTGGAACCGGCTGTACGCGATTGCTGCTCTGCCTCAATGCACAATCCATCGTTTCCCCCGATCCATGGAGCCCGGCATAGCCGCGGGACCCCATCTTCCATTGGTTTCCGCCGGGTAGGGTGGGCGAAGCCTGCGCGGCGGCGAGGCCGGATGAGGAAGCTGGTGGCCGAAGCCGTTCAGTCGGAAGATTATCTTGTGTTATGTTATAACATAAAATACAGTCGAGAATGTGCGGGGACATAGCGTTATTGCACGCCGGAGCCATCGTGTTCGCACGGACGGCTCCTGTCTTCCGCAATCCATAAAAAATGATCGTACCCTTTGCGGAGAAGGGCTTTCCAACATCGAGGTGTAAATCATGGGCATCGAATTTCGACGGCTGCCGGTCACCGTGCTTTCCGGGTTTCTCGGGGCGGGCAAGACAACACTCCTGAACCGTGTGCTGAACAACCGAGACGGCCTTCGTGTCGCGGTTATCGTCAACGACATGTCGGAAGTGAACATCGACGCGGATCTAGTGCGCGCCGATACGGAACTGAGCCGCACGGACGAGACGCTGGTGGAGATGTCGAACGGCTGTATTTGCTGCACTCTGCGCGACGATCTGTTGGCGGAAGTCCGGCGGCTCGCGGGAGAAGGGCGTTTCGACTATCTGCTGATCGAATCGACCGGCATTTCGGAGCCGCTGCCGGTCGCCGCCACGTTCGATTTCCGTGACGAACAGGGGGAGAGCCTGTCGGATGTCGCGCGTCTCGACACCATGGTGACGGTCGTCGATGCGGTGAACCTGCTGCGCGACTATTCCAGCCATGACTTTCTGCGCGACCGGGGCGAGACGCTGGGTGAGGAAGACGATAGGACGCTTGTGCATCTTCTCACCGATCAGATCGAATTTGCGGATGTGGTTATCCTCAACAAGATCGCCGATGCAGAGCCGCATCAGGTTGACGCCGCGCGCAAGATCATCCGCAGTTTGAATGCCGATGCGGAGATCATCGAAACCAACCATTCCGATGTGCCCGCCGATGCGATCCTGAACACCAAAATGTTCGATTTCCAAAAGGCGCACGAACATCCGATGTGGGCGAAGGAGCTTTACGGGTTCGCCGACCATGTGCCGGAGACGGAGGAGTATGGCGTTACAAGCTATGTCTATCGCGCCCGCCGTCCGTTCCATCCGGAACGTATCCACGCCCTGCTGAATGGCCCTCTGCCCGGTGTGATCCGGGCGAAGGGCCATTTCTGGCTGGCGACGCGGCCCGACTGGGTGGCTGAGTTCTCGCTCGCGGGCTCGCTTTCCACGGTTCAGCCGCTCGGCACCTGGTGGGCGGCGGTTCCCGAGGAACGCTGGCCGGACCATGACGCCGCGCGGGAATACAGGGAAGCGCACTGGCAGGAACCTTGGGGCGACCGGCGGCAGGAAATCGTCTTTATCGGCAGCGGGATCGACTGGCCCGCCCTGCGGGCGCGCCTTGATGCGGCGTTGCTGGAAGCCGATGGTTTGGATGGACTGCCGGACCTTCCCGATCCGTACCCGGCGTGGCGGCGGACAGAGGCCGCCGCTTAACATTTCGCCGTCGCATGTTCGGTCGGGATAGAGGGCCTCCGAAGCCTTAATCTGTCCCGACCGTTCCGCATGACGGGAAAAGCGCGCGCAGCTTTGGACAAGACCATTTCTCCGATATGGGCTTTTCGTCCTGGCGAACGTCAGGTAGGCGTGCGCCATGGAACTTTGGATACCCATCACAATCGCCGCGGCGTTCCTGCAGAACCTGCGTTCGGTCTTTCAGAAACAGTTGAAGGGCGTGTTGAGCACAGGGGGGGCGACCTTCTCGCGGTTCGTCTTCGCGCTTCCTTTCGCGTTGGTCTATGCCGCCGCTCTGTGGCACGGGCACGACGGCGCCTTGCCGGTTCCCGGTTGGGTGTTCCTGGCCTATTGCGCCATCGGCGGATTGGCGCAGATCCTGGCGACCGGGTTGCTCGTGGCGCTGTTCTCGCATCGGAATTTCGCGGTCGGCACGGCCTATTCCAAGACGGAGACCGTGCAGACCGCCGTCATAGGTATCTTCGTGCTGGGCGACACGGTGACCGGCGGGGCGTTGCTGGGTATTTTGATCAGTCTGGCGGGTGTGCTGGCGATTTCCGCGGCCCAGACCGGCTTCAACAAGGGTATGGCGAAGGATCTTGTCGGCAAGCCCGCCTTGATGGGGATCGCTTCCGGCGCCTGTTTCGGTGTGGCGGCGGTCTCGTACCGGGCGGCGTCCCTGTCTCTGGGCGGGGAAGGGTTCCTGACCCAGGCGGGATTGACCCTGGCGACCGTGCTGACCTTACAGACCTTGGCCATGGCGGTCTGGCTGCGGCTGCGGGAGCCTGGACAGGTGACGGCCACCGTCCGCGCCTGGCGCGTTTCCCTGCCGGCGGGCGTAAGCGGCTGGGCGGCGTCGGTGTGCTGGTTCACCGCCATGACCATTCAGAATGCGGCCTATGTTCGCGCGGTCGGCCAGATCGAACTTGTCTTCACCTTCGCGGCAAGCTGGTTCCTGTTCAAGGAACGTTCGAAACCGGCGGAGGTCATCGGCGTGCTGCTGATTTGTGCGGGGATCGCGGTGCTGGCCTTGAAGTGACTCAGTCGGGTTGGGGCCGCTTGCGCCGCCAACTGATCAGGGCGATGCCGCTGCCGGTCAGGACAAGCGCGCCGATGATGGAGGGGGTTATCTCCTCGTTCAGGATCAGCCAACTGGCGATCACGCCGAACAGGGGCGAGAGAAAGCTGAAGGCGGTCATGTCAGAGGCCGGATAGCGCTGTAGAATCCAGAACCAGCCCAGAAATCCGATACTGATCACCACCAGGACCTGAAACGCGAACATCCCCAGAATCGGCGTCGTGACGGTGCGGATCATATCTCCGAACAGCGGTGCGACGAGCAGCAGGACGACCGCCGAGACGACGAGTTGATAGATCAACTGCATCTCCGGCGTGGAGCGGCTCAACCCCGTCGTGCGCGCCATCAGCGCGATCCCGGCCCAACAGAAGGAGCCGATCAGGCACATGATATCGCCGGTCAAGGCGTTCGGCGTCAGGGCGGGGGCTTCGTCCAGCAGGGCGACCGCGACACCGCCGACTGCCAGGACCAACCCTGCCACCCGGCGCGGCGACAGCCGTTCGCCGGGGATGATGAAATGCGCCGCGACGGCGACCCAAACTGGCATCGTGTAGAACAGCACGCTGGCCCGCGCGACCGTGGTGTATTCCAGCGCGCTGAACAGCAGCACGAATTCGGTCGAGAACAAGAGCCCGCACAGTAACCCCGGAACGAGCGACCCGTCGCGCACGGTCAGGCGTTTCCTGGTCAGGATTGCGATCAGGATGACCGGCAGAATGGCGCAGGCGGACCTCAACCCCGCCTGGAAAACGGGCGCAAGGCCGGCATTCACCAGCTTGATCATCACCTGGTTCACGCCCATCAGCATGGAAAAGCCAAGCAGCGCGGTCGCGCCGAACGCGTCGATATGGGGCTTTCGTTCGATCACTGGATAAAGGCCGGCCGCATCAGAAACGGTCGATAACGGTGACGCCGGCGGGCTGTCCGCTGTCCATGGCGGCAAGGGCATGCCCCGCTTCCGCCAGGGGGATGGTCTTCGTCACAAGCCCGTCCAGGGACATCCGCCCGGATTCGATCATTGAAAACAGCGACTGGAACCTGCTGGCCGGCAGACCCCGCGTGCCATGGATCGTCAACTGGCGGACATAGACCAGACTCTTCAGCGGGATCGTCGGTTCCGCATGCGGGCCCGTCGGCAAGCCGATTTGAACATGGCGGCCGAGAGGGCGCAGGCTGGCGAGCGAATTGTGGAACGCGTCGGTTGTGCCGATGGCGTCGATGGAGACATGGCTGCCGCCGCCCGTCGCCTCGCGGACCGCTTCCCCGACATCGTTCACGTCCCGCGCATTCAAGGTCTTGGTCGCCCCCAGTTGTCTGGCGAGGTCCAGGGCGTCTTCGGAAATGTCGATGGCGATGACGGGCGCGCCGATGGCCGAGGCGATCTTGATGGCGGACAGGCCCACGCCGCCGCAGCCGTGCACCGCCAGCCATTCGCCGGGCGCCAGGGCTCCGCGGTCTATGATCGCCCGGAAGGCGGTCGTCACCCGGCATCCCATGCCGGCGGCGTCCGTATAGTCCAGATAGTTGGGCAAGTGGACCAGGTTGAAGTCCGCGCGGGGAATGGCGACGCGTTCGGCGAAGGCGCCGACAAGTGAGAATCCGATTACATCCTGATCGGCGCAGACGGTGGGATCGCCGCCCACGCAATCGCTACAGACGCCGCAGGCCAGAATGAAAGGGGCGGTCACCCGGTCGCCCACGCGGTACCGCGTACAGTGCGGTCCGACCTCCAGGACCACGCCGGCAAATTCGTGCCCGGACACATGGGGCGGGTTGACACGGGCGTCCGATCCCTTCCAGGCGTGCCAGTCCGAACGGCAGACGCCGCAGGCTTTCACGTCGATGATCGCACCGTCTGCGGGACAATCCGGATCCGCGACGTTCCGTACGGTCAACGGTCCCCCGAATTCTTCAAAGACGGCTGCTTTCATGGTTCATCCCCGGTTTGTCGGTCTGTCGCCGAGCGTCTGCGGACCGGGCGCGCCGAACCGTTCTGGGCGGTCCGGCGACGCCGTTCCGATGGTGTAGGACCAGTTGAGATGTTGATCGCCGTCGAGGCAAGCGCCGTCTGCGAACAACTGTGTTTTTGAAAATTAAAGGCCGCGCGCGCCCGTGGGCTCAACGTTCCGCCCGCCGGAGCCGACCAGCCAATTCATGGCTTCTTCGGTAGACCGGAAAACGGCGCTTTCCTGCTTAACCTGCGAGACATGGGCCAGATAAAGCCGCACCAGCGCTTCCTGACTGTCCGTTGAGATGACGAAGGCAAAGCGGGACCCGGCCCGTTGCGGATCGACGGAAATCCGCCCTTCCGCCAAACGTTTGATTCTTTCCGGGCTGGCGGTGGAGAAATCGACGTGCCGAATATCCCAGATCGCGTCCGCATTGTCGGGGATGCCTGGATCGTCGAACACCTGCGCAAAGGTCGCCATTTGTACTTCCGGGTCCACCGGCCCGGATACGGTGCAGAACAGCACGCCGATTTCGGCGTCATATCGGGTGACGACTTTCATCGTTTCAGTGGTTGGACCTTGCGTAGACTACAATCTTCCCCAGCATCGTTTAAGCGTACTACATATATTACTAATTAGGGAGGGTGAACCTCGCGGCTCTTGCGCCGCCCCCGTTCCTTTGCTCCTCGGATCACTCCGATACCCGGTGTTTCCCGGGCATTTGCACGCGCGTGCGTGATAGAGACGCACCGTACCGCCGTAGCGCGCAGCCGTTCGCCGGGCGCGGCGATGGAGCCGTCGACGAAATGCAGACGGCGTCCCCCCGGAAGAGAGGACGCCGCCCGCTGTCACCTAGCGTCAGGGTGACGGTGATTGCGCCGGTCTTAGCCGATGAAGCGGTTATCGTCCCGCTGGATCGCGATCACGGCCGAGCGCGGCACCGAATTGCCGCCATCGGGCCAGTGGCTGCCGGTGTTCTTCTCGCCCGGATGCTGGATGCCGACGAACACGGTCTTGCGGTCGACGCTCCAGGCGAAGCCGGTTACTTCGCAGCCGACCGGGCCGACCATGAAGCGCTTGATCTCGCCCGATTCCGGATCGCCGACCAGCATCTGGTTGTTGCCGTGACCGGCGAAGTCGCCTTCGTTCTTGTAGTTTCCGTCGGTCTGAATCCACAACAAACCTGCGGTGTCGAAACCCAATCCGTCCGGCGAGTTGAACATGTTGTCCGCATTGACGTTGGACGAACCGGCATGGGCGTCGTTGTGGACCGTCGGGTTGCCGGCCAGCACGAAAAGATCCCAGGAGAAGGTGTTCGCACCGTGGTCGGCGCCGTCCGGACGCCAGCGGACAATCTGACCGTACAGGTTCTTGTCCCGCGGGTTCGGACCGTTGGCGGATGTGTCATCGCCTCCGGCGTTCGGCTTCACGCCCCGGTTCTTGTTGTTGGTCAGGGCGCAGTACGCTTCGATCAGCCGCGGGTTCGCGGCGACCCATTCCGGGCGGTCCATGGTGGTCGCCCCGACGGCGGAAGCGGCCATGCGGGTATGGACGCAGATCTCCGCTTGCGAGGACATGCCGGTGCTGGACGGCGTCAGTTCGACCCATTCGCCTTTGCCGTCATCGCTGAATTTGGCGACATGAAGCGAACCGTCTTCCAACAGATCAGCGTTATCGCCGTCTTTGGTGTATTTGCCGTTGGAGATGAATTTATAGAGGAACTCGCCCCGCTCATCGTCGCCCATATAGACGACGACCCGGCCGTCGGCGGCCAGCACAACCTCGGCGTTCTCATGCTTGAAGCGGCCCAGCGCGGTCCGCTTCTTCGGCGTGGAGGTCGGGTCCATCGGGTCGATTTCGACGATGTAACCGGCGCGGTTCGGTTCGTTCGGATGTTTCGAAATGTCGAACCGCTCGTCCGCCATGGCCCAGGCGTAACCCCAGTCCTTCAGGCCGACGCCGTAGCGGTTCAGCGCATCGCTGGGCTGGTAGTTCTCATCGCTGCTGGAGAAATAGCCGTTGAAGTTCTCTTCGCAGGTCAGATAGGTGCCCCAGGGCGTGCGGCCGTTGCCGCAGTTGTTCCAGGTGCCGAGCGAGGTGGTGCCCGTCGGGTCCGCGGCGGTCTTCAGCAGGTCGTGGCCGCGGGCCGGGCCGGTGATTTCCATCGGCGTATCGGCGGTGATGCGGCGGTTGAAGGTGGAATCCTTCACGATGCCCCATTTGCCGTCGGTCTGTGCGATCTCAACGACCGAGATGCCGTGCGCGGCCTTACCCTTGCGCACATCGTCGGCGTTTTCCGGCAGTTTGGTCTCCCGGTCGCCATAGATGATATCCCGGTTGGTGTATTCGTTATTCACCGTCAGGATGTTGCGGCCGCCGTCATGGAACAGCGCCATGCCGTCGTTGTTGTCGCCGAAGGCCAGTTCCTGGCTTTCGCCGGTGCCGCGTGTCGTCTGGTCGAATTCCTGGCTGTGCGACCAAAGCGGCTGGCCCCATTTGGCGACGACGTGCCAGCTATAGCCGTCCGGCACGGTGATCGTATCCAGGGCGTTGGCCGGTACGGCCTCAAAGCCCAGGCGGCTGGCCGCGGCGGACGCGCGCGCCGGGGTAAGGGCGGTGGAACCAAGGACAAAGGCCGTGGTTCCGAAGGCGATCGTGCTGCCCAGGAAGCCGCGGCGCGACATCGCGCGGTCGACAATACGGTTGAAATCGGTTTCGGCGGGCGGCGGAGTGCGTTCTTCGTCAAAGGCGTCGAACGACAGGTCGGTTGTTTTCGATTGGTCAGACATCAGTCCCTCCAGACAAGCGTCTTAGTGATCTCTATCGTCGCGGGCGCGGCTCTTCACGGGCGTTCTGCCGACGCGACACGGACCCCGTGCGTATCGGACAAATGTTACAACTCCGTGACAGATTTTTATGAAGTCGGAGCAATCGGCGGGTTTTTGACATCAACTTGTCGGGAAATCCGTTGACGCCCCGTTTGCGTATGACGATTTGACACACTAATCACCTGGAAACTCATGCGGTTTTGCCGAAGGGCGCGGGACGTGCGGATCATGATTGAGAAAACCAAATCGACGATTTTTGCTGTGGCCGCCATTGGCCTGTTGCTGACGCCCATGCCTGCGCCGGCATCGGAAACAGAGCTTGGAGAGCCCGTCCGCACTAATCTTGCCGCCTTGCCGCAAGGGGACGCGGAGGTCCAGAAACTGGCGTTCGACGTTTTGATGGACGGATCGAACATCGGCGAACATGTGGTCACCCTGACCCACCGCGACAACGGGACGGATGTAGCGGTCGACGTGGACATCGCGGTGACCTTCGGTCCCTTCACGCTGTACCGCTATGAGCAGGAAAACCGGGCGCGCTGGGAAGGCGGGGAACTGTTCGCTTTCCGCAGCGTCACCAACAATGACGGCGACGATTATGTCGTGGAGGCCGAACGCACCCGGGCCGGCCTTTCCGTTGCGGTGAACGGCGCGGAGCCCCTGGTATTGCCGCAATGGTTCCCGACGACCTATTGGGATAAGCGGACCGTGATGCAGGAGGCCCTGGTGGCGACCCAGGACGGCGTCCTGAAAGAGGTTGAGATTACGCCCGCCGGGGCCGAAACGCTGACGGTGTTGGGGCGGGAGATCGAAGCGCGGAAATACGAGATGCGTGGCGATATCGACCTGGACCTCTGGTACGACGACCAGGATCGCTGGGTGAAGCTGGCCTTTTCCTTCAGAGGCAACGAATTCGAATACCGCCTGCGCTGATCCCGGACGCGGCCCGGTCATGATCTCCCCGAAAACCGTTTGGATCACCGGCGCCAGCACCGGCATCGGGGCCGAACTGGTCCGCTCATACACGAGGATGGGATGCAGGGTAGCCGCATCCGCGCGCTCTGCAGATAAGCTTCACGCGCTTGAGGCCGGGGGCGCCGGAAGCGTGCATCCCTATCCCGTCGATGTGACCGATGCGGCGGCGATCATGGATACGGTGGCCGCGATAGAGGCGGATCTGGGTCCCATCGACCTGGCGGTTTTGAATGCCGGCGCCTATACACCGACGCCGGTAAAGGACTTCACGGCGGAGGTCGTGAAAGCCACCATGGATGTTAATGTGCTGGGCGTGTCCAATGCGCTTGCGGCCCTGATGCCGCGGATGGTGGAACGGCGCAGCGGGCACCTGGCGCTGATGTCTTCGGTCGCGGGCTATCGCGGTCTGCCGATGGCGGCGGCCTATTCCGCCAGCAAGGCGGCGGTGATCGCCATGGGGCAAAGCCTGAAGGCGGAACTCGACGGGCTCGGCGTGAAGATCCAGGTGATCTGCCCGGGTTTCGTGAAAACGCCGCTGACGGCGCAGAATGAGTTTCCGATGCCCTATCTGATGGAAGTGGAGGACGCCGCCCAACGCATCGTTGAGGGTTTGAAAAGCGACAGTTTCGAGATCGCCTTCCCGAAACGGTTCGCCTGGCAATTGAAGACCATGCAGCGGTTGCCCGACGGGGTGTTCTTTCCGTTGATAAAGAAAGCGACCGGGCATTGAGTGTGGACGGCTCGCGCGATGTTTCGGACGCGGCCCGGCGGTGGGGGGCGTTCTTCGAGGGACTGACGCCAGACAACCTGCCGGAGATCGAGACGCTGTGCCGCCCCGACGTCCGCTTCAAGGACCCGTTCAACGACGTGACCGGCACGGCGGCCCTGCGGCGGATCTTCGACCATATGTTCGAAACGACCGTCGCCCCGCGATTCACCGTGACCGACACGGCGGTTTCGGGCCGGACAGCCTATCTCCGCTGGCGTTTCGACTTCACGCCGAAAGGACGCTCCGCGCCCTGGCGGATCGAGGGGATGAGCGAGGTGACCTTCGACGATGCGGGTCTCGTAACCGCCCATATCGACCACTGGGACTCCGGTGAGCAGTTCTATGCAAAACTCCCCATCATTGGGCCGTTGGTTCGTCTGATCCGGCGGCGCGTCGAGAGCTGATACTTCCCTTTGTCATCAGTAATTTGATATGTCCCGAAGTTGCTGCTGCTCGACCTTTTTAACCGCAGCGGCGTCAGCCGTTTGTTGACCCTCCGCTTTCGCCAATGAGCGGTTGGCCGGCGCGGCGCCGGTTTGCGCGTTCTTCCCGGTGGAAAACCGTTGCAGCGCTTCCACGATCACCGCGTGGTCGTGGAGGATAGATCCGATCACTGCTTCCGCTTCCTGCGGCAGGGCGGCGCGGGACTGTTCCGCTTTCTCGCGGTCCTCCTCAACCTTCTTCAAGGTCAGCTTATCCTTGTGCTGGTCCAGGTCTTTTTCTTTCAGCTCTTTGTCGATTTCGTCGAAACGGGGTTTCTGCGCTGGATTGGCCACAGGGTCCAGAGCGTCTTGCTCGGCCTTGAGAGCGGCGATTTCCGTGTCGCGTGACATGATGCCCGCCTGCAGGTTCACCTCTCGCTCTTGCAGGTTTGTGACCGTCGTATTCAGAGCGGATAAACGGTCGGCGAAACCTTTCCTTTCGTCCGTCAGTTTCTGTAGAGCCAGTTTATGGAGTTCCTCAATATCGGCGCTGCCGAGTGTCGCCGGCGTGTTAACTGTGCCGCCCGCCAGTTGGGCCGCGTAGTTGGCCAGTTGCTGCGATTTTTTAAGGCCGTTGGGTGCGTTGCCTACAGCCAAGGCGGCGACCTCACCCACGACGGTTGTCACCGCAGTTGCATAGGCATCCAACAGTTTCTCAGGATTGTTCGTGAAGGACTTGAGATTCCAGTTGCCGATATCGTCCTTGATGAAGGCCATGCTGACATCGCCCTGGCCGCTGGCGTGAACGGTGTTGATCTTGGACCAATAGGTGTCGGCGACCAGCCGTTCCACCAGGCGGGCACGGTCTTCCGCATCCAAGCCGGAACGGTACTTTGTTGGCGGGACCGATGCTTTGTTCCACTGATACAAGTTAAGGTAATCTGTTGTGTCGCTGTCGCGCAGATATAGGCTTGTAGCTAAGCGTTTCGCCGCCTCTATGTTACCTTCC
The DNA here is from genome assembly GCA_028282025.1 of Hwanghaeella sp. GTDB lineage: Bacteria > Pseudomonadota > Alphaproteobacteria > UBA8366 > Aestuariispiraceae > Hwanghaeella. Next base: position 3,625 of record JANQIT010000235.1, on the reverse strand, counting down.
ACGCCCTTGCTGAGCTGCCAGAGAAGTGCATCCGCACGCGCGCCAATTTGATTACCATAATCGGCTGTAAACTGGGCGAAGTTTGCCATTTCAATCCGGACACGAACTGATTGCGGTTCGACCGCAATGTGATTGACCGCCCAAAAGTTTGCTCGGCTACGAAGTGCTTCGGCGAAACGACTTGCATCACGTAGGTATTGTAGTTGAGCTTTGCAGTTATTGAGGTCGTGGCACTCCTCTAGAGTCGGAAGTGTCCCGGGAGAAGGGAGCGAGCTGACTTGAGAGGCGGGTATGAAGTTGTCTCGCACAAATTCTCCTGGTACGGGGCCACCTGCCATCGCTATCAACCGCGTCGCATCTTGCACGAGATCTTTCATCAGAGTGCAAATCTTATAGTGACGGTCCTTTGCTTTGCCGTGGATCCGCCCCGCCGCTATACACGCAGGAGGTGTCTGGCTATTTAGACGCACAACTGTGTAGCCGGACAACAGGTTCTTTTTCTTTGAAAAAAAACAACCTTTGACTGCTTTTTTGGCGCACATATCGGTATCTTCAGGCTCGCTCTGAATGACTTCTTTCTTCGCGAAGCATCCTGAAGCACAACTGTTTAATTCCGTCTCTTTCCGCAGTTTTGTTAGTGCGATCCTGGCATCCAAGATTTTGCTGTGTAGTTCCGCGAATTGGGTTTCCAGGCGTTTGGAGAGCGGGCCTTTGTAGACCTCAACCTCGATCCGCATGGAGGACGCGCCGTTCAGGCCTAGACTGTCGAATGTGTCGCAGGCCGGCAGGATCGCCAGGGCGGCGAGGAGAAGGCTGGGGCGCAGAAGCGGTTTCGTGATCTGGATCATTGTTTCGCCCCCTTTTCGAAAGCTGTTAGGGTCGCATCGAACAGGGCGTCGGCGTCGCCGCCGCCGACCTTGCTGCGCAGCAGAGCGCGATTTGCCTCAGAGATGAGAAGCTGTTCTTCGACCAGGGGCAGCATTTGAGCCGCCGGATTGGGGCGAGCGTTGTTTAATCTGGAAGAATATTCCTGCAATGTCCCGATCAGGGGGCTGGCGCTGGAGGACATGGCCATGATCAGGCGTTCGTCCTGATTAAAGGTGCGCCAACCTTCGGGGCCGAGAATCTGAAATCCGCGCCGGATCGTGGCGTCGGCGGGGCAGACGATTGTTGCGCTGTTCACTTTCTCAATCAGGCCCTTCAGCGCCTCGATTTCCTTTTTCAATGCATCGATGGATTTGGCCCTGGCGTCGCCATCGCCGTCGTCTCCCGGTGGGGGAAGTTGCTGCACCTTCTGATTGAGGCTCTGGAGAAGCGTCTTCAATTCTACTTTCGCGTCGCCGTCTTGCGTGCCGGGTTGCTGCTGTCCTCCACCCGATGTGGCTGCATAGGCGTTGAGTGCGTTCGCCGCGGCGGTTGCCGTTTTTTCCCTCAGGGAGGCGACCAGGGCCGGGTCAGCGTCCTTCGCTGCCTCGTTCGTAAACTCCCGATAGAGCGAGAGTAAGGACCGCAAGTCCTTTTCCTGCTGACGGCGTTGGATTTCGCGTGCTGTTTCCGCGGCGGATACCACACGGTGGCGTCCGGTTTCGGCGTCGAATTCTACCGCAGTTCCGAAAGGATCGACCTGATCCGCCTTCAAGGTACCGGATTCGAAATTGACTTTGGTCGTCAGGGAGTGAGCTTTCCCGGTCATTTTGAACCGATAGAGCGAATCCGTCTCCGGGATGATTGTCGCCAAAGTGTTTCTGGCAACGGTGTCTCTACGGAAGCAGTAGTCAAAGGACCGGAAGTAGTAGGTTGTCCGGAACCGGACGTCCTTGTCCTGATACTTCGGGTGGATGCCGCTTCGGACTTGCATATGTTTCGGAACGCCGCATCCGGCGACGAAAGTTGCAAGCAGTATAGTAATAACAGCGCGCCATGGCGCCCGCGACCAACCGGGCATCTCTTGTCTCTCCCCTAGACCGGCGGCATCGGCCTTTTCCAGGCCGGATGCGCGCCATAAAGATTCAACCAACTCCTGGCGGTTTCGCCCAAGACACAATTTAACCGTCTATAGCGGTATTATTGCACCACAATAATTATGCATTGTACAGCGAGAAGAATATACAACCATATCCGGTATGATGTGTGGAAACGCGCTGACGGCTCCCAGGAAGGGGCGGGGCGAAGGGATGTGAGTAGGTCGAAGGGCCGTCCGGCCCGGATCAGTCCAGCAGGCTGTCCGCCCGCTCGCCGGCGCGTTCCAGGTGGACCGGCAGGACGCGGCCGTAGAGTTGCCGGGTGCGTTCGGGGCTTCCCACCATGTCGGGCTGTTCGACGTAGGAGAAGATCGCGACGTAACGCCGTTGCGGCCCCTTCAGCGGGGCGACCCTGTGCAGCGAGTAGCGGCCCTTGAAGATCTGTAAATCGCCCGGTTGCAGGTGCAGGGTCTTCACGCCCATCCTGCCTCCGTCCAGGATCGCGGCGACGCCGTCGTAGTTTTCATCGGCGGCGGTCCGCAGGTTCGGCGCGTATTCGAACGCGCCGCCCTCCGGACTGTTCTGGATACAGAGCGTCACCGTGTAGTTGTTGGTGTCGAAATGCCAGGGGAAGCCTTCGCCTTCTTCCGCCTGATTGACGATCACGTCGGCCAGGGGATCGGCATAGCGGTAGAACTTCTCTTCGCCCAGGGCCCGCTGGATGAAGGCCGGGAAGGGGGGCCATTCGTAAATCGCGCGGAGCAGGCTGTCGCCGCCGAAATTGTCCGCGGGCACGAAGGCGTTGGAGCGGTCGTAGAAACGGCGGACCGGATGATTGGCGGGCAGGGTTGGATCGTCTTTGGTGAAATAGGCGTTCGTCCGGTTGAAGGAACGATGGCCCTTGGCGGAAACCGAATCCGCCTCGCGGATCAGCGCCGGGACCGCTTCCGGTCTGACGAAACCGCGCAGCACGGCGCAGCCGTCCTGGGCGAGGCTGCTGCGGGTTCGCGTGACCAGATCGCGATAATCGGCGCTTTCTTCGGCCGCCAGGGGATAGCGATCCAACTGCAGCAATTCGTCCATCAACATCGGCTTGATCCTCCTGCACGGAAAGTCTAGCCCTGACGGCGGGGTGGGACGCTAAACCGGTTCGATCCCTAGGGATTGTTGCATTGACGGTGAAGGCGCGGCGCGAAGCGATAGCATGATGTCGCTGACGCGCTTTCTTTGCGTTAGACGAGGGTGCTTGGCTTTTCCTATAGTAACCGAAAATCCAGATCCCGTCCGATGGGACGCGGGGGGACATCATATGAGATTTGAAAGTCCGACAACGGTCGATCAGGCCGTTTCCTTGTTGGCCGGTTCGGAAGGATCGGCGCATGTTCTCGCCGGCGGAACGGACCTGCTTGTCCGGCTCCGCACGGGCTTTATCGAACCCGACTTGGTCGTCGATCTGAAACGGATCGGATCCTTGGGCGAGATTGTCGAGGAGGCCGGCGGTCTGCGGGTCGGGGCGACGGTGCCCAGCGCGGAATTGAACGAACATGCCGCCGCCGTCGCCGGATGGCCGGGCGTCTGCGAGGCGGCGGGCCTGATTGGGTCGACGCAGGTCCAGGGCCGGGCGACGATGACGGGCAACCTGTGCAACGCATCGCCCGCCGCTG
>JANQIT010000233.1 GCA_028282025.1 Hwanghaeella sp. | reverse complement strand
TCGGCGTTTTCGAAATGCCGTACTCCTCGGTCACCGAAGACATCACCGACGAAGGCAGAGAGAACGTGATCTGACCCAGCTTCAGTTTCTGAAGCAGTTCCTTGTCCTTGCCCAACTGCGAGGATCCGAAGGTCTGGACCTCGGCGGCGTCGCCGAGCTTGCCGTTTGCACAGGCGGCGAAGGCGTTCACGCTCGCCTCGAACAGCGAGCCGGGCTTGCCGACATGGCCGAATTTAAGCGTCAGGTCAGCCGCCCCGGCCGCACCCGACATCGCCGCAAGGGCAGCCGCCCCAAACAACATAGCTTTAAGTTTCATGGCATATCTCCCTAGGTTCTTGCCGTTGAGCTATTGTGCTACGGCAGCTACTGGCTGCTCTTGATTTTCTGACAGTAAATCCATGGCGACCTGCGCACCGCCGGTCCGATGCGGAACGCCGGCCTGACGCAGCCCCATCTCCACGCCCGACAGCGTCGCCATCAGCATAAGATCGTTGAAATCGCCGAGATGCCCGATGCGGAAGACCTTGTCGGCCACCTTGGACAGGCCGTTGCCAAGCGACAGGTCGTAATTCTCCAGCGTCGTGGCGCGGAACGCATCGGCGCTGAAACCGTCGGGCATCATGACCGCCGTCAGCACGCCGCTTTCCTGGCCCTGCTGTGCGCACAGCACCTCCAACCCCCAGGCCCGCACCGCAGCCCGGGTCGCCGCGCCATGCCGCCGATGCCGGGCGAAGACGTTTTCCAACCCTTCCTCATGCAGCATGTCGATGGCTTCGTTCAGGCCGTAGAGCAGATTGGTGCCCGGCGTATAGGGGAAGTACCCGCCCGCGTTCGGGCCGATCATCTCATCCCAACTCCAATACGAGCGGGGCATCGTCGACTGCATCGACGCCGCCAACGCCTTCTCGCTCACCGCGTTGAAGGACAGGCCCGGCGGCAGCATCAGACCTTTCTGGGAGCCGGAAACCGTAACGTCGACGCCCCATTCGTCATGACGGTAATCCAGCGATGCCAGACCGGAAATCGTATCGACCATGAACAGCGCCGGGTGATTCGCGGCGTCAATCGCCTTCCTGACAGCCGCGATCGGAGACACGCTGCCGGTGGAGGTTTCGTTATGCACAACGCAAACGGCCTTGATCTCGTGCGCCGTATCTTCCTTCAGCCGCGCTTCGATGGCTTCAGGGTCGGCGCCTCCACGCCAATCGCCCGGGATCAGTTCCGCATCTAGCTTCAGCCGGCCCGCCAGCTTGCACCACAGCGAAGCGAAATGCCCGGTCTCGAACATCAGCACCTTGTCGCCCGGCGACAGGGCGTTGGACAGCGCCGCCTCCCAAGCCCCGGTTCCCGAGGCGGGATAGATCACGACATGCGCGTCCGTCTTGAAGATCGTCTTCATACCGTCCAGCGCCTTCTTTCCGACGTCGGCGAATGACGGCCCGCGGTGATCGATGGTCTGCATGGAAATCGCCCGCAGAATACGGTCGGGCACCGAGCTTGGGCCCGGAATCTGGAGAAAGTGACGGCCAGCTTTTCTCATTCTTGTCTTTACCTCCCCCGGGTTGCCAGGCGCAGCTCAAAGGTCCGCCGGGACGGCCGCCTGTTGAGTTTATGGGTTGCGCCCAAAACGGATAATTCTTAATATTGAATTATGAATGCAATTTGGCGTCAAGACCAAAATTCACCTTTGCAGTGTTAAGATTTTATGGAGGACGCCCGATGGGTTTCGTATCCAAGCCGGTTATGGAACACCGCCTGAAGAGAGAAATTTCCGGCGACGTCCTGGTCGACGCATTCAGCCGCGGACGCTATGCGACGGATGCGTCGATCTATCAGATGATGCCCATCGGCGTTGTCGTTCCCAAAACAGTCGAAGACATTCAGGCGGCCATTGCGGCGGCACGGGACGAAGACGTGCCGATCCTGGCGCGCGGCGGCGGCACCTCCCAATGCGGGCAGACCGTCAACAACGCCCTGGTGATCGATAATTCCAAGTATTTCAACGGACTGATCGACCTGGACGTCGAAGGGCGGCGCTGTCTGGTCAGGCCCGGCATCGTGCTAGACGAATTGAACCGGCTCTTGAAACCGCACGGGCTTTGGTTTCCGGTCGATGTCTCTACGTCCTCCCGCGCGACCATCGGCGGCATGACAGGGAACAATTCCTGCGGATCGCGCTCCATCCGTTACGGCACGATGCGGGACAACGTGCTTTCCATAGAGGGCATTCTGGCCGACGGGCGGATGGCGTCCTTCGGTGCGGTGCATCGCAACGACGTCATGGAGGACGCGGCCCAACATCCGCTGGCGAAGGATCTGCTGGACCTGGGCGCGGACCATGCCGACGAGATATCCCGCCGGTTTCCGAATCTGATGCGCCGGGTCGGCGGATACAATATCGATGCTTTGGTGCCGATGAACCGGCCCAACAATCTGTCGCATCTCCTGGTCGGGTCGGAGGGCACCCTTGCCTATTCCACGGCCATAGAATTGAAACTCTCCCCCCTGCCCCGCAACAAGATGCTGGGGGTATGCCATTTCGGCAGCTTCTATCACGCGATGGATGCAACCCAGCATCTGGTCAAGCTGGCGCCGCAGGCGGTGGAGCTGGTCGATGCGACCATGATCAATCTGGCCAAGGACATCCCGATTTTCCGGGCGACCGTCGACCAGTTCATCAAGGGCGCGCCGGACGCTTTGCTGCTGGTTGAATTCGCCGAGGAAAGCGAGGAAGCTTCCCGGAGCAAGCTGGGCGAGTTGGACGCCCTGATGGGGGATCTGGGTTTCTCCTGGACAGGCGAAGGCAAGAGCTGGGGCGGCGTCGTTCGTGCGGAAGAGCCCGGTTTCCAATCCGCGATTTGGGAAGTGCGGAAATCCGGCCTGAACATCATGATGTCGATGAGGGACGAGGGAAAACCCGTCTCTTTCGTGGAGGATTGCGCGGTCGATCTGCCGGATTTGGCCGATTATACAGCCCGCCTTACGGACATCTTCACAAAATACGACACCACCGGCACCTGGTACGCGCATGCCTCCGTCGGCTGCCTGCATGTCCGGCCCATCCTGAACATGAAGACCGAGGAAGGCGCCAAGGCGATGCGCGGCATTGCCGAGGAAGCTTTCGAGATGGTGCGCGAATACAAGGGTTCGCATTCCGGCGAACACGGGGACGGCATCGTGCGGTCCGAATTTCACGAACCCATGTTCGGAACCAAGATGGTCGAGACCTTCGGCGAGGTGAAGCGCCTTTTCGATCCGGCCACCACCTTCAACCCGGGAAAAATCGTCGATCCGCCGAAAATGGACGACCGCACGCTGTTCCGCTTTCCGCCGGATTACGGCAAGTCGGACCACCGTCCGGAGCTGGATTGGTCCGGCTGGCCGGGCGGGGCCCAAGGTTTCCAGGGCGCGGTGGAAATGTGCAACAACAACGGCGCTTGCCGGAAACTGTCCGGCGGAGTGATGTGCCCGTCATTCCGGGTTACCCGGAATGAAAGGGACCTGACACGGGGCCGGGCCAACACGCTGCGCCTCGCCATTTCGGGGCAACTCGGCCCGGATGCGCTGACCTCCGACGACATGGCCGATACGATGAAGCTGTGCGTCTCCTGCAAGGGCTGCAAGCGGGAATGCCCGACCGGCGTGGAT
>JANQIT010000194.1 GCA_028282025.1 Hwanghaeella sp. | reverse complement strand
AATCGCCGCGATCGCCAAGCAACATGGCATCCGACTGATGGTGCACGAGAACTTCCGCTTCCGGGTCTGGTACCGGGAAGTGAAGCGCCAGCTTGAGAGCGGCATTATCGGCACGCCCTTCTATTGCCGCAGCGACGCCCGCATCCCCGGCACGGTGCGTACCTCGGGTTTCCCTGAGACGCCCTGGAGCATCAAGCGCCAGCCGTTCTTTGCCGATCTGGACCGGTTTCTTATTCTTGAGTCGGCAATCCACCAGATCGACGTCTGCCGTTTCTTGTTCGGTGACGTGCGCCGCATCTTCGCCCGCGCCCGCCAAGTCAGCCCTGACATAAAAGGCGAGGATCTGACCTCGATGATGCTCGATTTCGACAGCCTTCATGCCGTGGTCGAACGCAGTTATGCATCCCGCGGTTATCCCAATCCGCCCCTGGTGACGGAAACCCTGGCGGTCGAAGGCGATCAAGGCACGCTGTTCCTGGAACGGGACGGCTGCATGCGCATCGAGGTCGATGTACCGGGCGACCGCCAGACCCTCCGGCCGGACTATGATTTGGAAGATGCCTATCCCAATTCCTATGCGGCGGCGATCCGCCATTTTGTGGAACGATTGCGGGACGGTGCGCCGTTTGAAACCGATATCGAAGACAACCTCAACACCCTGGCGGCAACTCTGGCGGCCTATGACTCGTGCGCCAGCGGAGATGCCGTTGTTCTGGGAAACGAATAACAAGGAAAGAGAAATAAAAACAAATGGCCAATGAAACATTGAATATTGTCGTCCTGCCCGGGGACGGCATCGGCGAGGAAATCACCGACGCCACAATGGCGGTGTTGGAAGCTGTCGACACGGATACGCCCCTCGGTCTCGACTTCGATTTCCAGGACATCGGTTTTAAGTCATATGACCAGACCGGCACCACCTTTCCAGACGAGGTGCTGGAGAAATGCCGCAACTCGGACGGCATAATCCTTGGGCCGATCTCGCACATGGACTATCCCGACCGGGACAAGGGCGGGGTCAATGTGTCGGCTGCCGTCCGTGTACATCTGGATCTGTACGCCAATGTGCGCCCGGCCCGGACCCGCAAGAACCTGCCCAATAAGGGTGGGGATTTCGACCTCGTCATCATGCGGGAATGCACCGAAGGCTTCTATCCGGACCGCAACATGTATGCGGGCAAGGGTGAGTTCATGCCCGATGAAAACATGTGTTTGTCAGTGCGCAAGATCACGGCCCATGCCTGTGAACGGATCGCCCGGCGCTCCTTCGAACTGGCCATGACCCGGCGCAAGAAGGTCACCGCCATCCACAAGGCCAACAACTTCATCCTGTCGGACGGCCTGTTCCTGCGGGAGGTCCGAAAGGTCGCCGAAGATTTTCCCGATGTGGAACTGGAGGAAATGATCGTGGATGCCTCGGCCGCCGCCGCCGCCGCCGCCGCCTCCTCCGCGTCCTCCTTTGTGCAGCGGCCGTCCTCGCTCGCCTCCGCCCCCGGCTCCGGTTCAAGGAGA
>JANQIT010000174.1 GCA_028282025.1 Hwanghaeella sp. | reverse complement strand
GCGGATGTCGCCGTCAAACTCCGGATTGGCGATCCGCGCGAGGATTTCCTCAAAGATCACCCGCAACTCCAGGCGCGCCTGCGTCCGTGGATCGAGGGCCCGATAGGCCGAGGTACAGTCGGCATAAAGCGTCTGCCCCTGATCGGGCGGCGGCACCGTCACGCCATACAGCAGGGAAACGTCCGGCGGCGGCCGGCGATAGCTTTGATCGGTATGCCAGTTGATACGGTCGGGAAACCGGACCGGCAGGCCGCCCGCCGGCCGGGGCGGCGGCGGGTGGTCGTGGCCGGGCTTGTTGGACAGCACCATGATCTCCGCCGCGTCAGGGTGAAAGAAGCGGGGGGCGGTTAGGGTGGCGCGGACATCTTCCAGTTCAGGCCCGAAAGCCCGGGACAGGCGGATCAACTCCTCCGGCGCGCCCGCAAGGTACTCCAGTCCGGAAATCGCCATGAGGCCCCCGGCGTCCGCCAGCCGGTCCTGGATGCCGAAGGCGGGATCGGTGAGGGCGTCGACGGCGGTGCGGGCGCTCGGGGCCGTTACCCGGATTTTGGTCCCGAATGAAGCCCCGTCCAGGGGCCCGGCGTCCAGGTGCGTTTCGGTGTCGAACGGCATGCGCATCTCCCTGGACCGATGCTGCCAGGATGCCGGGCGTTAGGCAAAGCCGGACTGCGCCGGTAAAGTGCGGGCTGCGGGGCGTCCGCGCCATGCGCCGGGCTCTGAAAGGGTGCGGCGGCATAGCCTACCGCGTGAATCCCGCCATATGTCTGCGCAGCACATCGACAAAGGTCTGAACCGGCAGTGTGAGTTGCCGGCGCGACGCATGGACCAAGGCCATCTCGTAGGTGGTTCTGGGCAGAAAGGGGCGGCTGGTCACCCCGTCACCATAGGTTGCCCGCCCGTTTATCGCGTCGACGACGGCGATACCGGCCCCGGCGCGGACCAGATTCCGCGCGGTGGCGAAGAAATAGCTCTTGATCGGGGATTTCAGCGCCACGCCGGCTTTTGCGAAATGCGCGGCCATCTGCCGGTCTATGACATGATCCTTGGCGATTCCGATCACCTCGCGCCCGTCGAGGTCCGCCGGCGTGATCGCGTCCAGCGTCGAAAGCGGGTCGTCGGCGCGCATGATGCAGACGCAATCCAGCGTGAAGAACTCATAGCTCAGATCAGACCGGGGCGAGGGGGTCTCGACGAAACCGAGGTCCGCCTGACCTTCGGCCACGAAGGACAAGACCTGTTGGGAGGTCCGCACCTGGATGTCGATATCGACATCCGCCCGGGTTTGGTGGAAGGAGGCGACCACGTCCGGCAGAAGCTGAATCGCCGCAGCGCCGTAGGAGGCGATGCGCACCGCGCCGATCGATCCCTCGCGGATCTGGCGGGCCCGGCTTTCCGCGCGCCCGGCGGCCAGCAGGGCCATTTCCGCGTCCTGCTGCAACAGATCGGCTTCAGGGGTTGGCGCGAACGCGCCGTTCCGCCGTTCGAACAGGGAGAATCCCAGATCGGACTCCAGATTGGAGAGGGCGACTGACACAGCCGGCTGCGACAGGTTCAGGCGCAGCGCCGCCTTGGAGACGGAGCCCTCTTCCAGAAGCGCCTTGAACACTTCCAACTGCCGTATCTTCAAAAGCATCCTGGTTCCCTGACTCGATCTTACGGGCGATCACGTAACATAAACAAATCGTATAAACGAATAACAAAAATTCAATTGTCTTTATAAATGGTCCCGCTAAGTTTTTCGCACAGTCTTTCGGGAGTTGCCTATGCAACGCATTGCCAATGAACACGGGCTGGTCTTCACAGCCGCACGACCGGAAAGCGTTGAGGCTTTCGGGCGGCTGACACGGTGCTATTTGGGCTTTCGCCCGGACACAGGCGCGGTGCTGCAGGCGCTGCTGGCAGCGGACCCGGACATGCCCATGGCGATCTGCGCGCAGGGCTATTTCGCGAAGCTGTTTGGCAGCGCGGATTTCTCAGCGCGCGCCGCCGAGGCGTCCCACAGGCTGACCGCGCATCTGGAGACGATAGACGCCACCGGCCGGGAGCGTCGCCACGCCGCCGCTCTGGCGGCCTGGGTCGATGGTCAGATGGATACGGCGACGGAAATCTGGGAACGCAGCCTGCTCGACCATCCGTTGGACGGGCTGGCCCTG
>JANQIT010000100.1 GCA_028282025.1 Hwanghaeella sp. | reverse complement strand
CCGGGATGGCGGCGTGACCACCTCTGCCGGTATCACGGCGGGGATCGACCTTGCCTTGGCGCTGATCGAAGAGGATCACGGTCACGCGGTCGCCATGGCGGTGGCGCGCGAACTGGTGATGTTTCTGAAGCGCCCGGGGGGCCAGAGCCAGTTCAGCGCCGAACTGTCCGCGCAAAGCACGGCCGCCGGCCGGTTCGAAGGGTTCAAGGAATGGGTGTTCGGCAATCTGCACAGACCGCTTTCCATCGATGAGTTGGCGGAGCGGGCCTGCATGTCCCCGCGCAGCTTCGCGCGTCACTTCGGCGAACAGTTCGGAATGACGCCCGCCAAATTCGTTGAGCGCGCCCGGGTCGACGCGGCCCGGCGCGATCTGCAGGACGGCGTACTGTCCCTGGACCGGATCGCCGCCAAGCGCGGTTTTCAATCGGCGGACCGCATGCGGCGGGCCTTTCAACGGTCCCTCGGCGTAACGCCGCAGGACTACCGGCAACGATTCAAGGTGGAGAGCGCGGCATGATCAATATCGCAATTCTGTTCTTTGACGGCATGGAGGAGCTCGATGCCGTCGGCCCCTGGGAAGTCTTCTCCTGGGCCGCCCAGGAAGAGACTCCGGACCCGCCCCTGCACGCCTTCACGCTGTCGCGCGACGGCAAGCCGGTGATCTGCAACAAAGGCCTGGCGATGACCCCGCATCACAGCTTCGACACGGCGTCCAGGATCGACGTGCTGATCGTTCCGGGCGGTAGCGGCAGCACTGCGGTGATCCAAGACCGGGCGATGCTGGATTGGGTCGCGGAGACCGCGGCGGGTTGCCAATGGATCGCTTCGGTCTGCACCGGCTCGCGCATTCTGGTGAAATCCGGCGTCGCCAGGGGCAAGCGGATCACCACCTATCACGGCGCTGTCCCGGAATTGCGCGGCTGGAACGAGGCGACGGTGCTGGACGATGTGCGGTTCGTGCGGGACGGCAATGTCGTTTCGTCCGCGGGGGTTTCCGCCGGCATAGACATGTCCCTTTGGTTGGTCGGCGCGCTGTGCGGCCCGGCTTTCGCCCGGCGGGTGCAGCAGGGGATCGAATATTTCCCGGCGCCGCCCTACACGCACGAGGCTTAATACCGTGGAGATTTTCGAGGTTGCCGATTTCAAGGCCGCGCGCCCATGGCAGGCGCGGGAGATCGCCGCATTCGACGGGATCACCGTCCGCCTGCATTGGACGGATCAACCCTACAAATGGCACGTCAATGACGGACAGGAAGTGTTCGTCGTCTTGGATGGCGCGGTCCATATGGATTTCCGGCGGGAAGAGGGCGAACGCAGCGTGCTGCTGACGCCTGGGACAATCTGCCGGTGCGACGAAGGAGACGCGCACCGCGCCGTGCCCGAAGGCGGGGCCTATATCCTGGTTATAGAGCGGGCCGGCAGTCCTTAGAGACCGTCAAAATCGGGGCAAGGTTTCATCGCTGTTGAAACGGCGCGGCACTTTTACCGTGTTATCAATGGGTTGAAGAAACGCGGTGCGGCAAAGCGTTCATGCCACAAAAATGCCTTATTTGAGCCCTGGGAAACCGAGAATCCGGCCCTTATATCTAAAGGGCTGAGACCTCCCCTCTCAACGGGATCCATCCCCAATCAGCGGATCCCGTGACGGCTCTGACCAAGCCGTTGCAGCAAACAGGCGGCTGCCGGTAACTCCCCCATCGGCAGCCGCCGCTTTTTTTGGGGCTTCCATTCGTTGTTTCCGGCGGTTGCAAAAACCGGCGAAATAAGGCGTCACTTGCGCATGGCGACCTTCAGCGGCTCCGGCATTTCCTGTATCCGTGGCGGCCGGCTCGTGTTCGAGGATCTTTCCTTCGGCCTGAGCAGCGGCGGGGCGATGCTGTTGACCGGTCCGAACGGCAGCGGAAAGTCCACTTTGCTGCGGCTGATGGCGGGCCTGATCGCCCCAACCCTGGGCGTCATGGCATGGGACGGAGAGCCGATTTCGGAAGACCCCGGCGATCACCGTGCGCGCTTGCATTATCTTGCCCATGCAGAGGCGATCAAACCGGCGCTTACCGTGGCCGAGGATCTGGCCTTCTGGCAGGCCCTCAACGGTTCAGACGCACCGATTGCCGGGGCGATAGAGGCGATGGGGTTGCAGGATCGCACCGGCGTGCCCTGCCGTTATCTTTCGGCTGGTCAGCGCAGGCGTCTCGCCCTGGCCCGTCTGCTGGTTTCGGACACGGACCTTTGGTTGTTGGATGAACCTTCCGTGGGACTCGACACCGCCTCGCTGGCCCGTCTTCGGGAAGCAATCGCCGCACACCGGAACGGCGGCGGGATGGTGGTCGCCGCGACCCATGTCGATTTGGGTTTCGAAGCGGCGGACGGATTGGATATCGGCCGTTTTGCCGTCGCGCCCGACCCGGTGGCGATGGCTTTGGCGGGCGTCTAGGGAAGAAAATGGGACGCGCCTTTCTCGCCATGCTGGGCCGCGATTTGCGGATGGCTTTCCGCCAAGGCAGCGACATCATGCTGGCGCTGGCCTTTTTCGTGGTTGCGGCGACCTTGTTTCCGCTGGGTGTCGGACCGGACCCGGATGTTCTCGCCACTCTGGCGGCGGGGGTGGTCTGGGTTTTGGCGTTGCTGGCGGTGATGCTGTCCCTGGACCGGCTTTTTCAGACCGATTACGACGACGGTGCGCTGGAACTTATGGCCTTGTCGGCGGCGCCGCTGACCTTGCTGGTTTTGTCGAAGACCGTGGCTCATTGGCTGACCACCGGGGTGCCGCTGCTGCTGCTGGCGCCCTTGATCGCGGTGCTGCTGAACCTGCCCGCGGAAGGGTTCAGCCCCTTGATGCTGGGGCTCGCCATCGGCACGCCGACGCTCAGCCTGATCGGGTCCATCGGGGCGGCGCTGGTCCTGGGGGCCAGGCGGGCCAACCTGCTGACCGCGCTGCTGGTGCTGCCGCTGTATATTCCAATTCTGATATTCGGCGTCACCGCGGTGGACGCGGCCCTTGTAGGATTGCCGATACGCCCACATCTCTTGCTGATGGGAGCGATATTGGCTGCGGCTTTACCGTTGGCGCCGGTGGCGGCGGCTGCGGCGATTCGCACATCCTTTCAGTGAGGCGCGCCGTCCTGCGGCGGTTGAAAAAAAGAAGCAAAAAAAGCACAGTTTGCGGTACATCAAAGGTCTGTAAGCAGGTGCGAATTAAGAGAAGCCATGCATCGATTTGCCAATCCGGCCCGGTTCATGAGGATAGCGAACGCCGTTCTGCCTTTTGCGACGGCGGCTTTCGTTATTTTGACGGGCCTGGGGCTCTACTACGGTCTGTTCGACTCTCCGCCTGACTACCAGCAGGGCGAAACCGTCCGCATTATGTATATTCACGTCCCGGCGGCGTATCTGGGCGTGATGATCTATGGTGTGATCGCGACCAGCAGCGCCAGCCTGCTGATCTGGAAGCATCCGCTGGCGGAACTGATCGCCCGCGCCAGTGCGCCGGTCGGCTTCGCCTTCACTTTCCTGTGTCTCGCAACCGGGTCCTTGTGGGGCAAGCCGATGTGGGGAACCTGGTGGGTTTGGGACGCGCGCCTGACCTCTATGCTGATCCTTCTGTTTCTGTATGCGGGCTATATGGCGCTGTCGAACGCGTTCGACGAACCCGGGCGCGGTAACAAACCGGCGGCGATCCTGGCGCTGGTCGGCGTGGTGAATCTGCCGATCATTAAATTCTCGGTCGATTGGTGGAACACGCTGCATCAGCCGGCCAGCATCATCCGCCTCGACGGGCCGACCATCGATTCGGCGATGCTGACGCCGCTTTTCCTGATGCTTGGCGGGTGGACCTGTTTCTATCTGATGATCCTGGTCATTCGCCTGCGCTCCGAAATGGCGGCGGCGAAATTGCGGATCGCGATGATGCAGGGCGCCCGGAAAGAGGAGGCCGTGGCGTGAGCGAGTTTTTCGCCATGGGCGGGCATGCCGCCTATATCTGGCCCTGCTACGCGCTGGCCGTTGCGGTAATGGCCTATCTGGTCGTGCAATCGCTGCGCAGCATGCGTCAAAACGAACAGATGATCGAAACCTTGCGCGCCGGCCGGGGGCAGCGGCAGGACCGCCCCGGCGTCGCCGATGAAGGGTCTGCCTGATGGCCAGAATGAAGACCAGAAAACAGCAGCGCATGATGATCGTCACCATCGGGATGACGATGCTGGCCGTGGCTGTCGGACTGACCCTGTTCGCGCTGGAGGACGGGATCAACGTCTTCTACGGCCCGACCGAGGTTGCGGAGAAAGCCATCGAACCCGGCACCAAGTTCCGCCTGGGCGGCCTTGTAGAGGAAGGCAGCGTCGAACAGGAAGGGGCCACGACCGTGTTCCGGGTGACCGACCTCAATCAATCGGTCCAGGTTGCCTATACGGGTATTCTGCCGGACCTGTTCCGCGAAGGGCAGGGCGTGGTGACCCAGGGAACGCTGGACGCGGACGGAACATTTCAGGCGGACGAGGTGCTTGCCAAGCACGATGAAAACTATTTGCCGCCGGAGGCCGTGGAGGCCATGAAACGGGCCGGCACCTGGAAACATGCGGAAGGCGAAGAAGGGGCGGCGGCGCAATGATTGAAGGCATATCGATTGCCGAGGTCGGCCATTTCACACTCGTTCTGGCCCTGGTCATCGCGGTGGTGCAGTCGATTGCGCCGATGGTCGGCGCGGCGCGCAACGACGCCGCCCTGATGGGAATCGCCCCCGCCACCGCCATCGCCCAGTTCCTGGCGCTGCTGGTGTCTTTTGCGGCGTTGACCCATGCGTTTGTGACCAGCGATTTCTCCGTTCTGAACGTCGCCTCCAACTCGCACTCGCTGAAGCCGATGCTCTACAAGGTGTCCGGCGTTTGGGGAAATCATGAAGGGTCCCTGCTTCTGTGGGTGACGGTGCTGGCCTTATTCGGGGCGCTGGTGGCCTTTTTCGGCCGCAACCTGCCGCCGGGGCTGAAGGCGCGCACGCTGGCGGTGCAGGCGCTCGTTTCCGTCGGGTTCCTGCTGTTCATTCTGCTGACCTCCAACCCGTTCGAGCGGATTTTCCCCGCGCCGCTGGAAGGCCGCGATCTGAACCCGCTGCTGCAGGACCCGGGTTTGGCGTTCCATCCGCCGATGCTCTATGTCGGCTATGTCGGTCTTTCGATCTCCTTCTCCTTCGCGGTCGCCGCCCTGATCGAGGGCAAGGTCGACGCCGCCTGGGCGCGCTATGTCCGGCCCTGGACGCTGCTGGCCTGGGCCTTCCTGACCGGCGGCATCATGCTGGGTTCCTGGTGGGCCTATTACGAATTGGGCTGGGGCGGCTTCTGGTTCTGGGATCCGGTTGAAAACGCCTCTTTCATGCCGTGGCTCGCCGCGACGGCCCTGCTGCATTCGGCGATTGTCGTGGAAAAACGCGATACGCTGAAAAGCTGGACCATTCTGCTGGCCATCGTCGGCTTCTCTTTGAGCTTGATCGGAACCTTCCTGGTGCGCTCCGGCGTTCTGACCTCGGTGCATGCTTTCGCGACCGACCCGGAACGCGGGGTTTTCATTCTGCTGCTTCTGGTGATCGCCATCGGCGGTTCGCTGGCGCTCTTTGCCTGGCGCGCGCCGACGCTTCAGGGCGGCGGCCTGTTCCGTCCGGTCAGCCGGGAAGGGGCGCTGGTCTTCAACAATCTGTTGCTGACGACGGCGACCGCCACGGTGTTTATCGGCACCCTGTACCCGCTGTTCCTTGAAGTGACGGGCGGCGAAAAAGTGTCGGTCGGTCCACCCTTCTACAACCTCACCTTCGTGCCGCTGATGGTGCCGCTGTTGATCGCGGTGGGCGTCGGGCCGCTTCTATCCTGGAAGCGCGCAGATCTGTGGTCGGCGATGAGTCGCCTGAAGATCGCCCTGGCCGTGGTCGTGGTCGCAAGCGGCATCTCCCTGGTCTTCCTGCATGGCGATCAGGGCTATGCGGTGATCGGGCTGGCGCTGGCGGCGTGGCTGGTCGCCGCCTCGGTGACGGAATTCCTGCAGCGCGCGGGTATGGGGCGCGCGGCCTGGTCCAGCATTCCGGGCCGGATGTTCGGGCTGCCGCGCTCCGCCTGGGGGACGATGCTGGCGCATGCCGGGGTCGGGATTCTGGTGGCGGGTGCGACGGGCGCGTCGCTGCTGACCACCGAAGTCATCACGGTGATGAAGACGAACGACAGGATCGCCGTCGGACCCTATTCCATCGAACTCTTGGGGCTGGAGGATGTCCGCGGGCCGAACTACATGGCCCTGCGGGGGAATTTCATCGCACGCAACGAAGGCGGCGATGTGGTGGCGATCCTGGCGCCGGAGAACCGCCGCTATGTGGCGAGCGGCCAGGAAACCACCGAAGCCTCCATCGAGACCGGGGCCTTCAGCGATCTTTATGTGGCGCTGGGCGACCCGGACGGCCGCGGCGGCATCACGGTGCGGGCCTATCGCAAACCCTTCGCCCCGTGGCTGTGGTACGGGTCGATTGTTATGGTGCTGGGGGGCTTCGTGTCGCTGAGCGACCGGCGCTTGAGAATCGGCGCGCCGAAGCGCAGTAAGCCGGCTGCGGGGCCCACCGGCGCCGCGCCCGCCCCGGCGGAATAAGGGAACGGGAGTAGATCCGTCTTATGACACGCGCATTGTTTCTTCTGCCGCTGCTCATTTTCGGAGCGGTGGCGGGATATTTCTTCGTCCGGCTGGGCGACGATGCATCCGTGGTGCCCAGCGCGCTGATCGACAAGCCGGTCCCCGCGCTTGAAACCGCGCCGCTGCTGGCCGGCAAACCCGGCGTCAAGAACACGGACTTCCAAGGTGAGGTGAAGGTGCTGAATGTTTGGGCCTCCTGGTGCATTCCCTGCCGCGCCGAACATCCCCTGGTCACCCGTCTGGCGGAAGAGGAAGGCGTGCCCGTCTATGGTTTGAACTGGAAGGACCGGCAGAACGCCGCAATCGCCTGGCTCGACGAGCTTGGCGACCCGTACGGCAAGATCGGCTTCGACGAGTCCGGCCGCGCGGGTATCGAACTCGGCGTCTACGGTGTGCCGGAAACCTATGTCATCGATAAGGACGGCCGAATCCGCTACAAGCGCACCGGCCCGATTTCACCCGCGGTGATGGAAGAGGAAATCCTGCCGCTGATCCGGGATCTACGGCAATGAAGATCGCAGCGCTCCTGGCCGTTGTTGCGGCCCTGACCCTTTCCGGTGCGCCGTCCCTGGCGGTGCAGCCGGACGAAGTTCTGGACGATCCGGTTCTGGAGTCGCGCGCCCGCGACCTGTCGAAGGAACTGCGCTGTCTGGTCTGTCAGAACCAGTCCATCGACGATTCGGACGCTGAACTGGCCCGCGACCTGCGCCTGATCGTGC
Organism: Hwanghaeella sp.; assembly: GCA_028282025.1. GTDB lineage: Bacteria > Pseudomonadota > Alphaproteobacteria > UBA8366 > Aestuariispiraceae > Hwanghaeella. The sequence continues at coordinate 22,378 of JANQIT010000100.1, read as the reverse complement.
GGGAACGGTTGGTGGAAGGGGACAGCGACCGGGAGGTGCTTGACTTCGTGGTCGCGCGCTATGGCGACTATGTGCTGCTGCGCCCGCCGGTCAATCTGGCCACCGCCGGCCTCTGGTTCGGTCCGTTCGCCATTCTGCTGATTGCCGGCACCGCCGTGTTCTTCTGGCTGCGCCGCCGCCCGGCGTTGGCGTCCGACACGGCGGTGGGCGGCGGGACTGTTCCCGGCGGCGGCTTGAGCCGTTCGGAAGAAGACCGCATCGCCGCGCTTTTGGCCGAAGACGATCCGTCCGGATCGAACCGGAAGGGTTAGACATGGTTTTCTGGGTTGTCGTCGCGGTTCTGACCGCTCTCGTTGTCGCGCTTATCGTGCGGCCGTTTTTCGTCAATCGGGATCAGAAACGGTCCGCCGATTATGACGTGGAAGTCTATAAGAGTCAGTTGCGCGAACTGGACAAAGAGCGCGAAGAAGGCCTGATCTCCACCCAGGAAGCGGATGCGGCCAAGGCGGAAATCGCCAAGCGCCTGCTGGCCGCCGACGCCAAGCGTCAGACCGAAACGGGTGCGGGCGCGTCGACCGCCGGCCACCGGTTGTTCGGCCTGTCGGTCGCCGCCGCGGTGCCGGTATCGGCGGTGCTGATCTATATGGCGCTGGGCCAGCCCGGCGCGCCGGACATGCCCTATGCGGCGCGCGCGGCGGAGCTGGCGCAGGCGCAAAGCGCGCGCGACTCCGAACAGGGCAATCTCGGCGAAATGGCGCAGCGCCTTTCCGAACGTCTGGAGAGCGAGCCGGGCGATGTCGAGGGCTGGTTGCTGCTGGCGCGGACCTATATGACGCTGCAGCGGTTTGCGGACGCGGCGGTCACCTTCGCCAAAGCCGGGGAGCTGGCCCCCGACAACCCCGCCATCCTCAGCGCCATGGGCGAAGCCATCGTGTTCAAATCCGAAGGCATCGTGACGCCGGAAGCCGTTTCCGCCTTCACCCGGGCGCGCCAGGCCGGCGGGACCGACCCAAGGTCTGATTTCTATCTGGCGGAGGCCGAGTATCAGGCCGGCAACCGCCAGGTCGCGCTGGACGCGCTGGTGAAGCTTGCCTGGCGGGCGGAACCGGGCGCCCCGTGGCTGACCGCCGTGCGCAGCCGGGTTATCGCAATCGCCGAAGAACTGGGTCAGGACGGCGCGTCCATGGTGCCGAACGCGGTCGAACCGCCGTCCGCCTTGGCGCAGGGCGGCGACGGGCAACCCGGGCCGACCGCGGAGGATGTCGAAGCGGCGCAGGATCTGTCGCCCGAAGAACGCCAGGCCATGGTCGCCATGATGGTGAACAACCTGGCCTCCAGGCTGGACGAGAACCCGATGGATTTCCAGGGCTGGATGCGGTTGATCCGGGCCCGTACCGTGATGGGCAACATGGAACAGGCGCAGAGCGATCTGGACCGCGCCCTGGAGGTCTTTGCCAGGGCCCCGGTGCCGCGCGCCCAGCTCATTCAGCTCGCAGGCGAGGTGGGACTGACCGCGCCGGAAGCGGAAACCGCGGAGCGGGGACCGACCGCGGCGGATATGGCCGCCGCCGCCGACATGTCGGATGAAGACCGCCAACTCATGATCCAAACGATGGTCGACGGTCTGGCCGCGCGGCTGGACGAAAATCCCGGCGACCTGGACGGCTGGATGCGGCTGGCGCGGTCCTACAATGTTCTGGGCCGGCCGGAAGATGCGCTTAGCGCCTTGCAGAAGGCGGCCGCCGTCTTCCCGGAAGACGCCACCGTCCTGCTGCTGCAGGGGCGGGTGATGCGGGGGATCGAGGGTGCGGCGACGTCGCCCGCCACGCTCGCGCTTATGGAGCGGGTCCTGTCGATGGACCCCGAGAATGTCGAAGCCTTGTGGTTCACGGCGCTGGGGGCCCTGTCCGACGGAGACAAGGATGCGGCGAAAGAGCGTTTCGACCGGGCCTTGGCCGCGCTGCCGGAGGGATCGGAAGACCGAGAGGCGCTGCAACAGCAGAGCCGCGAGCTGCTTGCGCAATAAAGCCCGCCATCCTGCGTTTCCTGTGACTTAGACCGGACCGTCCCCGGGCAGGATAGAATACGGCCGGCGCGCCTTTGCGCCCTGCGCTTCACTGGTAAGAGCCAGGGGCGCCGCCAGCGTTTGCCGATGCGTCGCCACATGCCCGTGGGCCGCCGTGGACGGCCTCTGCCCAACAGGCCAATCAGGCGATCTCCGTTGATTCAAGCTATTCGCAAACCGCGCCAACTGCCGAATGACGTACCCACCACCTTGCTACCTCAGCGATAAGAATGGCTGCCGGAGAACCATAGTGCAATCCGAAGCTGGTACCGCTTTGCAACCTTAAAGAAAGAGTTGGGGGTGATGAGTGGTACAGCACGCTCAAAGCGGTTAATTTTTGTTAACCAAGAAAAATGAACAGTTTTTAAAACCTAATAAATAGATATAAAACAAATAGATATATGTTTTTTCAGGTAATTTTCCCTGATTGTGATGGCAAAATCAGAACAGTTTGTGCATCCAACACGGGTCCTGACCGGCGCGTAACCTCAATCTGTAGTTTAGCTTTTCCAGCAAGGTCTGTTCGGGAAAGTCGAGTTGCACGCAAGACGTGAATAATTCTAAAAAAGGCCGGTATTTGGGGAATGTAAGGCGGCGCCGTCGGGTTAAGGCGCGGGTCCTGAACCGATGCGGCCATGCTGCCGACGCCTGGCGTGGTGCAGGAATCAGCAAACCTGCGGCGTCACCGGGCTCCTGATCCTCTGCGCCGAAAATCTCTTCACGCTACTGGAATCCGCCACGACGAAAGCGCCGGTGTTCCGAGGAACACGGAGCGTCAGCCGAATCGCGGTGGCGTCGTTGCTTTGTTTATACGCGGGGCGGGGCACCCGCAGCGCGCCAGTATGTTTCAGAGATATGCCGGTGCATGTCGGCTGTCAGCGGACCATCGGCTTGGGTTCGGTTCCGGCGTTCGCCAAATCGACAGGATTGCCGTGCGGCGTTGCAAGATAGGCCTGACGCCAGGCGTCCACGCGCCCATTCAGTTCCGCCGCATCCGTCAGACCCTTGGCGACGCTGATCCTTTCCAGCGCTTTCTGCCAATGGCGATAGTACGTATCGCCCCGGTCCGGGTCGCCTTCCTGCTGCGCCTTGGAAATCTCACCGCTCAAGGTCTCGGCCCATTCGTCCCAACTGAACAACCCGGCCGCGTGCAGACTGACGGTTATGGCGAAGGCTTGTGCTTCCCAGGGGGCGCTGAAGGTGGGTTCGCTGCCGTCTTCAAGCGGTCCGAAGAGACTTGCGGGCGCCGGCATCACGCTTCCTCCAGATAGGATTCCCAAAGATCGATATAGACAGGTTCCCGCGACGGGGCGTCCTCTCCCCACAGTTCCTCTCCGTCGAAACGAACATTATAGAGATGGACGCCGACCATTTCGCCCTCGGCGCTCCGGTCCGGATAGATATGCGCACCGTAATGCACCTGCACCACGCCGGTATGGCCGCGCACATAGCGGGGCGCGCGTGTATGGCTCACCGGATGGAAGTTTCGAACCGTGACGCGGTCGCCGGGCCGATATTGTGCGGCTGCGTCGGTCTCCTTCTCGGCGCTGCTGCCGGCGGCCAGAACCGCGGGAACCCGCTCGACGGTCAGGGTGCGTTCGCGCAACGCCTCCGGGGCCGGGCCCGCGGCGACGCCGGTGGCCAACTCCTCTTCCGTAACGATGCCCTTCTCGACCAGCAGTTTTTCGATACCCGCCAGCCAGTTTTCGTAATAGCTGTTGCGCAGATAATCGACGGGATGCTGACGTTCGCGCGAATGCCGGCTGGCGTCGATCGACCATTGGCCGAGCGCCCCCAGAGCCAGGGTCACCGCAAGGGCTCTTTTCTCCCAATCCGCATGGAACAGCGGTTCTTCCGTCTCAGACTCCGGATTGATGGGGCCTAACCCATGCATACCACCCAGATCGTGCGGCCCGTTCATTCCGCCGCCTCCGTCAGCGCGTCCGGCTGTTTCGCGGGTTCGGTGCCGATCATGGAGTTCCGGGTGACCAGCGGCTCCAACTGCTCAGCGCTCCAGCCGTCCGTGCCCTCCGGGCGTTGCGGCATCACCAGGAACCGCATTTCGGACGTGGAATCCCAAACGCGAACCTCCATATCGTCCGGAAGTTGAGTACCGAACTCCGCCAGGACGCCGCGTGGATCGGACACAACGCGCGAGCGGTAGGGGGCTGACTTATACCAGACCGGCGGCAGTCCCAGCACGGTCCAGGGATAGCAGGAGCACAATGTGCAGACGACGACGTTGTGAACTTCCGGCGTGTTTTCCAGCACGGTCATATGCTCGCCCTGGCGTCCGGTATATCCCATGGAGTGGATCGCCGCCGTGGCGTCCTTCAAAAGCCAATCCTTGAAGGCCGGGTCGGTCCAGGCGCGCGCGATCACCTTGGCGCCGTTGCGCGGACCGACCTTGGTTTCATAGGTTTCGATCAGCGCGTCCAGGGCCGCCGGATCGATCAGACCTTTCTCCACCAGCAGGGATTCCAGCGCCTTCACGCGCAGCGCCGGGTCCGGCGGCGGATCCGTGAAGTTCTGTCCGTGGTGATGATGATCGTGGTCGTGGTCATGGCCCACGGCGTCTCTCCCTGAAGCGTTGAACCGCCAAGCTAGAACGGTCGGGCGCGGCAGCCAAGACGCCGGGGCTTCTCCGAGGGTCACCCTATCGCGAGGTGCCGCCTCTCAGCCGGGCTTGAAATCTCCCGGATTGCGCCAGACAACCGCCTTGCGGCGCGCGAAAATACGGCAAATCTGCCGGTTTCCCTGTTCCGAACAGCGGGTCACCGCATCCTGCATATAGGCCTCTATGTCGCATTCTGTTTTGAAGGCGAGGCAAAACTGCCAGTAATACTGTGTGCCGTCCGGCGACAGGGCGAAGACCATCGGATCGGCTTTCGCGCGGTAGGCTGTGAACGCCGCAAAGGCGGACGGCGACATGGTCACCGCGCCCGATCCGTTCAACACGGGAATCCCCTGTGCACCGGGTCCGGCGCAGGCCGCCAGGAACAGGAACCCACCGGCCAGCAAGGAACGACCGACCCGCATCCGAAATACCCATCCTTCAGTTATCGGGAACGGTCAGTCTACACGGTATTGCGTCTGCATCCCAGGCGGTGGCGCACGGTTAGGCCGATTTCCGCCGCCGCGTCCTTACGAAGACAAGAACGGGGGACCGGTATCGCCCGCGGGGCGCGCCGGCCGCTGTTGGTTTTAGCATCGTCCGCCGTTCCGGATTGATGCGATTGCATTGAACCGTGTATCCTGCCGCGATGGGCGAGCAGCTTTCCGAGACCGTCGAAGAAGCCTGGACACATCTGGTCCGGGCGCATCACGCAGTTCTTTCCGGCGTGGAACGGACGTTGAAACGCGAGGGGTTTCCGCCGCTCGTCTGGTACGGCTGCTTGCAGGAACTGGACCGGGCCGGCGACGGGGGGCTGCGGCCCGTGGCGTTGGAAAAGAGTTTGCTGCTGCCGCAATACGGCTTGTCGCGGTTGCTGAAACGGATCGAGGATGCGGGATATATCCGGCGTCTGAAAGATCCGAAGGATGCGCGGGCGCAGACCGTCCATATTACCGAAGAGGGACGCGCGCTGTGCAACAGGATACAGCCGGTCTATCAGGCTGCTTTGCGGAACGGTTTGGGCGAACGGCTTGAAGAGAAGCAGATCCGCAAACTGATCAAGACCTTGAATAAGGTCCTTTAGGCGCGCCTGGTCCCGCTAGCGCTGCGGCTCGTCAGGCTTCCTGCGCCGCCATGAATTCGGCGTTCTTTTTCTCAAGCTCCTCGACCAGCGCCTGACTGATTGCGTCGCCTTCGTCCCGCACGTCTTCCCGCAGGATGGCTTTCAGCGTGTCGACATGATTGCCGACCAAAGCGACGCAATCGTCCGACCGGTCCAAGCTGAACTGGGTCAGATCGTAGAGCGAGCGTGCAACGGATGTGACCAGAGGAAAGCCGAAGGTCCCGCCCAGGCCGCGCAATTCATGGGCCATGACGTTCATTTCGTCGAACAGGGCGCGGCGGCGCTTCCGATCCGCCTGCGCACAGGCCCGCCGGGCGGTTTCCAGACGTTCCAGATATTCCCTGGTCCAGTCCTGGAAATTCTCCGACCATTCGTTCACTTCCTTCTGAATCTGGGCCATCTGCTGCAGATCGAACTCGAACCCCTTGCCGATCTTCCGGCGCAGGGTCTTGGGCGGCGGGAAGTATCTGACGCCCTTCTCGTCGTAGGGCGTTTCCGAATCCCGGTGGTCTTCGGGAACGTCCTCCAGCCGGCGTCGGCGGTCGGGTCCGAAATATTGGCCGATCCAGACATAATGACGCTCGTCCAGCATCGCTTCCATCAAATGGGTGGCGACGGTCGCTCCGGTAAAGGGCTTGGCCATGAAACCGTTGACGCCCAGGTCCCGGGCCAGGGCCACGCGCGCGCCGTCAGACACCGCGCTGATCATCAGGAAAGGGGTGTAGCGGTTGGGCGAGTCCGCGTGCCGGCGAATCCACCGCAACAGGGTCGCGCCGTCCATCTCCGGCATAATCCAGTCGGAGATGATGGCGTCCACCTCCGTCGCCCCGACCTTATCCGGATGCAGTTTCATGTCCTTGAGCAATTGGATGGCGTCCGCGCCGTTATTGGCGCGCAGTACATTGCCGACGCCCAGGGTGCGCAGGATCGACGCCAGCAGCGTTCGGATTTCCATCTGGTCCTCGACAATCAGGACCGTGCATGTACCAAGGCCGCTCACAAGCGAACCCCCCATTGTCGAGATGCAGTCCTGAAGTAAGGAATGATTCTGCATTCTTTCGCAACGTGAGCGGGTGGCTTTTACTTTGTCTCCGCGATTGCGGGGGGACCGTCTTGCCTCTTTCGTCCTGCGAATTTTCTTTTGCACGAACGCCTGCATGGCGAAGCTATGCCAAAGCGCCGTAGAGTAGGGCATGCGCCCGATCCTCTCTCTGTTCCTGCTCTTGTTCCTGGCCGGTTGCGCCGCGCCGCCGCCGGCGCCTGCCCTACCGGGCGTGGACGACATCCCGGTGATGTTTCATGCAATGCCGGTCGAGGATACCGGCGGTGGTTTCGGAGAAGGGGCCGACACGCCCGTCCTGCCTGCCTCGACAGTGAAACTCTTGACCGCGGTGGCGGTGCTTGCCCAAGGCGACGCCGCGCAGCGTTTCGTCACACGGCTGTGCCGCAATGGCGAGACCGTGCTTCTGGCCGGCGGCGGCGACCCGGCGCTGGATGTGGAAGACCTTCTGGCCATGGCGCTGGGGGCCGGCGAGGGGCTGACCGGCGCGCGGCGGTTTCTGTATGCGCCGGCGGAAACCCTGGGTCCGGTCCACAAGGGGCAGCCGTCGACGGCGGCGTATAATCCGGTCCTGGCCCGGCTGATGGTGGCGGAAGGGGCCTATCGCGGCGTCCGGTTGGCGGGCGGCGGTGTTCGAACCGTGCCCGCGGGGGCCCCTGCGCCCGCCGAAGACGGGACCGAATGGTATGCTCACCCGGACCCGCCCCGGCAGGCCGCCGACCTGCTGCGCGGTTACGCCAGGGGGTTGGGAGCGGCCTTGCCCGCGCCGCGCCCCGCCGCTTCCGTACGCTGCGAGCGGGAGTTGGCCCGCCATGCGAGCGACCCTTTGGAGAGCCTGGTGCGGGAGATGCTCTGGACCTCCAGCAATCCCATGGCGGAACTGCTGGGCCGAACTGTCCTTGGGGCGACGGATCCCAAACCGTGGCTAAGGCGCACCCATCCGGACCTGACGGCGCTGGAGGCCGGGAATTTCTCCGGTCTCGATTCCGACGCGCGCGTCACGCCGCGGGCGATGGCCCGGTTCCTCGCCTTGCAAGCGGCCCGGTTGGAAGGATTTCGGGGATTGCCGGCGATCCTGACGCCGGCCGGCTGGGACGGCGGGTTGAGAAACCGGTTCCGGGAGCCGCCGCTCGCCCTGTCGCTTTGGGCGAAGACGGGCACCATGCATTATGGCGTCGGCCTGGCCGGCTACCTTCTGGTGCCGGACAAGGGTTTGCACGCGATTGCGGTCTATGCGTTCGATGCCAAGGCGCGGGCCGCCTATGACGCGACGCTGCCCGACCCCGACGCGGCGGCGGAAGAACGCGCCAAGGCCTGGATCGTGCTGGCCCGTCAGGCGGTCGACCGGAAAGTGCGGGAGGCATTCGACCGGCTTTCGCAGTAGAAACCCGGTTTCGCATGGGCGTCGCGGCGGCGATTTGGCGTGCGTCCAAAGGGTCGGGTAAGGTCCATCGGATATGCGGATCGCAACCGGGCGGAGGCTGTGGCATCCATGCGTTTCAGATATGTCTTGAGTCTGATCTTTCTGTTGCCGGGGCTCGTCCTAACGCCTGAATCGGTGACGGCTCAGTCCGATGCGGACCGGGAGGCGGTACTCGCCGCGAATGCGGAATTCTACCGCGCGTTCCGCGAAAGCGACATGCCGGCGATGGCGGCCGTTTGGGGTATGGTGGAGCCGATTGGGGTCCAGCACCCCGCAACCAGGCGGATCGACGGGCGGGAGCAGGTGCTGGCAAGCTGGGCGCAGATCCTGGCCGCGCCGCCAGCAATTACCTGCGCGCTGGAATCCATACAGTATGATGGGGGGCGCTGGGGCGTGATTTGTCTCGAACATCTCAACCCGGGGACGGTGCGCATGATCAATATCTTCCACCGGGAAGAGGGGGCCTGGAAGATGATCTATCACGGACCAGCGCCCAAACCCGCCGTGACATCCTGATCCCGGCGGTTCCCGCCCGGACGCCGGAGCCCCGGGCTGTGCCGCAGGCCGGGAATATTCGCATCACGCTTCGGTGAGCCCTCTCGCATCGCCGGGCGCGCGTCCCTATCTCAAACTTCAAGACGGCCCCTTCCCTTTCGGCCGCTGACAGCCGCCGGGTATCTTGCCCCCCGATCTATCCCGGCGGCTGTCCCCTCTCTTCAAAGAGTCGAATCGGCAAATGCCGGGTAAAGGTTTCAGGCGGTGTCAGACGACGTGCTTCGTCAGGCTCATGCCCTCGAACTGCAAACCGGCGGCCCGGAACTTGGCGGTCACGCTGTCGACATTCCGGGGAAAGCCCTCGATCTCGTCCACAAGGCTGACTTTGACTTTCGACGCCCCCACGCGCCGCGCCAGCGCTTCGATCTCGTGCAACATCGTATCGACCGTCCCATAGCGACCGATGACGTCCATCGAAATGAAGTTGTTCACCATCAGCAATGCGCCGTCGATCACGTCGCGGAAAATACTGTAGGTGAACAGACCGACGACATATCCGCGGTCGGTCTCGAACGCGACGATGCCTTCATCGTCGGTTCCGCGTTCCAATTGTTCCTGCAGTGCGCCCATCAGCATGTCCAGGGTGTATTCGGGTTTCCGGATCTGCACCAGGGGAACGATCTTGGCGATACGTTGCCCTTGGAGCGGGACGATGTTGAGCGCTGTGGTCATGCTCGAAAACCCTGATTACCGGTCGTACTGCTGCGTTGGTGCGCCATTGTTTGCCTTACTGGCGAAGACACACACGCGATGCCGATTTTTCCCTGTCGTGAAACCATGTCTCCATGACTCAGATCAAAAATGTCGCAGCGCCTGTCCAAACTTTTGCGTTTGACCACAATATATGTCTAAATTCCTGACTAAGGCGCTGCACTAATTGCTATCCTGAACCAATCAAGGCGATGCGATTGGCGGCGACAAAAGTTGGGGGCAAGGGTATGGAAGCCAATTTTCACGCAGGAAGCGATTCGTCATTCTGCAAACCGACCTGCCTGCCGGAACAGTGTGCGACCTGTAACGTTCGGCACCTGTCCATTTGCGGCGCATTGGAAGAGGATGAACTGGGCGCGCTGGCGTCGATCACCTCCTTCGTGGAACTGACCGGCCGCGACCCCATCACCGCGGAAGGCGAGGCGGCGGACTACCTGTTTAACGTCACCCGCGGTGCGGTGGAATTGTACAAATTGCTGCCGGACGGCCGCCGCCAGATCACGGGTTTCCTGTTCGCGGGCGATTTCCTGGGAATCGCCCTGAACGACTCCTATGCCTATTCTGCCGAAGCGGTCGGCGGCGTTTCCCTGTGCCGGTTCCCGCGGAAAAAACTGGAAGGGTTGCTGGACCGGTTTCCGAAACTGGAACGCCGCTTGTTGAACGTGGCCTCGAACGAGCTGGTGCAGGCGCAGGATCAGATGCTGTTGCTGGGCCGTAAGACCGCGAAGGAGAAAGTCTGTTCCTTCCTGGTGCGCCTGTCGGACCGGGCCGGTGAACGCGGCGACGATCCGAACACGATCTATGTGCCGATGAGCCGTTCGGACATCGGCGATTATCTGGGGCTGACCACGGAAACGGTCAGCCGGAACTTCACGCAGCTGAAAACCACCGGGGTCATTCGCCTTCTGGAAGGCGGCATGGTGCATATTCCCGACCTGGGCACCCTGCGCGACTTGACAGAGGAAAGCTGACCGCATCCTGCTGACCGCATGACGGCGTTCCAACCCGGTTCCAAGAATCTGATCACCGATGTTCCCGGCCTTGTGGTCGGGAACGCCCATTCCGTGGAAGTCGCCACCGGCGTCACCGTTGTGCTGCCGGCGTCCGGCGGCGCGCTGGCCGCGGTCGATACACGGGGCGGCGCACCGGGCACCCGCGAGACGGATTTGCTGCGGCCCACCTCTCTGGTTGAACGTGTCGACGCCGTTGTCTTAAGCGGCGGATCCGCCTTCGGCCTGGACGCGGGCGGTGCGGTCCAGCACTGGCTGGCCGGGAAGGGAATCGGTTTCGAGGCGGCGGGGAAGCGAATCCCGATCGTGCCGCAGGCGATCCTGTTCGATCTCGCCAATGGCGGGAACAAGGAATGGGGCGACAATCCGCCGTACCGAACGCTCGCGGTGGAAGCTTGCGAGGCTGCGGCCGCGGACGTCGATCTGGGCAATTGCGGCGCCGGGTACGGCGCGCTTGCGGGCGCAATCAAGGGCGGGCTCGGCAGTTGCTCCACTGTGGACCCGGACAGCGGATATACGGTGGGCGCGCTGATCGCGGTGAACGCCATCGGCTCTCCCGTCATGCCGGATGGAAAAACCCTATGGTCCTGGCCGTTCGAACTGGCGGGCGAGTTCGGCGAACCTGCTGTCGCGCCCGCCCGGACCGGCGGCGTCATCGTCACGAAGCGCGGGCGCAGCCCTGCGGAAAACACCACCATCGGCGTCGTCGCGACGGACGCCCCGCTGACGGTCTCCCAGGCGGAGCGGTTGGCCATCATGGCGCATGACGGGCTGGCCCGGGCGATCCACCCAATCCATACGCCGTTCGACGGCGACACTCTGTTCGCCCTCAGCACGGCGTCGCCGGGCATGGACCCTGTGGACGCCGGAACGCTCTCGCTGTTGGGCACGCTGATCGCCGACGCCGTAAGCAGGGCGGTCGGCCGGGGTATCCTGGCCGCCGCGCCGCTGCACGGCGTTCCTGCTTTTGGGGGTTCCTGACGGACCACTAAAGCGATCTCAGCCGTTTCAGAACCGGCGTAAACCGCGTTAGGAATAGATACATATTGCCATGCGGCGGCGTTACTGGAACGCTATCGGTATCGAACCACGGAGCTTCGGGGGCAGGCATGCGGTTTCAAAGGACTATGATGGCGTTAGGCGCGGCGTTTCTGATCGCTGCCGGTATGCAGACGGGACACGCGAAAGATACGCTGACCTTGGGTATGGGGCTGGAACCGCCGCATCTCGATCCGACGGCGGGGGCGGCGGCGGCCATCGACGAGGTGGTCTACGCCAATCTGTTCGAAGGGTTGACCCGGATCGATCAGAACGGCGCGGTGCAGCCGGGCCTGGCGGAAAGCTGGACGATCTCCGACGACAGGTTGACCTATACCTTCGCCCTGCGTTCCGGCGTGACATTTCACGACGGTGCGGCCTTCGATTCCGGTGACGTTAAATTCTCGCTGGAACGCGCTATGGCGGAGGGTTCGACCAACGCCCAGAAGGGTCTGTTCGAACCGATTGCAAGCGTCGCCGCGCCGGATCCGGCGACCGTGACGATCGTGCTGAAACGGCCGGACGGGAATTTCCTCTGGAATCTCGGCTGGGGCGACGCGGTGATCGTCGACCCGGCGTCTGCGGACGGGAACAAGACCAACCCCGTCGGCACCGGACCCTACAGGATGACGCGCTGGATCAAGGGCGACAGCGTGGTTCTGACCCGGCGCGACGATTACTGGGGGGCCGCACCGGCCATCGGGACCGTGACCTTCAAGTTTATTCCGGACGCCTCCGCCCAGGTCGCGGCCCTGCTTGCGGAAGATGTCGACGCATTTCCGAACATGGGGGCGCCGGAAACGCTGGCGCAATTCGACGCGGACCCGCGTTATACGGTCGCCGTCGGCACGACGGAGGGCGAGACGCTGCTGGTGTTGAATCAGCGCCGCGACCTGTTCAAGAACGCCATGGTCCGTCAGGCCATCGCGCACGCGGTGGACAAACAGGCGGTTATCGACGGCGCGATGTTCGGTAACGGCACGCCGATCGGGTCGCATTTCGCCCCGCATCACAACGCCTACCTGGATCTGACCGGAACCCATCCCTACGACCCGATGAAGGCCAAGGCGCTGCTGGCGGAAGCCGGTCAAAGCGACCTGAAGCTGGTGATGAAACTGCCGCCGCCGGCCTATGCCCGCCGGGGGGGCGAGATCATCGCCGCCCAATTGCGCGCGGTCGGCATCGAGGTCGAGCTGATCAATGTCGAATGGGCGCAATGGCTGTCGGACGTCTTCCGGGGCGCGCACGATTTCGACTTGACCATCGTCTCCCACACGGAACCGCTGGATATCGGGATCTACAGCCGGCCGGACTATTATTTCGGCTATTCCTCCAGCGCGTTCGACGCGGTCATGGACAGGATCAAGGGAAGCACCGATGTTGCGGAACGGAACGCGCTGTATGGAGAGGCGCAGACGATCCTGGCCAAGGATGTTGCGAACGTTTTCCTGTTCCAACTGGCCCGAACCGGCGTTCGGAACGCCAAGCTGGAGGGGTTGTGGCTGAACGCCCCGGTGCAGGCGAACGACGTGACGGGCGCGTCCTGGAAATAGACCGGATTTCAGACCCCGGACCCCGTGTCCGAACGCATCGGTAGAGATGGTTTCCTATCTGACCCACCGCGCCTTCAATCTGGTCGCGGCCCTGTTCGCGGCATCCGTCCTGGTCTTCGTGGTTCTGTCCGTGCTGCCGGGCGATCCGGCGCAGTTGATGCTGGGCGTCGGCGCGACCGAGGAGGCCGTCGCCGCGCTGCGGACCGAGCTTGGCTTGGACCGTTCCGCCGCGGTGCGCTATCTGGATTGGATCGGCGGGTTGCTGCGCGGCGATTTCGGACAAAGCATGACCTATGGCGTGCCGGTCGCGGAACTGGTGACCGAGCGTCTGGCCGTGACTGTTCCGCTGGCCCTGATCGCCTTCGTGCTGGCGGTGCTGACGGCCTTGCCGCTCGGCGTGATCGCGGCGGTCAACCGCAACCGGCCCGGCGATTACGCGGTGATGGGGTTTTCCCAGATCGGGCTTGCGATCCCGAATTTCTGGTTCGGCATCCTGCTGATCCTGGTTTTTGCGGTGCAATTGCGCTGGTTCGGGGCGGGCGGGTTTTCGCCCTGGGAAGACGGCTGGGCGCTGGCGTTGAAGTCGCTGCTGCTGCCGGCCCTTGCACTGGCCCTGTCGGAAACCGCCATCCTGGCGCGGGTGGTCCGCTCGTCGGTGCTTGACGTGTACCGGGAAGACTTCGTCCGCACCGCACGCGCCAAGGGGTTGAGCGACCGGGCGGTGCTGACCGGCCATGTATTGCGCAACGCCTTCCTGCCGGTGGCGACCATCATGGGGTTGCAATTCGCCTTCCTGATCGCCGGCGCGGTGGTGGTGGAGAATGTGTTCTACCTGCCCGGGCTGGGGCGGCTGTTGCTGCAGGCGATTTTCCAGCGCGACCTGATCGTGGTGCAGAACATCATTCTGCTGTTGGCGGCGCTGGTGGTGCTGGTGAATTTCGTGGTCGACATGATCTATGCGGCGGTCGATCCGCGCCCGCATGGCAAGGCGGCCGCCTGATGGACGGTCCCCTCCGCCAACGCCGCCTCGGCCCCAATCTTGTCATCGGCGTGGCGCTGACCGGCCTTATTTTTCTGACCGGCCTGTGGGCCGCGCTGGGGACGCCCTTTCCGACCGACGGGGTCGCCATCGCCAACCGCCTGAAGCCCACGTCCGCCGACCACTGGCTGGGCACCGACGCCTTTGGCCGGGATATGCTGTCGATGCTGATGAAGGGCGCGCAGAACGCTTTGCTGATGGGCTGCGTCGCGGTCGGGATCGGGTTGGCGGGCGGCATTCCGGCGGGCCTTTACGCCGCCATGCGCCGGGACCTGTCCAGCGACATGATCCTGCGCGCCGCCGACCTGATCTTCGCCTTTCCCGCCATTCTGACCGCCGTGCTGATCGCGGCCCTATACGGGCCGGGTGTGGTCAACGCCATCGTCGCGGTCGGTCTGTTCAACATTGCGGTCTTTGCGCGGGTGACGCGGGGGGCCGCGCTGCAGGTGATGGGCCGGCCCTATGTCGCCGCCGCCTTCGCCTTGGGACGGTCGCCGGTCTCGGTCGCGCTGGTACATGTGCTGCCCAACGCGTCCAGTGCGATCATCGTGCAGGTGACGATCCAGTTCGCCGTGGCGATCCTGGCGGAAGCGGGCCTCAGCTATCTGGGACTGGGCGTTCAGCCGCCGGACCCAAGCTGGGGAAAGATGCTGAAGGACGCCCAGACCCTGATGTTCACCCATCCCATGCAGGCGGTGATTCCGGGCGCGGCCATTATGGTTGCCGTCCTGGGCTTGAACCTGCTGGGCGATGGGTTGCGCGACCGGCTGGACCCGCGCCTGCGGATGATCCGGGTCGGTTGACCGGCCCGCGTCCGCGCCCTGTCAGGCCGATTTGCGTTCCTTCAGGGGTTTGGCGTAGGCCAGTTCGACATCCCAGGGGAACAGAATCCAGGTTTCCTGCGAGACTTCCGTAACATAGGTGTCGACCAGGGGTTTCCCCGCGGGCTTGGCGTAAATTGTGGCGAAGTGGGCCTTTGGAAGCATTTCGCGTACGATCTTGGCCGTCTTTCCGGTGTCGACCAGATCGTCGACGATCAGCCATCCCTCGCCGTCGCCCTCGACCGATTTCAGGATGTTCGCGTCGCCCATATCCTTGTGATTGTAGGTGGAGATGCACACCGTATCGACCAGGCGGATCTCCAATTCGCGCGCGATGATCGCCGCCGGCACCAGGCCGCCGCGCGTGATCGCGACGATGCCGTTGAACGGACCCATGCCCATCAAACGGTAGGCCAGCGCCCGCGCGGTGCGGTGCAACTCGTCCCAGGATACCGGAAAATCCATGCCGTGCGGCTCAGTCATCGAAGCGCCTCCACTTATTCGGTGCGCCGTTGATAGCCCCTGGGGATGGCGAAGAAAAGACGAAAGCGCACCGCGCCGGCTTCAGACCTGGGGGCGGCGATCCTCGGTCATATAGACGCCGGCGATTTTCCAGATGCCGTCTTCCTGCAACTGCATCTGATAGATCAGAATCTTGGAAACGCCGTCGCGGCCCAGCACGCGGACCGCCTGCATCAGATCGCCCGCCATGGTCCGAAGGTCGAGGTACTCGACGCCCGCCGGGTCGATCAGGATGCCATAGCCCTGGCGCACCATGGTCATGAACATCTCCGCCGAGCGGAATTTCTGCTTGATGATGGGTGCGGCGTAGGAATAGGCCGCCGCCCCGTCAGACCGGCTCAACGCATCGATCTGGTTCTGGATGACGGCGATGGCGGCCTGCTGCTCCGGCCCGCCTTCCGTATAGTTTTCGGAATCGCCCTGGGCATTCGCCACCGGCGCCGCCAGGACGCCGACCAGAAGCAAGACCGCCCAAATCCGCTGCATCGCTCTCTCCGTCAACCGCACTTCCTATAGGGTACGGCGGGGGCCGGGGACAGGATCAATCCGCCGCAACGACGCGTGGGCCGCTCGCGCCTTAGCGAACGAAGACGTGGACCTCGTTATTGGCCACCGCATCGGTCGAGGACAGCAACTGAACCCGGCTGGAACTGACGCCCATGTCGGTCAGGGTGCGCAAAACATCCTCGGCATTGCGCTGGGCCGCCGCGCTGTTCAGGGCGATGCTGGCCGCGTTGCCCTGGGCCGGGCTGACAGCCAGCAGGTCGAAGGTCGCGTTGGGCTTGCGGCTCAACGCCTGGCTGACCGCGCTGAACAACGCCTGCTGATACTGCACGTTCGGCCGGTCGAAGCGAACGATCACCAGCGGCTGGTCGCCGGCCTGCGGCAGGGCCGCGCGGGCCGTGGCGCGGGCCAGGTTTTCGGTCTGCGTGAAGGCTTGAGTCGCCAGGCTGGAGCCGTAAAGCTCGCCGTTCTTGATCGCCAGCGACAGGGTCGTCATGTTCTGACGCTCGCCGTTCACATAGATGTTCTGGCGGCTGATATCCTGGCTCAATTCATTCAGCGTGCGGTCGATATCGACGACGGACTGGTGAACCTGATCTTCCACGGCGCGCAGACGGATATGATCCTCGTCCACCGCGCCGCTAAGCCCGTAAGTCGCCTGGACCTGGTTCAGTACGAATTGGCCGAAGGCGGCCTGTTCCGCGGCGTCGTTGGACAGCACGGTGACTTGCGGCGTGACGCTGGCGATGCTCTCCAGCGCGGTCTGAGCCTGATTCCATTGGGCGACCAGGATCGGGTTGCCCGGCGTGGTGCCCTGCTGCAGGCGCGCGGTGATCGCGGCGACCAGCGCATGATAGCGGTCGGCCGACGACCGTCCCTGTTCCATGATCGCTGCGGCGCGGCTGTGGATATCCGTAACGCCGCCTTGCAGTTTGGCCAGGTCGCCCTGGATCTCGTCCACCTTGCGGCCGACGAAGGTCTGGCCGATGGCGGGTGTCGCCACCGCCGCGGAGGCGACGGAGGATTGGGCCGGCGCGGCGGCGGTGACGGGCGGCGGCACCGGCGGCGTCGCCAGCGGCGCGGGCTGAGGGGCCTGCGCCGGCGCCGCGGTCTGTGCGGAGGGCGCGACCGGGTCGGGCGCCTCGGTCGTCGGCCACAGCGCTTCGCAACCCGCAAGCGTCATGGCCGCTGTCGCCAAGAGGCCCACTTTAATTCCACCGGAGATTTTCAGCATTTGACTTCCGTACCTCGCCCTCTTTCCCCGTCGAAACCTGCCAGTTCTTACCGTCAGGGAAAGTAAAGAAGATTCGTTGATTATCCAATACTTCGCGAACTTTATCGATCCGCTGCGTTAACGTCATGAGGATTTGAGCCAAACCCACCCACAAGTCAATCGTCCGGCATCCTAGTCGAGCGGCCGATTCGCCACAAGGCGGGGCGGAGGGGGCTTTCGTCAAATGCCGCCGACCTGTGACTTGCGGGTCACGCAAGGCCGCCGCGCAGGGAAAGACGCCCTTGGGCGCGATTCACCGCTTGCCATAGCCGGTGACCTGGGCTACCTACCCCTCCGCTCCGGCCCGGGCCGACCTTGACCCCGCCGGACGCCGCCGCAAAGGCACCGCGCGCCCGTAGCTCAGCTGGATAGAGCGCTTGACTACGAATCAAGAGGTCGGGAGTTCGAATCTTCCCGGGCGCGCCACATTTCCAGACAGTTAAGTGATCGAGCGAAAATAAGATAGTTCAACTGCTTGATCTTCGCCCAGGTTCCGGCCCGGCCGCAGATCTACCGCGTCGTGCGGCGGCCGCGTCAGGCTTCGGTCGTCAGTGTGTAGGCGCGCGCGGCGTTTTCGCCCATGACGGCGGCTTTCTGCTCCGGCGTCAGGTCGTGCAGCAGGGCGTCCGTCGTTTCCAGCCAGCGTTCATAGGTGCTGGCCAGCGTGCAGACCGGCCAGTCGCTGCCCCAGATCAGGCGGTTGGGACCGAAGGTCTGCAACAGATGGCGGACATAGGGCTGAAGATCGTCGGGCGACCAGTCCGGCGCGGCCTCGGTAACCAGGCCCGACAGTTTGCAGAAAGCGGACGTCTCCTCCGCAAGCGCGCGCATCTCCTCCCCCCAGCCCTCCATGACATGGTCCCGGATGATCGGTTTTGAGCCGTGATCGATCACCACCCGCATGGCCGGATGCCGCCGCAGCAAGCGGCGCAGCACGGGCAGATGGTGCGGCAGGGTGAGCGCATCGAAGGTCAGGCCGTTCGCCTGAAGCGCGTCGAACGCCGGGGTCAGGGCGTCGCCCAGCATCCATTCCGGATCGGCGATATCCTGAATCATGGGGCGCAGTCCGACCAGGGCCGGGTGCGCCGCCAGGTCGGCGATCTGCCAGGCGGCGGTGGGCGCTTCGAAATCGACCCAGCCGACGACGCCTTTGACGAACGGCGTCGCGTCCGCCAACGAAAGCATGAAGCGCGTTTCCGCCACGGTCGGCGCGGCCTGAACGAGAATGGTTCCGTCGATCCCGGCCGCCTTCAGCATCGGGGCCAGATCGTCGGGCAGAAAGTCGCGGTAAATCGGGTCGAGGTCGGCGGTCAGCCAGCCGTAGTCACCCCGCGCCAGCGACCAGAAATGCTGGTGTGCGTCAATTCTCATTCGATGACGCCTTTCTGTAGAATGATGTTTCCGTAAAGACGCCGTTCGCCGGTCTGCACAACAGCAAAGGCCTGTTCGGCGCGCGTGTAGAACGCGAACCGCTCCACCGCGTGAATGATGGCCGGGCGGTCGGCCGTCCGGTCGATGATAGCCTGAAAGTCTGCGACTGCGTCCGGCACGGCGTCCGCATCGCCGACAACCTGCATCGTGATCGCGGGCGTCGGATCGAAGGTATCCAACGGCATGACCGAGAGGACGGCGCGCAGAATCTCCGCCGCCGTGGACCCATCGGCGCGGATGCAGACCGGGCCCATGCTGGAGCCGGGAAAATTCGCGTCCGCTATCACAATCGTATCGCCATGGCCCATGGCGCGCAGCGCGTGCAGCAGGTCCGGCGACAGGATCGGGTCGACATCACGCAGCATGTGGAACTTCCGACGGCAGCGGCGCGTCCGGCCGAATCAGGCCCTCGCCGCGCAGATCGCTCCACAGGGCGGCGGGGATGTCGCGTTCCATCAGATCGATATTGGCCCGCACTTCGGCCGCGTTGACCGCGCCGGGAACGACGGTTTTGACGCAGGGATGGCCGAGAACGAATTGCAGCGCGGCGGCGATCATCGGCGTGTCGTGGGCTTTGCAAACCGCTTCGATCCGCCGGACCCGCTCCAGAATTTCCTCCGGCGCATCTGCGTAATTGTATTTCGCCCCCGGCACCGCACCGGTGGCCAGGATGCCCGAATTGTAGGGCCCACCCAGAATGATGCCCACATCGCGCTTCTCGCACAGCGGCAGAAAGCTCTCCAGCGCGTCCTGCTCCAACAGCGTATAGCGGCCGGCGAGCAGGAATCCGTCGAAATCGCCAAGGCCGAGCAGCTTCTCGCACACTTGCCACTCGTTCACGCCGGCGCCGATGGCGGCGATGTCGCCCGCGGCGCGCAATTCGCTCAAAGCTTTGTAGCCGCCGCCGTCGAACAGTTCGCGGACTTTAGCATCGCTCGCTTCCTGCGAGCCCTGGCTGAACACGCAGACGTCGTGGACCAGAAGAATGTCCGCATTGGCGACGCCGAGGCGCTTCAGGCTGGCCTCGTAGCTGCGCATCACCCCGTCATAGGTGTAGTCGAAGACAATGCGTTTCTGCGGAACGTCGACAAAGGCTTCCGGCGTCACCTCATCCGGGTCGCAGTCGACCAGCAGACGTCCGATCTTGGTCGACAGTTGCAGGGCGTTCCGGTCGAAGCGCGACAGGGCTTCGCCGAAGCGGGTCTCGGATCGGCCCAGCCCGTATTGCGGGGCGGTGTCGAAATAGCGGATGCCGGCGTCATAGGCCGCCTGCAACGCGGCCTGTGCGTCTTCCTCGCTGACGGCCCTGTAGAGGTTTCCGAGCGGCGCGCCGCCGAACCCGATGCGTGTCAAAGGTACCGGGCGCGCGGTGCGCGCGTTCAAGAGGGCGGTTTGGGTGGTTTTCATCCGCGTTCCTTAATTCGTAATACAGGTATGTTGAACAATTCCGGCCGTGCGGCCCGCAGCCGTTCGATGCGTGGCATGAGCTGGCCCAGATGGTGGCGCATCGCGGCGCGTGCGCGTGCGGGATCTTTGGCGGAGACCGCGTTGAAGACGGCGCGATGTTCATCCCGCGTCTCCTGGATCCGGCCGGGTGTCGGCAGCAACAGCAAACGGGCGCGGCTGACTTGAAGGGAAACCGTTTGCGCAAGGTCGGCGAGGCGGCTGAACCCCGTGAAGCTCATCAGCAGATGATGAAACTCTTCGTCCGCCTGATAGAACCCCGCGGTATCCTCGTCCTCAATCAACAGATCCTGCAGCCGAAGGTTTCTGTGAAGCCTCTTGCGCTGCTCCTCGGTCAGGTCGCGCGCCACCTTCTCCACGGCGGACAGCTCCAGGGCCTCGCGCACAAAAGCGCCTTCGCGGATCTCCTCTATCGAGAAATAGGAGATCCGGGTTGCCGACTGCGGCACAACATCCACGAGACCTTCGGCGGCCAACCGCGAGATCGCCTCGGCGACCGGGGCGCGCGATACGCCCATCTGTTCGCAGATCGGGCCCTTGCGCAGGACAGCGCCCGGCGGGAAATCGAGCGAGAGGATCGCCTGTTTGATGGACTGGTGAACCTGCTGCGCCAAACTGCCTTCGGCGCTCGAAATTCTGGTAAGCAGATCGGGATCGATTTCGCGTGCTTGATTCATGATTAAGCGACTAACATACTAACATGTTAGTTGACCAGCTCTACTCAAAGAGGTTAGCCAGGAAGGCGCAGGATAAGGTTTCATGGTGCAAAGGTCGTCCGATAAGTGTGGGAACTCCCAATTGAACCTTGATACGATCGGTCTGAACGCGGCTGTTGCTGCGCACGCGGTACGGCGACTTCAGGATTGCGAAAGACTGTCTGCGCGGCGGACCGAACCGATGCCGGGGGGTGTTCCCGGCCGGGGACTTGAACGGAGGTTCGCCGGGATGGCTGACGGCGGCGCGGCGCTGGGAGCCGCCCGCAAAGGAAAGGGGCGTGAATGGCCGGGATCCTGGATCCGAACCGCTTCCGCAGAGAAGAAACCCATCGAAGAACCGGATGCGGGGGCGTCGACTTCGGGCCCTGACGGGCCGGTCGGAAAATAACGGCGTCCAAGGACGCGGATCTTGTCATCGGGGGGGAGAGGCGAGATGTCAAAGCTGGTCGAAATGCGGGGAATCGAAAAGACGTTCCCCGGCGTGCACGCGCTGAAGAACGTTCGGTTCGACCTGACCGCCGGCGAGGTTCACGCCTTGATGGGCGAAAACGGGGCCGGCAAATCGACCCTGATGAA
The DNA here is from genome assembly GCA_028282025.1 of Hwanghaeella sp. Classification (GTDB taxonomy): domain Bacteria; phylum Pseudomonadota; class Alphaproteobacteria; order UBA8366; family Aestuariispiraceae; genus Hwanghaeella. The sequence continues at coordinate 880 of JANQIT010000100.1, read as the reverse complement.
GATCCTCTCGGGCATCTATCAGCGCGACGGCGGCACTCTCGAAATCGATGGTGCGGAAGCGAACCCGGAGAGTCCGCGCGCGGCCCAGACGCTGGGCATCGGCATTATCCATCAGGAATTGAGCCTGATGAATGACCTGACCGCCGCCCAGAACATCTTCATCGGCCGGGAACCGCGCAAGCGTTTCGGGCGGCTGGACGAAGATGCATTGAATGCACAGACCGCCGAGATCTTCGGGTCGATGAACCTGAACCTGGATCCGAGGGCGGTTGTCGGCGATCTGACCATTGCCAAACAGCAGATGATCGAAATCGCCAAGGCGCTGTCCTTCCGGTCGAAAGTTCTGATCATGGACGAGCCGACGGCGGCTTTGAACGACGCCGAGATCGCCGAACTGTTCGTGATCATCCGCCGCCTGAAGGCCGAGGGGGTGGGCATCATCTATATCAGCCACAAGATGGACGAGTTGAAGCAGATCGCCGACCGGGTGACGGTGATGCGCGATGGCGAATATGTCGATACCGTCACCGCCGCCGATACGCCGCTCAGCCGGATTATCGCGATGATGGTCGGCCGGGAAGTGAAGGAAGAACCGCTTGTTCCACCCGACCTGGGCGACGCGGAAGTTTCCTTGCAGGTGACCAGTCTTTCCCGCGGGAGTGAGATACGGGACGTCAGTTTCTCGGTCCGCCGGGGAGAGATCCTGGGCTTTGCCGGGCTGATGGGGGCCGGGCGGACGGAAGTCGCGCGCGCGATCTTCGGCGCCGATCCGAAGGACAGCGGCGAAATCCGGGTCCATGGGCGGCCGGTTGAGATCAAGGCCCCGTCCGACGCCGTGAAGGCCGGCATCGGCTATCTGTCGGAGGACCGCAAGCATTTC